>NZ_JBZGBY010000006.1:0-184880 GCF_059159975.1 Cellulosimicrobium sp. BMG9.22 | reverse complement strand
TGGTAGACGTGGCGCCCCCACCCATCCCGACCACCCAAACCGACCACCGCCGTCCGACACGAAGAACCACGGTTCTATCTCGGCCGACCAGGGCTCTACCTCGGCGGACCAGGGCTCTACCTCAGCCGACCAGGGTTCTACTTCGGCGGACCAGGGCTCTATTTCGGCGGGTCGCCGTTCTCTGGTGAGGTCGGGTCGACCCGAGGGTTCTCTGCGGCCGCATGGTCGTCGGCGGTGGGGGCTTCCGGGGCAGTGGGGGCTTCCGGGGCGGTGGGGGTGTCCGGGCCGAGGGTGCTCGGGCTGGCCGACGGCTGTGCGACGTCCGGCCGGGCTGCCGCGGCCCCGAGCACCGAGCCACCCGTCACGACGACGCCCGCCGCGACGGCCTGCGCCCGCAGGTCCGCGAGCTCGCGGGCCACGGCGCGGACCGCGAACCCGGACACGACGTGGATCGAGCCCGAGACGAACGCGTAGAGCGCGAAGACGACAGTCACGAGCCGGAGCACGTCGAACGCGTCGAGCGGGCGCGTGACGAGCAGGATGCCGAACAGCACCGAGACGATCCCGAACGCGAGCATCCACGCCCACCCGAGGTCCCGGTTGCGCGCGAGCGCGGCCGCGCCGGCGATCGTCGTGATGCCGAGGACGAGCACCCACACGGCAAGCACGTAGTAGAGGGCGGTCGGGGTCAGGTCGGGCCACAGCGCCACCACGACGCCGAACACGACGTTGACCCCCGCCTGGGCGAGCCACCACGCGGAGCCGACCTGGCGCCGGTGCACGAACCCCTGCACGGCGACCAGCACGCCGTCGGCCACGAGGAACGCGCCGAGCACGAGCCGGAGCGTCCCGAGCTCCTCGAGCGGCTCGATCATGAGGAGCAGGCCGAGCACCACGAGGAGGATGCCGCGCACGACGGGCAGCCACCACACCTTGCGGAACGGGTTGCGCTCCTGGACGGCGGCCTCTGGGCGGCCGCTCTCCGCGTCCGGCTCGCCCTGCGCGCTCTCGCGTGCCATGCCGCCCCTCCCGTCCGTCGCTGCTCCCATGCTAGGGAGGGCGACGTCACACTCGCCCGTCGACACCCCCGCGCACGCTCCCGAAACATGCGGGATATTTGCGCCCAAACTGGTTCGTGAACGACAAATGGCCAGGCACTCGACCGGTGCGGACCGGCGTGGGTCGGCACGTCGCGGCGGGACGAACCCGGCGAATCGCCCGGAGGAATCGGCCAAATCCCGCGCCCCGCCGGACCCCCGCGCCTAGACTCGCTGGCATGTCCGCCCCCGCGCCCGAGCCTCCCGCGCCGCCTGCGCGCGCGAGGGGTCCCGTCGTCGAGGTCGGCAGCCTCGCAGGTCCCGCGGGGGTCGAGCCGCGACCGCAGACCGGCGCGCTGGAGGCGCTGCTGACCCGGCCGGGTCGGGGCACGGTCGGCACGGTGCGCGTCGTCGACACCGCCGAGCCGCGGGTGCGCCACCCCAGCGACCTGGTCAACCTCGTGCTGTGCGCGGTCGGTGTCGCCGTCGTCATGCTCATGGCGGTCTTCGCGCACGGCACGACCGAGGGCGTCGCGGAGGACGTCCAGGGCTTCTCGGACCTGCTCGCGAGGATCCTCGTGTTCCCCGTGGCGGTGCTCGAGGGGCTCGTCACGCTCTTCGTTCCGACGGCAGTCCTCATCGAGCTCGGCGTCCGCCGTCTGGGACGTCAGGTCGTCGAGGCGATCGTCGCTGCCTGCGTGGGGCTCCTGCTCGGCGTGCTGGTCTCCTTCGCCATCAGCGCCTGGGGCTCCGACGAGCTCGTCCGGGGCCTCTCCGCCTTCGTCGACGGGTCGTGGCAGCTCACGATCCCGGACTATCTCTACGTCGCCGCGATCGCGGGGCTCCTCACCGCCGCGGGGACACGCACCCGACGACGCACGGTCGCCTGGTCCTGGAACCTCCTGTTCGTGGCGATCGGCGTGGTGCTGATCACGGGGCAGGTCTCCCTGCCCGGGATCGTCATCACGCTCCTGCTCGGGCGGATCGCCGGCATGGCGGTGCGGTACGCCTCGGGCGTCCGCAGCGAGCGTGCGTACGGCCCCGACCTCGTCGAGGGCGTACGACGCGCCGGCTTCTCCCCGTCGGCGCTCGTGCGCGTGCGCGACGTCACGGACGACGAGGAGCTCGCCGAGGCCGCCGACGACCCCATCACGGAGGTCGACGCCGAGGGCCACATCACGGCCGAGGTGCACGTCGGGGTCCTGCACGCGCCGGGCGCGGAGCACGACGCCGGCACGGTCCTCACGGCGGACGCCGCCCTCGCGCACCAGCACCTGGGGGGCGCCGGTCAGCCGAGCGGGCACGCGCCGTCGGGCACGACGAACGGGACCCCGGCCGCGGCCCAGGACGCACCGTCCGACTCTGCTGCCATCGCGCTCACCCGCGCCGGCGACAACCGCGTCTACGCGATGCTCGCCGAGGACGGCGTGCGCAGGGACGTCGTCGCCCTCGACGGCGACCGGCAGGTCGTCGGCTTCCTCACCCGGTTCTGGCGCTCGCTGCGGCTGCGCGGGACCGAGGGACGTGCCGCGATCTCCCTGCGCGCCGCCGCCGAGCGCTCCGCACTGCTGTCCTACGCCGCGCGCGCCGCCGGCGTGCGCACCCCGCGGCTCCTCGGCGTCGGCGAGTCCGCGGACTCGATGATGCTCGTCCAGGAGCACGCCGCGGGCGCCGTGTCGCTGCGCGACCTGCCCGTCGAGGACCTCACCGACTCCGTGCTCAACGAGGCGTGGCGCCAGCTCCGTCTGGCGCACTCCGCGGGGATCGCGCACCGCGCGCTCACGTCGGACGTCATGCTCGTGTCCCGCGAGCCGGCGACCGGGGCGCCCGAGGTCTGGCTCACGGGCTGGGAGCAGGGCGACATCGCGTCGTCCGAGCTCGCGCGCCGCCTCGACCTCGCCCAGATGGTCGCGCTGCTCGCGCTGCGCGTCGGGGCGCGGCGTGCGGTCGAGTCCGCCGTGAGCGTCCTGCCCGACGAGGACATCGCCGCGATCGGGCCGCTGCTGCAGTCCGTCGCCCTGCCGCCGAGCACACGCGACGAGATGCGGCAGGACAAGGAGTTGCTCAAGGAGCTGCGCGCGGCCCTCGTCGACCGCCTGCCCGAGGCCGACGTCGAGCCGCAGCGCATCACGCGCTTCGGGGCGCGCACGATCCTGACCCTCGTGCTCGTCATCGCCGCCGTGACGGCGCTCGTCACGTCGTTCAACTTCGAGCAGATCGCCGACGCGGTCACCGAGGCGAACCCCTGGTGGGCGGTCCTGTCGTTCGCGCTCGGCATCCTCACGTGGGTCGGCGCGGCCCTCACGCTCAGGGCGTTCTCGCCCTTGAAGCTGCCCCTGTGGCGCGTCACCCTCACCCAGGCCGCCGGGTCCTACGTCGCCCTCGCCGCCCCGGCCGGCATCGGCCCGGCAGCGCTCAACCTCCGGCTGCTCACGAAGCGGGGCGTGTCGACCCCCATCGCGGTCGCGACCGTCGCGCTCGTCCAGGTGTCGCAGTTCCTCGTGACGATCCTCATCCTCGTGCTGCTCTCGATCTTCACCGGCGACGGCGGCCTCGTGGAGCTTCCCTCCACGACGGTGCTCCTGGCGATCGGTGGCGTGGCGCTCGCCGTGCTCGCGACGCTCCTCGTCCCCGTGGTGCGGAACTGGGTCCTGGCGAAGATCCGGCCCACGGTCCAGCAGGTGTGGCCGCGCCTGTCGGCCATGCTCGGCCAGCCCGGGCGGCTCGCGATCGGGTTCGGCGGCAACATCGTCATGACGCTCGGCTACGTCCTCGCGTTCGACGCCGCGCTCGCGGCGTTCGGCCAGGAGCTCGACCTCGTCGACGTCGCCGTCATCTACCTCGTCGGGAACGCGGCCGGCGCCGCCGTCCCCACACCCGGAGGCCTGGGCACGATCGAGCTCGCGCTCACCGCGGGTCTCACCGCCGCGGGCGTGCCCTTCGCCGTCGCGACGTCCGCGACCCTCCTGTTCCGCGTCGCGACCTACTGGGGCCGCATCCCGATCGGCTGGGTCGCGATGCGCCACCTGCAGAAGAAGGGCGACCTGTAGCGGGTCCGCCGGGACTCGTCCACGGGACGTTCGGCCCGGTCGGGAGGGCGCCACGACTCGGTAGGCTCACCGCGCACCCGTCGGCGACGACGCCGGGGTGCCGACGATGCTCGACGAGGTGAGGAGCCCGCACGTGAGGATCGGAGTCCCCCGCGAGGTGGCGGCCGGGGAGCGGCTGGTCGCTGCGACCCCCCGGACCGTGGAGCGGCTGCGCGCGCTCGGGTACGAGGTCGTCGTCGAGCACGACGCCGGGTCCGCCGCGACGTTCGCCGACGCGGCCTACGAGGCGGCGGGGGCCGTCGTCGCGGACTCGGCGACCGTGTGGGGCGCCGACGTCGTGACCGCGGTGAACGCGCCGACGGACGACCAGGTCGCGCAGCTGCGCCCCGGCGCGACGCTCGTCGCGATGCTCGGCCCGGCGAACGACCCCGCGCTCGTCCAGCGCCTCGCCGCCCACGGCGTGACCGCGCTCGCGCTCGACGCCGTCCCGCGCATCTCGCGCGCGCAGGCGCTCGACGTGCTGAGCACGCTGTCGAACGTCGCCGGGTACCGCGCGGTCGTCGAGGCGGCGGCCGAGTACGGCGGCATGTTCGCGGGGCAGGTTACGGCCGCGGGCAAGACGCCGCCCGCGCGCGTCTTCGTCATCGGCGGCGGTGTCGCGGGCCTCGCCGCGGTCGGCGCGGCGGCGAGCCTCGGCGCCCAGGTCCGCGCGTTCGACGTGCGGACCGAGGCCGCCGAGCAGATCGAGTCGATGGGCGGCACGGCCGTCCGCGCCCCGGAGGCGCAGCAGGGCATGTCCGCCGACGGGTACGCGAAGCCGCTCACGCCCGAGCAGGAGGCCGCCGCCCTCGCGGTGTACGCGCGCGAGGCCGCCGAGGCGGACGTCGTGATCACGACGGCGCTCGTGCGGGGCCGCGCACCCCGCACCCTCACGGCCGCGGCGGTCGCAGGGATGCACCCGGGCGCCGTGGTGGTGGACCTCGCGGCGTCGGGCGGTGGCAACTGCGAGCTCACCGTGCCCGGCGAGCGGGTCGTGACCGCGGGCGGGGTCGTCGTCGTCGGCTGGACCGACCTCGCGGGACGACTGCCGCAGCACACGTCGCAGCTGCTCGGGACGAACGTCGTGCACCTGCTCGAGCTGCTCACGCCGGGCGCGGACGGCGAGGTCGTGCTCGACCTCGACGACCCGGTGCAGCGCGGCATGACCGTCGCGCGCGACGGCGAGGTGCTCTGGCCGCCGCCGCCCGTCGCCGTGAGTGCCGCACCACCACCGGGCGCGGGTCCGGTTGCGCCACCGCCGTCGGACCCCGTGCAGGAGGCCGCCGACCGGCAGCGGGCGCTCACCGCCGAGGCGGACGCCGCCGCGCTGCGACGTCGCCGCCGCACCGTGGGCGCCGCCCTCGCCGCCGTGCTCGTGACGCTCGCGCTGTCGTTCGCGCCGCCGTCGCTCGTCGGGCACGTCACGGTGTTCGCGCTCGCGGTGATCGTCGGCTACTACGTCATCTCGCACGTCACGCACTCGCTGCACACGCCGCTCATGGCCCAGACGAACGCGATCTCCGGGATCATCCTCGTCGGCGCGCTGCTGCAGATCGGCTCCGACGACTGGGTGGTCACGACGCTCGCGGTGCTCGCCGCGACCGTGGCGAGCATCAACGTCTTCGGTGGCTTCCTCGTCGCGAACCGCATGATCCGCATGTTCCGCAAGGACGCGCCGACCCGCGCCCCGCAGGGGGTGGCCCGATGACCGCGACCTCCGTCGCGCAGGCGGTCTACGTCCTCGCGGCCGTGCTGTTCGTGCTGAGCCTCGCGGGGCTCTCGAAGCAGGAGTCGGCGCGGCGCGGCAACGTGCTCGGCATGGTCGGCATGGCCCTCGCGCTCGCCGCGACGATCGTGCTCGCGCTCGACACGAGCGCCCGGCCGGTGCTGGTCACCGCGATCCTCGTCGCGCTCGTGCTCCTCGTCGGTGCCGTCGTCGGGACGTGGCGCGCGCGGCGCGTCGAGATGACGCAGATGCCCGAGCTCATCGCGATCCTCCACAGCTTCGTCGGGGCCGCGGCGGTGCTCGTGGGCTTCAACTCGTACCTCACGGCCCATGCCGCCGGGGCCGACGGCGCCGCGCACCTCGTGGAGGTCTCCCTCGGCGTGCTCGTCGGCGCCGTGACGTTCACGGGCTCGGTCGTCGCGTTCCTCAAGCTGTCGGGCCGCACGCGCTCCGCTCCCCTGCAGCTCCCGGGCCGCAACCTGCTCAACCTCGCGATGCTGCTGGCGAGCGTCGCGCTCGTGGCGTGGTTCGTCGTCGTGCCGTCGGTGTGGCCGCTGCTCCTGCTGACCGTGGTCGCCCTCGCGCTCGGCTGGCACCTCGTCGCGTCGATCGGCGGGGGCGACATGCCCGTCGTCGTGTCGATGCTCAACTCGTACTCCGGCTGGGCCGCCGCCGCAGCAGGCTTCATGCTCGGCAACGACCTGCTCATCGTCACGGGCGCCCTCGTCGGGTCGTCCGGTGCGATCCTGTCGTACATCATGTGCCGGGCCATGAACCGGTCGTTCGTCTCCGTGATCCTCGGCGGGTTCGGCACCGAGGAGGGCGCGGCGCCCGCGGGCGGCGAGGGCGCGCCAGGCGAGCACCGCGAGGTGAGCGCCGACGACGTCGCGGCCCTCCTGCGCGACGCGCGCAGCGTCGTCATCACCCCGGGCTACGGCATGGCCGTCGCCAAGGCGCAGTACCCGGTCGCGGAGCTCGTCGAGATCCTGCGCGACGGTGGCGCGGACGTCCGCTTCGGGGTGCACCCGGTCGCGGGCCGCCTGCCTGGGCACATGAACGTCCTGCTCGCCGAGGCGCGCGTCCCCTACGACATCGTGCTCGAGATGGACGAGATCAACGACGACCTCGCGGAGACGGACGTCGTGCTCGTCATCGGGGCGAACGACACCGTCAACCCCGCGGCGCTCGACGACCCCGGCTCGCCCATCGCGGGCATGCCCGTGCTGCGCGTGTGGGAGGCGGACCGGGTCGTCGTCTTCAAGCGGTCGATGGCCGCCGGGTACGCCGGGGTGCAGAACCCGCTGTTCTTCCGCGAGAACACCGGGATGCTGTTCGGGGACGCGAAGCAGCGGGTCGAGGACATCGTCGCGGCGCTACGCGTCGGTTGACCGGGCGACGTCCTCGGCCCGCTCGCCGGCGCTCCTGGCGCGCGATGCAGAGGTGCGAGCTCAGCCGAGCACGCGCTCGCGCGGTCGGGCGAACGAGAGGGACGGCGTCGTGCCGAGCGCCCCGTGCGCCGCGACGTAGTCCTTGAGGTCCCCACGGAAGACGACCCGCCCCGGCAGGTCGAGAAGTGTCTGCGGGCGCACCTGCCACCGCTCGATGCCCAGATCGGTCACGCCCGCGCCGTGCAGCACGTGGTAGACGAACTCGGAGCAGAAGAACCGGTCCTCCGCCTCGTGACCCCGGCCGAACCGGGCCCCCACGAGCCCGCGCACGTTGTACGAGAAGGCGTGCGAGTCCAGGAGGAACTCCATGATCCGCACCCGGATCGCCTCGTGCTGCTCGGGCGTCACGGGAACCTCCAGGACGACCCCCGGGACGACGTCCATGTCGCGGTACAGGCCGTCGTCGAACCGCTCGCGCCGGAAGCACCCGACGAACGGGTTGCCCGCCCGGCGGCGCCCGAAGCTGAACATGAGATCCAGCCCCGGGTCCAGCGCCAGGGAGGAGTGCGTGAACTCGTCGCGCGTCGCGAGCGCGATCGTGCGGGACAGGACCGTACGACTGCGGGACAGCACCACGTAGACGTTCACGCGCCCGACCCTACGACGAGGACGGCCTTCTTCGTAACGTCACGACGTGCGAAGTTCTCGCAGCGGTGCGATCATCCGCCGCCCACCGCGCTCACGACCGCCTCGGCGAGCTGCGGCGGGAGCTGCTCCGCGGCGTCGCGCACGTCGAAACCGAGGTCCTCGGCCTGGCCGAGGACCCGTGCGGCACGCGCGGGGTCGGGCAGCGCGCCGTCCCCGGTGAGGATCATGACGCCGGCCGTGAAGGCGGCCCGCCCGTTGCCCTCGTCCCCCGCCCGGAGGTAGAGCTCGAGCGCGCGCGCCGGGTCCCGCGGGCGGCCACGGCCCGTCGCGTGCTCGGCGGCGAGGTTGTACAGCGCGCGCGGGTGCCCGGCGTCCGCCGCCCGTTCGAGGAACTGCCGCGAGCGGTCCGCGTCGACCGGCGTGCCCTGCCCCGTCCCGGTGAGCACCGCGAGCTCGAAGAGCGCGTCGCCGTTCCCGCGGCGCGCCCCCTCCTCGTGGTCGGCGACGGCGGCCGCAGGGTCCTGCGCGAACCCGTACCCGTTGTAGCGCATCCACCCGCGCAGCACGTGGGCGCTCCCGTCGGGGTCGTCCTCCGCGAGCCGGTCCACGCGGCCGGCGGCCTCCGCGGCGAGCGGCAGGCCGCGGAAGTACGCCTCCCGCACCCACGCCGTCGCGGCCTCGCGCGAGACCTGGTCCGCACCGCCGGCGTCGGCCGCGCGGTACGCGTCCACCATCACCCGCTCGGCGTCGGGCGGCAGCAGCCCGATGACGTGCTCGTTGCGGACGAACGCGTCACGCAGCCCGTACGCCGCGGCGAGGAGCCGCTCGCGGCTCGCTGCCCGGTCCTCGAGGGCGGCCCGCGCCTCCTCGTACGCCGCGCTGCCCCGCGGCCGTGGCGCCGCACCCGACGACGCGACCTCCGCCGTCGTACCGCTCGCCGCGTCCACGTCCCACACGAGCTCGCCGTCGGGGTTCCAGAGCCGCGCCGTCCGGTTGTTCGTGTACATCGCCCGCCAGCCCTGCGGCAGGGCGAGGTAGCGCACGAGGTGCGGAGCCGCGCGCCAGAGCTCGTGCGCGGCGACCTCGGTCGTGCCGCCGCGGGGCGCCTCGGGGCGCGTCGTGACGAACCAGCCCGTGCGCCCGTTGCCCTCGGGCTGGTGCGTGAGGTAGACCTCCGGCGCCGTCGCGTAGCCGTCCTGGACGAGCAGGCGGTCGACGAAGCGGATCTCCTGCCGCTTCACCTTGCTGAAGGTCGCCATCTGGTTGAGCTGCTGCAGCACACGGAGCATCGGGTCGACGTCCCACGTGGTCGTCTCGATCCCCGGCTTCGTGAGGTCCGTCGCCCCGACGCGCAGGTCGTCGCCGTCGGCGCCGAGAACCGTCCACCAGAACCCGTACCAGGTGCCCTTGCCCGCCGCGACGCGCTCCGGTCCCGTCGAGGCGTACCAGTCGAGCAGGTTCTTCGTCCAGGGCAGCAGCTCCGGCGTCGTCCGCACCCACACGCGCCGCCCGTGCCGCGAGCGGGTCTCGGCGGTGACCTGCTGCGGCTGCCGCGTCGGCTCGCCGTCGGCCCACCAGCGCACGGCGTCCGGCGCCGGCGGCCAGGAGTCCAGCAGGCGGCGCGAGAGCGGGTCGAGCGCGCGGACGACCTCGCCGTCGCAGTGCGCGACGAACCAGTGCCCCGGCCCGTGGGCGCGGTCGATGCCGACGACCGCGTACGCGCCCTTCCCGCGCGCGAGCAACCGGTCGACGATCTCGTCGGGCGTCGTCTGCCGGAACGGCGCGCCCGCGATCTCGGCGAGCTCGTCCTCGCTCAGGCCCTCCGCGGTGGCGACCCCCTTCTCGCCGGACCGCAGGAACCGCACGAGCGCCGCCGCGCCCGACGCCGCGTGCGGGAGCGGATGACCGGTGGCGACCGGGTCGAACCGGTGGCCTGCCTGGAAGCCGGCGACCAGGTCGGCCTGCGAGAACGACGACTCGCGCGTGTACACCGACCCGTCGAACCCGACGACCGTCTGCGCGCCGCCGCGCCCCGGTGTCCACACGTGGAACCCGCCGGGCACGACCTTGCTGTATCGGGCGACGGTCGGGACGTCGATCCCCAGCTGCGTCGCGGCGCGGTCGGCGAGGTGCGGGAAGCCCTCGGTCCAGTGCTGGCTCTGCTGCGGGTCCTGCCCGGTCGCGTCGGTCACGCGCCCGACAGTACGGCCCCGGGACGGCGTCGCGCGCGGAGGTCCCATGGGGACCGCTCCCCGTCAGCGGGGTGCGCGTGACGCACCGTCAGCGAGCGCCCGCCCGACGCAGCACCGCCTCGGCGTGCCGCAGGACCGGGCCGTCGACCATGCGGCCGTCGTACGTGAACACGGCGTCGGGCCCACCGGGGTTCGCGGCCGCGGCGTCGAGCAGTGCGCGGGCCGCGGCCGCCTCCTCGGGCGTCGGGGCGTAGGCCGCGCGGATGACGGGGACGTGGCTCGGGTGGATGCACGCGGTCGCGGCGAACCCCGACGCGGCGGCGTCCTCGGCCTCGGACCGCAGCCCCTCGAGGTCCGCGACGTCGACGTGCACGGCGTCGACCGCCGCCTTGCCCGCCGCGCCCGCGGCGAGCAGGACGGACGCGCGGGCGTGCCGTGCGACGTCGCGGTAGGTCCCGTCCGCCCGCCGGCTCGACGTCCCACCGAGCGACGCCACGAGGTCCTCCGCGCCCCACATGAGCGCGACGACCTCGTCCCGCTGCGCGAGCTGCGGGGCCGCGAGGACGCCGGCCGCCGTCTCGCACAGAGCGACGACCCGGATCCCGGGCAGCGTCGTCGCGAGCGCCCCGAGCGAGCCGAGCAGCTCCGGGCCCGCCTTGGCGACCATGACCGTGCGCAGCCGCGTGTCCGCGAGCGCCGCGACGTCGAGCGCGTGCTCGGGGGTCCCGACGGCGTTGACGCGCACGACGGTCCGGGACGGATCGAGGACCGCCGACGCCTCGATGACCGCGCGACGGGCGGCGTCCTTCGAGGCGGCGGCGACGGCGTCCTCCAGATCGAGGATCACACCGTCGGCACGGTCGGCAGCCTTGGCGAAGCGGTCGGGCCGGTCGCCGGGGCAGAACAGCAGCGCCGGCCCGAGCCCGAACCCGCCGCCCGCGGCCAGGGTTCCGCACCCGGGATCATGCGTCACCTCGGCCTCCCCATGACCAGCAAGCCCGGGTTCGGCGGCGCTCACCACGCGCCGTCCTCGTCACCGCGGTTCAGGACGGGCTCGTGGTGATCGCTGCGCGGCGCACCTGTGCCGGTCTCCCCGCCGAACCCGGGGTTGAGGGTCACGTCGGCCTCTGCCTGGCCCGCAACCCCGGGTTCGGCGTCGTGCGGGTGCCCCGCAACCCGGGGTTCGGCACCCTCCGGCGACCCACCGCCGTCGGGCACGGAGCCGGCGGCCTCGTGGGCCGCGCGCGTCCAGAAGAGCGCGGTGCGCACCGCGCGTGCGACCAGGACGCCGTCCTGGTTGAGCCCACGGTGCTCGAGCGTGACGACGCCCTGCCCGGGGCGCGACGCCGAGAGCCGCTTCTCGACGACCTCCGTCTCGGCGTAGAGCGTGTCGCCGTGGAACAGGGGCTTCGGGAACTCGACCTCGCGGAACCCGAGGTTCGCGACGATCGTGCCCTGCGTGACCTGCCCGACCGACAGCCCGACGAGCGTCGACAGCGTCATCATCGAGTTGACGAGCCGCTGCCCGAACGGCTGCGTCGCGGCCCACGCGGCGTCGAGGTGCAGCGCCTGGTGGTTCATCGTGAGCGTGGAGAAGACGACGTCGTCCGCCTCCGTGAGCGTGCGCCCGGGCCGGTGGCGGTACACCACGCCGGTCTCGAGCTCGTCGTAGTACAGGCCCCGCTGGACCACCTCGCGCATCGTTGCTCCCTCCCACTCGCCGCGCCCCGGCGACGTCCGCCGAGAACGACCCTGCCCGCCGTCGACCACGAGGTTGCTGTCGCAACACGCTCCAGAACGACAGCAACCCCGTGCTCGGCGCGCGACCCCGGGTCAACCCTCCAGGCCCAGGCTCCTCGCAATGACCATGAGCTGCACCTCGGTGGTGCCCTCGCCGACCTCGAGGATCTTCGCGTCGCGGTAGTGCCGCGCCACAGGGTTCTCGTTGAGGAAGCCGTAGCCGCCGAAGATCTGCGACGCGTCGCGCGCGTTGGCCATCGCCGCCTCGCCGCCCACGAGCTTCGCGACCGACGCCTCGGCCTTGAACGGCTTGCCGCGCACGAGCTTCTGCGCCGCATCGAGCCACGCGAGCCGCGCGGTGTGGACGCGGGCCTGCATGCGGGCGAGCGTGAACGCGACGTGCTGGTTCTCGCCGATCGCGCGCCCGAACACCACCCGCTCCTTCGAGTACCGCAGCGCCTCCTCGAGGCAGCCCTGCGCCGCGCCCGTCGCGAGCGCGGCGAACGCGATGCGACCCTCGTCGAGCGCGCGCAGGAAGTTCGCGTACCCCCGGCCCCGCTCGCCGAGCAGGTTCTCCGCCGGCACGCGCACTCCGGTGAGCGTGAGCGGATGCGTGTCGGACGTGTGCCAGCCCACCTTGTCGTACGCCGGCCCGACCTCGAGCCCCGGCGTCCCCGCGGGCACGATGATGCTCGACAGCTCCTTGCGCACCGCGCCGTCCGGGCCGCGCGTCTCGCCCGTGACGGCCGTGATCGTCACGAGGCTCGTGATCGGGGTCCCGGAGTTGGTGATGAACTGCTTCGACCCGTCGATCACCCACTCGTCGCCGTCGAGCCGCGCGGTCGTGCGGGTGCCGCCCGCGTCCGAGCCCGCCTCGGCCTCGGTCAGGCCGAACGCCGCGAGCGCCTTCCCGGCGAGCAGGTCGGGCAGCCAGCGCTCCTGCTGCTCGCGCGACCCGTGCCGGTAGATCGGCACGATGCCGAGCCCGACGCCCGCCTCGAGCGTCACCGCGATGGACTGGTCCACGCGCGCGAGCGCCTCGACCGCGAGGCACAGCGACACGTAGTCCTGCCCCTGGCCGCCGATCTCGCGGGGGAACGGCAGGCCGAACAGCCCGAGGTCGCCCATCTGCGCGATGATCTCCATCGGCAGGCGGCGTTCGGTGTCGTACTGGTAGGCGGCCGGCGCGACGACGCTGTCGGCGAAGTCGCGCACCACCTGGCTGAGCTTCCTCTGCTCGTCGTCGAGCAGGACGTCGGCCTCGATCATGATGCTCCCTGGGTGTCGGAGTGGTGCCGAGATAGCGACGTCCGGTCGAGGTAGTGACCGGCGACCGCTATCTGGGCGGGTGGTCGCTATCTCGGTGGTGCTGGTTCGCGGCTGGCCCGGTCCGGTGCGGTGACAGGGTCGACGACGGCGACCACCTGGTCCCGGCGCACGAGGTCGCCGGGGCGCACCCGCACGGTCGCGACGCCGTCGTGCGGGGCGAGCAGCGGGTGCTCCATCTTCATGGCCTCGACCGTGACGAGCACGGCCCCGGCGGCGACGGTCTCGCCGTCCGCGACGGCCGTCACGACCGTCCCGGGCATGGCTGCGCGCACCTCGGGATCGGTGGCTCCCGGCACGTGACCCCGTGCCCGACGGCGGTCGGCCCGCGCCCGAGCGGCCCGCTCGCCCCGGTCGGGGGCCACGAGGGCGACCGTCCGCCCGTCGTGCCACAGCCACACCGTGGCGGGCGCGCCGTCAGCGGGCTGCTGGTCGTCGAGGGCGAGCCGCACCCGCTCCCGCACCCCGTCGACCGAGACCCACCACGCGCCGTCGGCGGTCGCATCGCGCTCGATCCCGGTGCGTGAGCGCCGGACCGGCGCGTCGGCCGTGCCGTTGGCACGTTCCACGACCGACGAACCCTCCCCGGTCGCGGCGTCCCACGCGTCGTCGTCCGCGCACGCGCCCTGCACGACGGCGTCGCGCGCCGTCCCGGTGACGCGCACCTCGTGGTCGTCCCCGGCGGCATCGACCAGCACGACCCGCCGCGCGGCGGCAGCCCCGTTGAGCCGCCACCCGTCGCCGACCCGCCACGGATCGTCGTCGGCCCGAGGCCCCCCGCCGAACCCGGGGTTACCGACAACATCTCGCTCGAAACTGTCGCCAACCCCGGGTTCGGCGTCGCGACCGACGACGAACAACGCCGCGGCGACGACCTCGACCCACCGCACGCCGCCGTCGACGTGCGACCCACCGGGCGAACGGACCGCACGAGCCGAACCCGACCCCGCGTCGATACCAGGCGACCCGACACCGCGAGCCTCACCCTCCCTCGCGCCGTCGCGAGGCAACCCGACAGCCGACCCGACACCACGAGAACCACCCGCACCGAATCCGTCGCCGGGTGAGCCGACGGACGAGGCGAGGGGGTGGGGGGTGTGCGCGCCGTCGTGGTCGGGCTTGGCGGGAGCGGGCGAGGAACGAGCCCGCGGATGGTAGACGGCGCGCACACCCCCCACCCCCTCGCCGGACCCGACCACGGACCCAGATCCAGCCGAAACAACCCGGTCGATCAACCCGGTGTCGAGCCGCCCGGCCCGGACTTCAGGATCCGCGAGCAAGAACCGCAGGAACGCGGTGTTCGTCTCGACCCCCAGCACGACGGTCCGCACGAGCAGCCCGTCGAGCCGGTCGACGGCCTCGTCGCGCGTCGCCCCCCACGCGACAGCCTTCGCGAGCATGGGGTCGTAGTGCCCGCCCACGACCGCCCCAGGGAAGATCCCGGAGTCGAGCCGCAGCGGCGACGCGTCGGGTCCGGAGGGGACGCCGTCGTCGTCGTACACGAGGACGGTCCCGGTCGCGGGCAGGAAACCCCGCTCGGGCGACTCGGCGTAGAGGCGTGCCTCGACGGCGTGGCCGCGCAGCACGACGTCGTCCTGCACCAGCCCGAGCGGCGAGCCCGCGGCGATGCGGAGCTGGAGCTCGACGAGGTCGAGGCCGGTGACCATCTCGGTGACAGGGTGCTCGACCTGGAGGCGCGTGTTCATCTCGATGAAGAAGAACTCGTCAGGGGTCGCGGCGGGCACGAGGAACTCGACGGTCCCGGCGCCGACGTATCCGACGGAGCGCGCGACCTCGCACGCGGCGTCGCCCATGCGGGCGCGCTGGTCCGCGGTGAGCAGGGGCGACGGCGCCTCCTCGACGACCTTCTGGTGGCGGCGCTGGAGCGAGCACTCGCGCTCACCGAGGTGGATCACGTTCGCGTGCGTGTCCGCGAGCACCTGCACCTCGATGTGGCGCGGCGCCTCGACGAGCCGTTCGAGCAGGAGCGTGTCGTCGCCGAACGACGCCGCGGCGATCCGTCGGGCGGAGGCCAGGGCGCCGGGCAGGTCGTCGGCCGCACGCACGACGACCATTCCCTTGCCGCCGCCCCCGGCCGACGGCTTGACGAGCAGCGGGAACCCGACGTCGCCCGCGGCGGCGAACAGCGCGTCGTCGTCCATCCCGGGTTCCCCTGCACCGGGGACCACAGGGACCCCGCGGGCGCCGACGATGCTCTTGGCGGCGAGCTTGTCGGCCATCGCCTCCAGCGCCTCGACGCCCGGCCCGACGAACGCGATGCCGGCGCGCTCGCAGGCCACGGCGAGCGCGGGGTTCTCGGAGAGGAAGCCATAGCCGGGATGGATCGCGTCGGCGCCGGTCGCGACGGCCGCCGCGACGACGGCCTCGACGTCGAGGTAGCTGCGCGCCGCCGGAGCGGGGCCGAGGCGGACCGCGACGTCGGCCTCGCGGACGTGCCGCGCGTCGGCGTCGGCGTCGGAGAAGACGGCGACGGAGCGGGTGCCGAGGCGCCGCAGCGTGCCGATCAGGCGACATGCGATCTCGCCGCGGTTCGCGACGAGCACGGTGCCGAAGGGCGCGCCGGATGAGGCCCTGGGCGATGGGCGGGGCGTGGGAGCGGTCACGGCAGTCACATCCGGAAGAGCCCGAACCGGTCGCCGGTCCAGGTCTCGGGCAGGGGCGTGCGCGCGCACACGCCGAGGGCGAGACCGAGCACGCGGCGCGTGTCGGCGGGGTCGATGACGCCGTCGTCCCAGAGCCGGGCGGTCGCGTAGTACGGGCTGCCGTGCTCGTCGTAGTCGGCGCGGATGCCGTCGCCGAACGCGGCCTCCTCAGCCGGGTCCCACGTCTCGCCACGCGCGGCGAGCTGGTCGCGCTTCACGGTCGAGAGCACGGAGGCGGCCTGCGGCCCGCCCATGACGGAGATGCGGCTCGCCGGCCAGGACCAGAGGAAGCGCGGCGCATAGGCACGCCCGCACATCGAGTAGTTCCCGGCACCGAACGACCCCCCGACGATCACGGTGAGCTTCGGGACGCGCGTCGTCGCGACGGCGGTGACCATCTTCGCCCCGTCCTTCGCGATGCCGCCCGCCTCGGCGTCGGTGCCGACCATGAAGCCCGAGATGTTCTGCAGGAACAGCAGCGGGATGCCGCGCTGGTCGCACAGCTCGACGAAGTGCGCGCCCTTGAGCGCCGACGCGGAGAACAGCACGCCCTGGTTCGCGAGGATCCCGACCGGGTGCCCGTGGATCCGCGCGAAGCCCGTGACGAGCGTGTCGCCGTACTCGCGCTTGAACTCGTCGAACCGGCTGCCGTCGACGAGGCGCGCAATGAGCTCGCGCGGGTCGTACGGGGCTTGTACATCGGTCGGGACGGCGCTGTACAAACCTTCGCCGCCTCGGGCGGGCGAGGCGCCGCGCCCGGGCGAACCGTCGTCGTGCCCGGGCGAACCGTCGTCGTGCCCGACGACGGGGGGCTCGCCCGGCACGACGTCCCACGCCGGCTCGGGGTCGGGCGGGAGCGTCGCGACGATGCGGCGGACCCGGTCGAGCGCGTCCTCGTCGTCGTCGGCGAGGTGGTCGACGACGCCGCTGCGCCGCGCGTGCAGCTCGCCCCCGCCGAGCTCCTCGGCCGTGACGACCTCTCCGATCGCCGCCTTCACGAGGGGCGGGCCGCCGAGGAAGATCGTGCCCTGGTCGCGCACGATGACGGTCTCGTCGCTCATCGCCGGCACGTACGCGCCGCCCGCGGTGCACGACCCGAGGACCGCGGAGATCTGCGGGATCCCCGCCGCCGACAGCCGGGCCTGGTGGTAGAAGATCCGGCCGAAGTGGTCGCGGTCGGGGAACACCTCGGCCTGACGCGGGAGGAACGCGCCGCCCGAGTCGACGAGGTAGACGCACGGCAACCGGTTCTCCAGCGCGACCTCCTGCGCGCGCAGGTGCTTCTTCACCGTGAGCGGGTGGTACGTGCCGCCCTTCACGGTCGCGTCGTTGCACACGACCATGACCTGCCGCCCGCTCACGACGCCGATCCCGGCGACGACCCCCGCGGCCGGCCACGCGCCGTCGTCCACGCCGTACCCCGCGAGCGGCGCGAGCTCGAGGAACGGGCTGCCCTCGTCGAGCAGCCGGTCGACGCGGTCGCGCGGCAGCAGCTTGCCGCGCGCGACGTGCCGGTCGCGCGACGACGCCGGGCCGCCCTGCGCAACGGTCGCCGTGCGCTCGCGCAGCTCGTCCGCGAGCGCCCGCTGCGCGGCGTCGTTCGCGCGGGCGGCCTCGGATCCCGGGTCGACGGCGGTCGTCAGCACGGTCACGCCCCCACCTCCCCCTGCCGAACCCGGGTCTGTACGTCATGTCCGGGTTCCCGTGACGAGGAAGCCCGGGTTCGGCCGGACGGCGTGCCACCCGTTGGTGTCGAGCCGCCGGCGAGGAGTGCGAGCGCCGGGTCCTCGAGCAGCGCGCCGAGCTCGGCGAGGAAGCGCGCGCCCTGCTCGCCGTCGACCACACGGTGGTCGAACGAGAGGCTCAGCGTGACGACGTCGCGCAGGGCAACCGCGCCGTCGTGCTCCCAGGGCCGACGACGGACCGCGCCCAGGCCGAGGATGGCCGCCTCGCCGGGCACGAGGATCGGGGTGCCCGCGTCGACACCGAAGACTCCGACGTTGGTGATCGAGATGGTGCCGCCCGTGAGTCGTTCGGGGGTCGTGCGGCCGTCGCGTGCGGTGACCGTGAGGTCGGTGAGCGCGACGGCGAGGTCGGGCAGGTCGAGGTCCTGCGCGTCGGGGACGTGCGGCACGACGAGCCCGCGGTCGGTGGCGACCGCGATGCCGAGGTGCACGCGGCGGTGCCGCACGATCTCCGCCGAGCCGTCGGGCAGGTCGCGCCACGCGCTGTTGAGCGCGGGGTGCCGCGGCAGCGCGAGGCACAGCGCCCGCGCCGCAAGCGCCATCACCGTGATCCGTGCGCCCCGCGCGAGGCGGTGCGTGCGCAGGCGCTCGAGGAGCCCGACGCTGCGGGTCACGTCGACCGTGAGGAACACCGTCGCGTGCGGCGCGGTGAACGCGCTCGACACCATCGCCGCGGCGGTGTGCTTGCGCACGCCCCGCACCGGCACGACGTCGGGCTCGAGCCCAGGGCCGGCGTCGACACCGGCATCGGAGCCTACCGAGAGGTGAGAAGTGGCCCCTCGACCGGCGCCGGCAGGGGCCACTTCTCCCCTCTCGCCGGTAGGCGCCGTCGGGCCGCCGAGCGCCGTCGTCGGCCCGGGGTGAGCGACGCGCGCGTCCTGAGGCTGCCGCACGACGTCGCGGTGGCAGCTCACCGCAGCCAGGACGTCCTCGCGCGTGATGAGGCCGTCGCGGCCGGTGCCCTCGACGCGCTCGAGGTGCGCGCCGAGCTTCTTCGCGAGCGCGCGCACCGGCGGCGTCGACCGCGGCCGCGCGGCGTCGAACCTGGGGTTGTCCACGGATCCGGCCGCCGAACCGTGTACAACCCGGGGTTCGGCGGGCGTCTCGGGCCGCGGCTGTGTCGCCGCCGTCAGGCCTGCCCGACGGCGGCGCGTCGGTCGGCCCGTCTGCTCGGGTCCGGCCCCGTACCCGACGAGGTTCGGCTCCTGCGCGCCGGCCTCGGCATTCGACTCCGGGCCACCCGACGGCGCATTGCCGAACCCGGGGTTGTCCACCGATCCGGCGGCCGAAACATCGTTATCCCCGGGTTCGGCACCCGGGCCGGCCACAGGTCCCAGGGGATCGGCGGGAGCGGGGGGCGGGGCGCCGTCGTCGACCTCGAACGTCACGAGCGGTTCTCCGACGGTGACGGTCTGGCCCTCCTCCGCGTGCAGCGACGCGACGACGCCCGCGTACGGGGACGGGAGGTCGACGAGCGCCTTGGCCGTCTCGACCTCGGCGATGACCTGGTTCAGCTCGACGCGGTCGCCCGCGTGCACGTGCCAGCTCACGATGTCGGACTCGGTGAGACCTTCCCCGAGGTCGGGGAGGCGGAACTCGCGCATCGTCATCACCGGGCCACCGCCTCGACCGGGCGCGACGCCCCAGTGGAGCCCGACGACGCGACCGGCGCTGCGTCGTCGGCAGCGACCGCCCCGGGCGTCGAAGCGACGAACGGTTCGGCCCGGCCGAGCGCGCGGTCGACGCCGTCGAGGATGCGGTCGAGGTCGGGCAGGTAGTGCCCCTCGAGCTTCGCGGGCGGGTACGGGATGCCGTGCCCGGTGACGCGCACGGGCGCCGCCTCGAGGTACTCGAAGCAGCGGTCCGCGACGGTCGCCGCGATCTCCGCGCCGAGCCCGGCGTGGCGCGGCGCCTCGTGCGTCACGACGACGCGGCCCGTCTTGCGGACCGACGCCGCGACGGTGTCGTGGTCGACCGGCGAGAGCGATCGCAGGTCGATCACCTCGACGGACACGCCGTCGTCGGACGCGGCGACCGCGGCGTCGAGTGCCGTCCCGACGAGGCCGCCCCACGTCACGAGCGTGACGTCGTGGCCCTCGCGCACGACGCGCGCCCGGTCCAGGGGCAGTGGCTCGGACGGGTCGAGGTCGACCTCGCCCTTGAGGTGGTAGCGCCGCTTGGGCTCGAAGAAGATCACCGGGTCGTCGCACGCGACCGCCTGGCGCAGCACCGTGTACGCGTCCTGCGGGTTCGCGACCGACACGACGCGCAGGCCCGCGACGTGCGCGAACAGCGCCTCCGGCGACTCCGAGTGGTGCTCGGCCGCGCCGATGCCGCCCCCGACGGGGATGCGGATCGTGATCGGGAGCCGCACGTTCCCCCCGGTGCGCGCGTGCATCTTCGCGAGCTGCGACACGATCTGGTCGAACGCGACGAACACGAAGCCGTCGAACTGGATCTCGCACACCGGCCGGTACCCGCGGTACGCGAGCCCGACGGCCGTGCCGATGATCCCCGACTCCGCGAGCGGGGTGTCGAGCACGCGCCGCGGCCCGAACTCGGCCTGCAGCCCGTCCGTCACGCGGTAGACGCCGCCCAGCTTCCCGACGTCCTCGCCCATGACGACCACGCGGTCGTCGTCGGTCATGGCGCGCTGGAGCCCGGCGCCGAGCGCCTTCGCGAGCGTGAGGGTCGTGGTCATCGCGTCACTCCCGTCACGGTGCCCGACGGCGAACGGTCGCCCCCGACGCCCGGCGCGCCCGCGTCGTCGTCCCCGGCTGCGTCCCCGGCCGCGTCGCCGAACGACGCGAGGTAGTGCGCGTACTCGGCGCGCTCGCGCCCGAGCGCGGGGTGCGGCTCGGCGTACACGTGGTCGAAGAGCGAGAGCGGCGGCGGGTCGGTGAGCGCGACGCACCCGGCCCGCAGCTCGGCGGCGGCGGCGTCGGCGGCGCCCTGCACGCGAGCGGCTGCGTCGTCGTCGAGGACGCCCACCCCGCGCAGGTACGCCTCGAAGCGCGCGACCGGGTCGCGCCCCGCCCAGGCCTCGACCTCGGCCGAGTCGCGGTAGCGCTTCGGGTCGTCGGCCGTGGTGTGCGGGCCCATGCGGTAGGTGACGGCCTCGACGAGGGTCGGGCCGCCGTCGTGCCGCGCCCGGTCCAGCGCCGCCCGCGTGACCGCGAGGACGGCGAGGACGTCGTTGCCGTCGACGCGGACGCCGGGCATGCCGAACCCGCGGGCGCGCTCGGCGAGCGGGACGCGCGACTGCAGCGCGACGGGCTCGGAGATGGCCCACTGGTTGTTCTGGCAGAAGAAGACGACGGGCGACCGGTACGTCGAGGCGAAGACGAACGCCTCGTTGACGTCGCCCTGGCTCATGGCGCCGTCGCCGAAGTACGCGACCCCAACGGGGAGCCCGGCACCGGCGTCGACGCGGCCGGCGTGGACGTCGAGCTGCACGCCCATCGCCCAGCCGGTCGCGTGCAGCGCCTGCGCGCCGATGATGACCTGCGTCGGCGCCATGCCGATCGCGTACGGGTCCCACCCGGCCACAGCGACGCCGCGCCACACGCGCACGAGGTCGACGAGCGCGGCGCCGCGCACCCGCGCCACGGCGTGCTCGCGGTAGGAGGAGAAGACGAAGTCGTCGTCGCGCAGCGCGCGCGCCGAGCCGATCTGCGCCGCCTCCTGGCCGAGCAGCGGCGGCCACAGCGCAAGCTCGCCCTGCCGCTGGAGGGCGGTCGCCTCGGCGTCGACCCGCCGTGCCACGACCATGTCCTCGTAGAGCCGCAGCAGCGCCGCCCGGGCCGCGTCGCGCGCGGACTCGTCGGGGGCGTCGAGGTCGAGGTCGGCGAGCCAGCGGTCGAGCTCCGGGTCGGGGCGGCGCGTGCCGTCCTCCTCCAGCAGGCGCAGCGTCGGCGTCGTGCCCGACGCCGTGTCCCCGGCTGGACGGGGAGCGTCACCGACCGTGGGCGTCGAACCGGCCGAGTGCGCGCCGTCCGGAGCACCCCGATGCTGGTCGACGGGCACCCCCTGCACGACGTCGCGCACCGGGTTCTTCCGCTCTGCTCGTGCGTCGCGCGGGGTTGCCGCCCGGTGACCGTCGTGCGCCTTCGGCGGGGTCGCCGCCGTCGGACCGGTCCGCACCGCAGGTTCGCTGGACATCATCGCCACCTCACCTCTCGGGGCCGGCGCTCACCGTCGAGCACCGGATGAGGCGAACGTAACCCGCGTCACGCACATGGCTCCACCGACGTCCGACACGCTGCGCAGTGTGATCACCATCACTCCGCTAGGGTGAGCAGCATGCACAGCGCCGACGCTGTCGACCTCGACCTCCTGCTCGCGCTCGCCGACGACCCGCGGGCGACGATCGTCGCGCTCGCCGACCGGCTGCGGCTCTCGCGCAACACCGTCGCGGCACGCCTCGCCCGGCTCGAGGCCGAGGGCGCGTTCCTCGACCTCGACCGGCGCATCGACCCGCACGTCCTCGGGCACCCGCTCACGGCGTTCGTCGAGGTGCAGCTCCGCCAGAAGGAGCTCGCCCGGATCGTCGAGGACGTCGCGCTGATCCCCGAGGTGGTCCAGGCCCACGGGCGCAGCGGGACGGCGGACCTCCGCGTCACCGTCGCGTGCCGCGACACCGACCACCTGTTCCGCATCGACGCCGCGATCCTCGCGATCGACGGGGTCGAGCGGACCGAGACCTCGCTGTCGATGGGCGAGCTCGTCCCCTACCGCCTGCGCCCCCTCATCGAGCAGCAGCGCCGCGCCAGGACCACCCCGCCTCCGCAGCGGGAGCACCCCGGCCCGCCGAGGTAGAACCCTGGTCGACCACCGTTCTATCTCGGCGGACCAGGGTTCTACCTCGGCAGCGCCGGGCTCCGGGCAGCCACTCTCAACGCAGGTCGCGGAGGTAGGCGGCGGCGCCGTCGTAGGCGGCGATCCTGCGCTCGTAGTACGTCGCGATGATGAGCAGCAGGCCGCCGGCCGCAGCGAGCGTGAGCATCCACGGCCCGGCGGAGATCCGCGTGCCCAGCTGCGACACGAACACGACGAGGATCTCGACCGGCAGCACCGCGACACCCAGGAGGAACGGTGCCGCGAGGTGCTTGCGCGTCCCGACGAGCACCGCCGCGAGCGCGATCACGACGACGAGCACCGCTCGCCACGTGCGCGCGTCGGTGTACGTCGCCAGCACCGACGGGCCGACGGTCGCGAGGATGCCCGGCGCCAGCGTGCGCCACGACCCGACGAAGCCCACGGGCCACGTCGCGAGCGACGGTGTCGGGCGGGCGAGCGCTCCGCCCCGCCCGACGGCGGCCCCCGCCCCTGGCGTGCCGGTGGCGCTGAGCGCGACGTACCCGGCCACGAGCAGACCGACACCGAGCGGGAGCGAGAAGACCTCGACACGCAGCTCACGCGGCGACCACGCACCGATCGCGGCGGTGAGCGCGAGGAGCCACGTGAACCATGCGGGCGGCAGGTCGTACCGGCCTCGGACGGCACGGCGCACACCGACGACCAGCACGACGAGCAGTGCGCACTCGACGAACCACACCGTCGCGATGACGCCCCACGAGGGACGCACGTTCGCGACCGTCCCCACGACGGCGAGCGCCCCGGCAGGCGCGAGAGCCCACCGGCGGACGACGGCCGACCACCGGTCGGGGGTCACGCGGTCCGCGACGAGCCCCGCGGCGAGCGCGAGGGCACCGGCCGCGAGCGCCCAGGCGAACCCGAGCGCGAAGAGAGCACCGCCTCCGGGGACGTGCGCGACGTGCAGCGACTCGACCGTCCCGGCGGTCGCGGCGAGCACGGCAGCCCCGGCGAGCCGGAGCGCCGCCGACCGCGACCAGCCGCTCGGGTGCCGCAGCAGCAGCACGCCCCCGGCCACGCACAGTGCGCCGGCACCGAGCAGGACGGTCGCGCGCACGTCGCCGGCTCCCGGCTGCCCGGCCAGGACGAGCACCGACGGCACGACGAGCAGCACGAGGCCCGCCGTCGCGAGCTCCCACCAGCGCGGTGCGCGGCGCGCCAGCACGGCGCCGGTGACGAGGGCGGCGAGCGCGGGCGGGACGGTGTAGGCCTCGACGAGGCCGACGTCGGCGGCGGCGAGCGCCGTCCACAGCGCGGCGGTCGCGAGGGCGCCGGCGAGCCACCACTCCCCGCGCCGGTCGCGCTCCCGTGCAGCGAGCCCCGCCCCGACGGCGAGGACGAGCAGCACCGCGACGGCGATCTCGGGCCCCGCGGCCGGCCGGGCGTACGCCAGCCCGACGGCGATCGCCCCGGTGAACGCCGCGCTCGCCTCGACCCACGGTCGCGCGCCGGCGAGGCCGAGGGCGTGCAGCACGGGCCGCGCCCCCGCGAGCGCGGTCGCCACGAGCACGGCGACGACCGGGAGCACGACGGGCGACCCGCTGCCGGGCAGCACCAGGGCGCCGGCGCTGACCACCGCGACGGACGCCGTCGGGAGGACGAGCGCCGCCGCGAGCACGCGCAGGGGCGCCGTCGTCCCGGGGCGACGCGAGACGACGAGGACGACCTCGAGCGCGAGCATCGCCACGCACGCGGCGACGGACCACCAGCTGCGCTCGTCCACGACCGTGAGGACGCCCAGGACGAACGGCACGGCAGTGACGCCGAGCACGGCCCACCACGACTCCCGCTCGACGCGCGGCACGAGGGTCACCGCGAGCGCGACGAGCGACGCCACCCCCGAGACGGTGCACAGCACCGCGACGACGCCGATGCCGGTCCACGCGAGGGTCGCTCCGAGGACGAGCAGCGCGTACGCGTACGCGTACGCGACGAGCGGCGCGTGCAGGCGGCGGGGAGCGACGGCGCGCGCGGCGAGCAGCAGCAGCGCGACCACGACGCCCCCGACCGTCGCGGTCGGCCGTGCGGCCCAGGACCCGGCGACGAGCAGCAGGACCACGATGATCAGCCCGGTCAGCGCCGCGGCACGCCACACCCGTCGCTCGGCCCGGCCGACCGGGGCGAGGCCGTGCCGGACCGTCGCGCGCGGCGTCGGGACGACGCGCCCGACGACGGGGCGCAGCACCGCGCCGAGCCCGCGCCGCACGGCCCGCACGGGCGCGCCCGGTGCGGACGCACCCCTGGGCGGCGGGGACGTCGGATCGACCGGCAGTGCCGTCGCGACGACGAGCACGGCCCCCAGGAGCGCGAGCAGGACGAGGGACGACACGGCCGCGAGGCGCGGGTCGAGCACGACAGCCAGGAACAGGACGAGCGCGAGCCACGGCGCGAGCACGCGACCCGTGCGCACGACGGGCGCGGCGCCGAGACGCGGGTGCTGCGGGGCCGCGCCGGGAACGCCCGGCCCCGGCTGCCGCGGCGTGCGCAGCGCGAGGTGCCCCGCGACGAGGGAGACGACGAGCGCCGCGGAGAGGCCCGCGAGCATCCCGACGAGCAGCACGGGGACGGACACGTCGCCGCCCCACGACCCCGGCCCGAGGACGCCGAGACCGAGCGGTGCGTCGTCGACCGCGACCGACGTGCCGCCGGTGGGCGTCAGGAGCACCTCGGCGACGCGGAGCCCGGCGAGGGTCAGCGCAGGGCCCGCCGCGAGGAGCGCCACGACCGCCCCGCCGAGCAGGACGTCCGAGCGTCCCGCGGCAGACAGCGGCCCGCCGAGCAGCCCCGCCACGAGCCGCGGCGTGCTGAGCGCGAGCACGACGAGCCAGGCGATCGCGGCCAGCGCCGGCACGAGCCCGACCCAGCCGCCGTCGCCCCCGACACCGAGCAGGGCAGCGGCGAGGACCGCCGTCGCGCCGCCGGTCGCGAACCACCGCCGCTCCTCGGTCGCGACGCGCAGCACCGTCGAGACGAGCGCGGCGCCGAGCGCGACGAGGGCCGCACCCGACCCGGTCGGAAGCCCGGGCACCGCGGGGACGGAGAGCCCGACGAGCACCGCGAGCGGCACGGCGACGGTGCGCGCGACGCCGAGGAACGTCCGCTCGACGGCGAGCGTGCTGCCGACGCGCGCACCGGCCCTCACGGCGACCGGCCCGGCGACGGCGGTGAGGCCCGCGGTGACGAGCAGCGCGGTCGCCCAGCCCCACGACGCGCCCGCAGCAGGTGCGGCGACGAGCGGGAGCACCGGCCCGAGCAGCACGGCGCTCGTCACCCACGCGCGCACGCGCGCCTGGTCCCCGACGACGCCGAGCGCGGCGACGACGACCGCGAGCAGCGTCGCGCGCGCGGTCGCGGCACCGACCGGGTCGAGGGCCCACGCGCTCAGCGCGAGCTCGACGTCGACGAGCGCGAGGACGACGGCGAGCGCCGCGACCGCCTCGGCGGACGAGCGCAGCCCGCGCGACCGGAGGAACACCGCCGCGCCCACGGTGAGGACCGTGACGACCCCGGTGACCAGGGCCCGCAGCGCCAGGTCGTCGGCGAACGTGAAGAAGACGAAGACGAGCGTCGCGACGGCGAGCAGGCCCGCGCCGGCGGCCGCCAGCACGGGCTGGAGCCCGACGGAGCCAGACGACTGGGCCGGGGATCCCGGCGGGAGGGGCTGGCCCGGACCGTGCGGCGGGCGCGGCGGCGTGACGTGACCCGCCGCCTGCGGGACGGCCGGGCCTTCCGCCGGGCGGGTCGCCGGGCGGGTCACCCGAGGCGTCACCGGGGGCGTTGCCGGGCGTGCCGCGACCGGGCCGACGCCGGTCCGTGCGGCCCACGCAGCCGCGGCGGGCTGGGAGGCGCGCAGGGCGTCCAGCGCCTCCTGCCGACGGGCGAGGGCAGCGGCGGCCGCCCTCGACGTGGCGGCGACCTCGAACGCGAGCGGGCCGGTGAGCTCGAGCAGGCACCGGTCGCAGCGAGCCGACCGCAACGGTGCGGCGCACGCGGGGCAGGAACGCGTCTCGGGCAGCCGCGCCAGCGCGGCATCGACCCACGGCTCTCTCATGCGCACATCCTGGCGAACCTGAGCGTCCCCTGGGGACCTGTCCACAGGGGGTCGCGTGGCGGTCCCGTGAAGGCTCTCGGTCCCTCAGGCCGCGAGACCGCCGCCCGAGACCGGCGTCGTCACCGGGCGACGCTCTGCCTGCTGTCGCGGCGGGCGGGGTCCGTGACCCGGTGCATCACCGCGGCCGTCGAGCGCCTGCTCGCGAGGCGTACGACGGAGGCGCTGAGCCGGTTGCCGATCCCGTCGATGACGCCCGGGCCCGGGTTGCGGCGGTCCAGGTGCGCCATCGCGGTCGCCGCGACGTCGTCCGGTGTGCGCATCCTGGCGCCCGCAGTCGCGTCGTCCGTGCCGACCACCGCGTTGAACTCCGTGCTCGTCGCACCAGGAGAGAGCGCGAAGACCGTGACTCCCGCGCCCCGGAGCTCCGCCCACAGCGCCTCGGTGAAGCTGAGGACGAACGCCTTCGAGGCGCCGTACACCGCCATGCGCGGCGTGGGCGTGTACGCAGCCATGCTCGCGACGTTGATGAGGAATCCGCGTGCGGCGACGATGCCGGGGAGGAATGCGTGGCTGAGCTGCACCGGCGCCGAGACGTCGACGGCGACCTCCTCCGCGAGCCGCGTCGGCTCCTCGTCGAGGAAGTCACCGAACGTGCCGAACCCGGCGTTGTTGATCAGGCTCGTCACGGTGACCCCTGCGTCCGAGAGCGCGGCCCTCAGGTCCGCGGCCGCCGACGGCACGGACAGGTCGAGGGGGACGACCGTCACGGCGGTCCCGTGCGCGCCCTCCAGCTCGGTGGCCAGTCGCTCGAGGCGCTCGCGCCGTCGGGCGACGAGCACGAGGCCCGCCCCGCGGGCCGCGAGAGCGCGGGCGAGCGCGACCCCGATGCCGGAGCTGGCCCCGGTGACGACGACGGTCTGACTACTGAGGTCTCGGCGATCCATCGTGCACTCCCTGCTCGGAGGAACCAGTGGCTTCACGCTATGTCTGACTGGCACTCCGTGTCAACGAGGCGTCGAGTGTAGGGTCGGGCCATGGGTAACGAGGACGGACTGTGGACGCGCTCGCGGCGCGCCGTCTACGCCGAGATCACGCGGGTCGCCATGGAGCTCTTCCTCGACCAGGGGTTCGAGGAGACGACGATCGACCAGATCGCGACGACGGCCGGCATCTCCCGGCGGTCGTTCTTCCGCTACTTCGGCACGAAGGAGGACATCGTCCTCGGCGACCTCGCCGACCAGGGCGCGCTCGTCCGCGCGGCCCTCGAGGACATCCCGCTCTCGGTGCCCCCGTGGGAGGCGCTCCAGGAGGCGCTGTGGCAGGTCGACGGCTCCACCGACGACCCGGACGTCGCGCTCAGGGTCGCGAGGATGATGTACGAGACGCCCTCGCTCCGCGCCCGGAGCATCGAGAAGCACCTGCGGTGGCAGGAGCAGCTCGTCCCCAACATCCGGCGGCGGCTCGGCACCGATCCTGAGGACCCGGGCGACCCGGCCGCCGACGCCATCGTCGCCAGCGCCATCGCCTGCCTCGACGTCGCCGGGCAGCTCTGGACGCGGAGCAACGGCAGCACGGACCTCCGAGCGGTGTATCGGCGCGCCACCGAGGCTGTGCAGGCGCGGACCTGACGACGCGCGGCCCTGTCCTGGGAGCCGACCGCGGGAGCCCGACCGGGCAGCTACGGCGTGCGGCCCCCGTCCGCGCGGCCCTCCGGCCGCCCGCCGAGGTCCGCGACCAGGCGCCGCGTCAGCGGCACGTCGACGCCGGCCCGGGCCGCCGCGCGCACGATCGCGCCGCCGATCGCGTCGACCTCGAGCGGCCGGCCGGCCTCCGCGTCCCGGAGCATCGACGACTTGGCCTCGGGCGCGAACCGGTCGTAGAGGCTCATCGTGCGCTCGGGATCCGACGGCGCACCGCTCGCCTCCGCGACGGCCGCGACCTCGCGCACGAGCGCCTCGAGCTCGGCGCGGTGCGTGGTCCGGACCTCCCCGATCGGCGCGCGGTGCGCCGTCGTGAGGAGCGCGAAGGGCGCGAGGAACCCGAGCTTGGCCCACATGAGCGCCGTCTCGTCAGCCTGCACCGTCGTGGCGATCCCGGCGGCGTCGAGCAGAGCGCGCACGGCCTCGACGCGCTCCGGCGGCACACGGCCCGGCGCGACGTCGACCTCGACGAACGCGCTCGTGTGCTCGATCTCGCCGGGTGCGACGCGTGCGGACTCGACGCGGATCGTCGCCGGCAGGACGCGCTCGGTGCCGTAGCGCTCGCGCAGCACGTCGAGGTGGTCGAGCCCGTTGAGCAACGGCACGACGAGGCCGTCGCCGAGCACGTCCGACGGGACCCGGTCGAGCGCCTCGGCGAGCGCCGTCTGCTTCACGGCCACGACCACGACGTCGACCGGCGCCTCGAGCCGCGTCGTCGCGCGGGCGGGGACGTGGACGTCGCCCACCTGGGCGCTGCGCACGTGCACGCCGTGCGCCGAGAGTGCGGCCGCCGTCGGCTCGCTCGCGAGGTAGGTCACCTCGGCGCCGGAGCGCGCGAGCAACGCCCCGACCAGACCGCCGACCCCGCCCGGCCCGAGCACCGCCACGTCCAGGCTGCTCGCCCTCGTCCCTGCCGGCTCCGTCGTCACCGTCGTCCTCCCGTGGTCCGCTCCGGACCGTCGGGCCCGTCCCGGCGGCGTCACGTCGCGGGGACCTCGACCCTACCCACGGGGACCGACGCCACCGACGCCGAGCCGGGGACGGCGAGCGCGGCGATCGCCGTCGTGATCGGGATCGCGAGGACGAGGCCGATCGAGCCGACGAGCGTGCGCACGACCTCCTCCGCGATCTCGCCCGACGTGAGGCTCGTCGCGATGTTCTGGTCGGAGAGGTACACGGCCATGAGCAGCGGCAGGGCGGCGCCCACGTACGCGAAGGCGATGGTGTAGACGGTCGAGGCGATGTGGTCGCGGCCGATCCGCATCGCCCGGGTGAACAGCTCGGCGCGCGTCGCGAGCGGCGCGACGGCGCGCAGCTCCCACACCGCGGACGCCTGGGTGATCGTCACGTCGTTGAGCACGCCCATGCCCGCGAGGACCATGCCGCACAGCACGACCCCCTGGATGTCGAGCGATGGCGCGTACTGCGGCACCCACAGGGACTCCTCCGACGTGAGCCCCGTGATGTTGGCCGCCCCCGACCCCCACCAGCCCAGCACCGCCGTGATGGCGAGCCCGACGAGCGTGCCGAGCAGCGCCGTCGACGTGCGCGCGGTGAACCCGTGCGCGACGTAGAGCACGACGAACATGACGAGCGACGACGTCACGAGCGCGACCCCGAGCGCGTCCTGGCCGGAGAGCAGCGCGGGCAGCGTGAACCACGCGATGACGACGAACGCCCCCGCGAGGCCGGCCAGCGCCGCGAGCCCGCGCCAGCGCGCGACGGCGAGCACGACCAGCGCGTACGCGATCGCGAGGATCCCGATGGGCAGCCCGCGCTCGAAGTCGAGGAACACGTAGGGGCTGCCGCCCGCGGCGGCGGCCTCGGAAATGTAGAGGACCCGGAGCCGGTCGCCCTCGTCGAAACCGTAGGCGACGTACTCGGGCGGGGCGTTGACCGTGATCTCCTCGCCGCCGACGTCCACGCCGTTCGCCCGGGACCCGGCGTCGAGGCGCGCCGGCACGGCGCTCGTCTCCTCGTCGACCGGTCCGGTGACCGTGGCGCGCAGGACCGTGCTGCCCTCGGCAGCGACGGGGATCCGGTCGGGGACGTCGGCGGCCGCGGGCCACAGCGCGACGAGCCCCGCGAGCGTGGCGAGCAGCGCGGGGACGAGCAGCGCGGTGAGCGTCAGGCGCACCCGCCGCGTCGCGGGGGCGGCGGGTCCATGGGCATGGCCGTGTCCGGTCACCACGTCCGAGGTCGGTTCGCTCACCCGAGGATGCTGCCACGGCGAGCCGACGGCGCGGGGCGGCACGCGCCGTCGGCGATAGCATCCCCGAGGCCGGGCACCTTGCCTCGCCCCGATCCCTACGCACGAGGAGCCCCATGGCCACCGTCGACTACTTCCTCACCGGCGACCCCGAGGTCGCCAAGCAGCACCTGCACGCCGCGCTCCAGGAGCAGGGCTTCACGGTCACCGTGCGCCCGACCGGGCAGTGGGCCGCCGAGCGCGGCAGCAAGCAGAAGACGTTCTGGCTCGGCGCGTTCGCGGGCAAGGCCCAGCACCTCGTCTTCACGGTCGACTTCATGGCCCACGCGCACCAGCTCGTCGCGCGCATCGACCGCCCGACCGGCCACGGCGCCATGGCGGGCGCGGTCGGGATCGCCCGCTCGAACAAGGCGTTCTCCGAGGTCGACCAGTCGATCGGCACGCGCCTGACGAACCACGGGGTCCTCGCGAACGTCGTGCACGCCTGACCTGCGCAGAGACGACGAAGGCCCGGACCCCTCGCGGGGTTCCGGGCCTTCGTGCGTGCTGACCGGGCCGCGAACGGCCGGTCAGCGAGACGTCACTTGGCGACGGCCTTCTTGAGCAGGCTGCCGGCGCTGATCTTCACGCCGAAGCCGGCCGGGATCGAGATCTCCTCGCCCGTGCGGGGGTTGCGGCCCGTGCGGGCGGCACGCTCGACGCGCTCGACGGACAGGAGGCCCGTGACCTTGACGGCCTCGCCCTTGCCCAGCGAGTCGATGAGGACCTCCTGGAAGGCGTTGAGAGCCTTCTCGGCGTCCGCCTTCGACAGGTCGGCCTTGCTGGCGATGGCCGAGACGAGCTCGGACTTGTTGAGCGACATGCGAATCCCTTCTTCGGTTCACGACGCGCGGTGGTCACCACCCGTCGTCACGGCTCAGTGTGCCAGCCGAGAGGCCGTGCACCGGGGACAACACTAGGGAACACACCGAGTTTCGCGCGACTTCTGGCGCCTCAGGTGTCTTCGGAGCCCCTGGCACGGCATGCCGAGCACGTCCCGAAGAGCTCCACGACGTGCTCGATGTCGACGAATCCGTGCGACGACCCGATGTGCTGCGCCCAGCTCTCGACGCTCGGACCGTCGATCTCCTCGGTGCGCCCGCACGACCGGCAGACGAGGTGGTGGTGGTGCTCGGTGCGCGCACAGCGACGGTAGAGGTTCTCGCCCTCGGCCGTGCGCAGCGTGTCGACGACGCCGGCCTCCGAGAGCGCCTGCAGGCCGCGGTACACGGTCGCGAGCCCGACCGCGTCACCCCGCGCGCGCAGGTCCTGGTGGATGTCCTGCGCGCTGCGGAACCCGTCCTGCGCGCCGATCGCGTCGAGAAGCACGGCGCGCTGCCGCGTCATCCTCTGCACGACGACCACCTCCTCCCGTGGGACGTCCGAGCATCTCACGGGAGGAGGATCGAAGGTGCGGCGAGCGCCGGGCGCGCGACGGACCGGCCGGCGCCGGTCAGCCCTGGGAGGGCTCGTCCTCGTGCTCGTGGTCATGACCGTCTTCCGTGTGCGTGTGCTCCTCCTCCTCCGCGTGCTCACCGGACTCCGCGTGCTCGTCGTGCTCCGACGACGCCGCGTCGGCGTCGCCCGAGACGCCGTTGATCTCGTTCGGCTCGACGTCCAGCTCGACCGTGTTCCAGACCTCGCCCGTCTCGATGTCCACGGCGTGGACGGCCTTCCCTGCGGGGTCGGTGACGTAGGCCGACCCGTCGAGCACGAAGATCGCGGGTCGCGGCGACTGCCACTCCTCCGGCTCCTCCCACGCGTCGATCACGGGGATCGAGCGCACGAGCTGCCTGGTCGCGGGGTCGATCACGTGGATCTGACCGTCCGTGCCGAGCACCAGGGCCTCTCCCCCGGTGCCACGGGCGAGCGAGCGGAACGTGTAGCTCGACGGCAGGTCGACGAGGGTGAGCACACCTGTCGCCGTGTCCGTCAGCGAGACGCGCGTCGGCCGCTCCAGCTCGGCGTCCGGGTCGGACTTGTAGTCGCCGAGGACGACCGTCGACTCCTCGCTGCCGGCCTGGTTGCCGATGCGGCCGTAGGCGTCCGGGCTGGCGACCTTGGTGATCGCCCCGTCCTTGTACACGAGGACGCCGTCCTCGCAGCCGACGAGGACGGCCTCGCCCGCGGCCATGGCCTCGCCGTGCACGCCGGGGCACTCGTCGGACGCGGCGATCTCGGCACCCTCGGCGTCGAGCACGCGGATGCCCGTGCGGGCGTCCTCGGTGCCCTCGGAGACGACGAGGCTCCCGTCCGAGAGCTCGACCGCGACACCGTGGTGGACCTCGGGCGTGGTGTGGGTACGAGCCTCGCGCGACTCGTCCGCGACGGCGTCCGAGTCGACGACGGTGATCTCGCCCGTCCCGTCGTCGAAGAGCGCCGTGCGGCCGTCGTGGACGACGACGTGACCGGGCTTCTCGGCGCCGAATGTCACGTCGGTGATCTCCGGCGTCGACGTGAAGTAGTGCGAGTGGTCCCCGTGCGGCTCGGCCCACGCGCCGGCGTCGAGCAGCTGGAAGCCGCCCGAGGTCGAGACGAGGAGGTGCCGGCCGTCTCCGGTCCCGTTGAGCCGGTTGAAGCCGTCGAGCTCGATGTCCTCGACGACCTCGAGCGTCGTCGCGTCGAGCACCTGGACGCCGCCGTCGTAGGTGATCGCCAGCCGCGGCGTGACGGCAGCCGCCTCGGTCACCTCCGCGGCGTGCTCGTCAGCGGTCGTCTCGCTGGCGGACGGCTCGCCGGCCGGCTCCCCCGAGGAGCACGCCCCGAGCATCGTGAGCGGAAGGACGACGCCGAGAGCGGCGAGCGTCCGGGTTCGGTTGCGTGCGGTGAAGGTCATGCGCGGTCGGGCTCCGCCGCCTGACGGGCGGGGCCCTCTCCTTTCCGGTGGGGACGAGCGCCGGGAGGCGGTTCTACCGGCACACTAACAGTAAGTGGAATCATTCTCATTATTGCCAGGTGCCATGCGCCCCGCGCCCTCCCGGGACGCCGGCGAGCCGGCGACGAGCTCCGACCAGGACCACGCCCACGATCGTCACGAGGAGGCCCGCGGCGCAGAGCGACGCCGTCGCGACGCCTGTGCGCGCCAGCGCGGCCGTCGGCGGGCCGGAGCTCGAGGCGCGGTCCGCTCGCGTGCCGTCCGAGACCAGGCCGGAACCGTTCGTCCCGTCCGTCCGAGCGACCACCGTGAGCGGGGTCCACCCCACGAGCGCGCCGTCAGGCTCCGTCACGGCGAGCCGATGCTCCCCCGGTGCCACGTCAGCGGGCAGGACGACCTCGTAGGACCCGTCGCCGTCGACCTGAGCCGTGCCGAGCGGCACCGGCTCGGAGAACAACCACGACGAGACGGTCGCGCCGGCGAACGCCACGTCGAGCGTCACCGGGACGGTGTCCCCAGGAGCGAACTCGCCCTCGACCCGCACGGTCCCGCGGTTCACCTCCGTGAGGTCACCCTCGCTCGGCGCCGCCGGCCCACCAGGGTCGGTCGGGTCGGCCGGGTCGGCCGGGTCGGCCGGGTCGGCCGGGTCGGCCGGGTCGGCCGGGTCGGCCGGGTCGGCCGGGCCCGCGGCGAAGTCGGCCGCGGTCATGCCGCAGTGCTGCTCGTCCGCGCGGCGGGCGTCGACACCGACGGCGAGGACCAGCGTGCCGCCGTCCGCCGCGCCGGGCAACGGGGTGCCCGACGCGTCGAGCCCGGTCTGCGTCATGTCGAGGCAGTAGACGCCCGCAGCGTCGAAGGTCCACGTGGCGTGCGCGTGCTCGGCGTACGTCAGAGTGGTGCGGTCGGCGTCGAGCAGCACGCGCGGAGCACCCCAGTCGTCGCCGGCCGAGTCGTACAGCGTGAACGCGCCCGGTGCCCGGACGTCGTCGAGGTCCCAGCGGACCGACGCCGCGCCGGAGCCGTCCGGCACCTCGAGGTTCCACCCGGGCCACACGAGGTCGGTCTGCGGGCTCTCAGGGAGGAGCCACACCGGGTCGCCGGGCTCACCCAGAAAGGCGTAGGCCGGATCGGCCGGAACCTGCCGGCGGGCGGCATCGGGAACGTCGAGCACCACCTCGGCGAGGTCGTGCTCGACCGACGGGACCGCCGAGTCGTCGCGAACCACGGTCTCCAGCGTCGGGCCCACCGAGCCAGCGGCGCCCGTCACCCGGGCGAGCAGGTCGACGTGGCCGCTGCGCAGGACCGTACGGTCGGTGACGGGCCATCCCGGGTCCGTCGGGTCCGTCGGGTCGGTCGGGTCGGTCGGGTCGGTCGGGTCCGTCGGGTCCGTCGGGTCCGTCGGGTCCGTCGAGTCGCACGGCTCCACGCTCCCCGGGTCGACACCCGCCGCGACGGTCAGGGTGGTGGTCACGCCGACGGACGGTCCCGCTGCGGTCGTGCCGGCCAGGGTCGTCGTGACGCAGTACCGTCCTGCGTCGGAGAAGCTCCAGCGCAGCAGGTTGGCGGCGCCCGGAACGACGGTCGCCGACGATGCCGGGTAGTCGGGGTTCGTCGCGAGCAGCGGACCCTTGTGCCCGGGCACGAGGGACTGCCACTCGTCGACGACGAGGAACGTCCCCGGACCGTCGACGTGGTCGAGCGTCCACGTGAGGGCGCCGTCGAACGCGCTGGGGTCGAGGTCGGCGAGGTCCAGGCTCAGGTCGTTCGACGCCGCTGACTGGCCGCGCAGCTCGTAGCCGCGCACGAAGGGCTCCTCGGCGTCGCGCCAGTCCTCCCGCAACCACTCGACGCTCAGGCTCTGCACCGTGTCGCCGGTCCCGACGACGACGCCCGCCAGGTCGTGCCGCACACCCGACGACGCGCGGTCGCCCTCCACGAGGGAGAGGTCCAGCCCGGCGTCCGTCAGGTGGGGCGTGAGGTGCGCGAAGTGCACGTGCTCGAGGTAGCGGGGCTCATCGATCACCGCCTGACCTCCGGCCGGCGCCGCGGCCGGGGCGACGACGTGGCTGACGGTGCGGTCGACCTCCGCCTGCAGACAGGTCGGGGCGGAGGTGGGGTCGTAGGAGGTGCCCCCGACCACGAACGTGAGCACGGTGTCGTCATCGACGGGCGTGCCGTCGGTCTCGGTGGCGTCGGCCGTCAGACGCACGCAGTACGTCCCTGGTGCCGTGAAGTCCCAGCTCAGGTGCTTGTGCGCGAGACTCGTCGGGAGAGCCTGGTGCGCCTGTGGCAGCCCTTGCTTCGTCGAGAAGTACGGGGCCGCGCCCGACCGGACGAACGCCTCGTCGGCGCCGAGGAAGAAGTCGCCCGGTGCAGTCCTGCCGTCGAGGCCGGTGACGGACTCGACGCGCAGGTTGGGCAGCCGCTCGTAGTCCGACGCATCAAAGTGCTCGGACGCGAGACCGAGCCAGGCGATACGCGGCTTCGGCTGTTTCGGCAGCCGGTAGATCGGGTGGCCCGCGGGGGCGAGGAACGTCGAGTCCGCCGACGCCGTGGGCTCGGGGACGGTGATGCGCGCCGCGTCGGGCACGTGCACGACCGTCGTGGCCGGCTCGTGCCACGTCTCCCACGACGTGGTGGACTCGCGCAGCAGCAGCCGCAGCGCGTCGTCGCCAGGTCGCAGCGAGAGATCGGTGTGCGTCGGGGGCAGCACCATGTTGTTGCGCGGGTCCGTCGGATCGGTCGGGGCCGTGGGATCCGTCGGGTCCGTGGGATCCGTGGGATCCGTCGGGTCCGTGGGATCCGTCGGGTCCGTCGATCCCTCGCACTCCGCCGTGGCGACGTCGGGCACGTCGCCCACCGCGACACGCAGCACCACGGGGTCGGACTCCACGGTCTCACCGCCCTTCGTCGAGATCGAGGTGCGCAGGTGCAGGCAGTGCAGACCGAGCTCGGTGACGATCATCGAGTCCTCGACCCGCTCGAAGCCGCCGGGACTCTGCACGGACTGCGAGACCTCGCCGGCGAGACCGTGGGCGGCGTACCACCGCGACGCCACGATCGGCAGGACCGTGGAGAACGGCCCCGTGCTCGTGAACGCGACCACTCCGGGCCCGTCGGCGTCGTCGATCGACCAGGCCACACCACCGGTGACGACGTCCGCCTTGGGGACCTCGCGCGGGCTCAGGACGACGGACACCGCGCTCGACGTGTCCGACGGAGACTTCGCAAAGTACTGCGTCCCCCAGACGGTCGTCCCGGCCGGGCCCAGCGGCTCCCACCCTCGCCCCTCGACGAGGGCGCCCTGGACCGGTTCCGGCACCGAGATGACGACGTCGTCCGCGTCGTGCCAGCTCTCCACTCCGTCGGCGCGCGTACCGAGCTGCGCGGCGTGACCGATCCGCACGCCCGGCTCGCCGTCGGCGTAGGTCGCGCTGACGAAGACGACACCCGCGTCGAGCACCGTGCGCGAGACCGGGGCAGTGTCGTCCGTTCCCGTCTCCGGCTGGGCCTGCGCCTGGGCTGCCGCCAGGGGCAGGGCGAGCCCTGCTGCGAGCGCCCCCGCCACGACGACGCGCCGTCGTGCCGTCCGTCCTGTGCGGCGCGATCGCCTCGTGGTCTGTCGTCTCACTGGTCCGGGTCCTCGTCCTGTTCTGGGTGTGAATCTGGCTGCGGGGAACGCCCTGCGGACGTGCGTGCGGACGGGCCGCGCGCCCCGTCCGCACGCACGCACGTCAAGAGCTCTTGAGCGGGAGCTCCTCGGACGTCGCCCACGGGACGTTGTCGACGCTCACGTCGAAGGTGAGCACGTAGGTGCCGGTCGTGGCGAAGCTCCACGAGGCGTCCTCGTGGTCGCCGGCTCCCAGGACGACGGAACCGGACGCCCCCGCGCCGCTCGACGTGAAGGAACCGGCCGCACTCGTGGCCGACAGCGACGTGCCCGTGCTCGACGCACCCAGGGCGTTCGCCGTGAACTCGACCTCGGCGAGGTCGCACGTCGCGCCCTCCTCGACGGCGAGGCCGATCGCGGGACCGCTCGCCCCTCCGCCGGTGAACGACAGCCAGTCACCGGCCGGCAGCTCGACGTGCGTGCCGCCGACGTGCTCGTGGACGTGCACGTGCACGTCGGCCACGTCGCCGGTCGAGTCGCACTCGATCTCGGCGGCCACGTCGAAGTGGCCCGTCGACCGGTCCGCCGCCGCTGCCGGCCCGGCGAGCGCTGCGGACAGACCCACCGTCAGCACCGTCGCCCCGAGCATCGCCGCGCCCGTCCGGACGCCCCCTGCCGTTCGCATCGAACGCATAGTCGTCTCCTTGTCCAGCCCGCCCACTGTGAGCGGTGTGTCGATAATGGTTCTCATTCTGATTGCGCGCAAGCGATGTGCCCCGGCATCCCACGTGCTGGACGGGATCGCGAGCCGTCGCCATGAGAAGGAGGCAGCGCGCATGCGATGTGGCCACGCATGCGATTTGGCCATGAGAACAATTATCAGTATCTTCACGACGTGCTTCATCAGCTCCGGCGCCCCGCCGCAGGCACCGCACCGCCGGTCCGACGCCAGGACGCTCGACGTCCGCTCGCCCGCCGAGCCGTCCTGCTCAGCACCGTCCTCGCGACCGCAGCACTGCTGCTCGTCGTCATCTCGTGCGCGGCGGGGTCTGTCGCGGTCACGCCGGCACAAGCCGCGCAGATCGTCCTCGGGCACCTGCTCCCGGGGATGTCGTGGATGAGCGACGGGTCGTTGACGCCGTTGCAGGACCAGGCGGTGTGGCAGTTCCGCCTGCCACGCGTGCTCCTGGCAGGTCTGGCCGGTGCCGGCCTCGCGCTGGCCGGCGCGCTCATGCAGGTGACCGTGCGCAACCCCTTGGCCGAGCCGTCCATCCTCGGGGTCTCGTCGGGTGCGAGCGTCGGAGCGGTCCTCGTCATCGTGCTCGGGTCGGCCGCCGTCGGCGGGCTCTCGCTGAACGTCGCGGCGTTCGCCGGGGCGCTGGTGGCCTGCGCGTGCGTCGCGGCGCTGGCCCGCAAGGACGGCACCCTGTCGCCGACCCGCATGATCCTGTCCGGCGTCGCGCTGGGCAGCCTCTTCAGCGCGATCACCAGCTACCTGACGATCTCCACCGACGCGCAGAACGTCGTGAGCGTCCTGTTCTTCCTCCTCGGCAGCGTCTCGGCGGCGACGATGACGAGCCTCGTCGGGCCGGCCGTCGCGCTCGTGGTGGGGTGCGTCGTGGCGGCGACCTTCTCGCGATCGCTCAACGCCCTGCTCACCGGTGACGAGTCGGCCGCCTCGCTCGGCGTGGACGCCACGAGGCTGCGGGGCGGGCTGCTCGTCGTCGCGTCGCTGCTCACGGGGACCGTCGTGTCGGTCGCGGGCGGCATCGGCTTCGTCGGGCTCGTCGTGCCGCACGTCGCGCGCATCGTCGTCGGCTCCGACCATCGCCGCATGCTGCCCGTGACCGTGCTCGGGGGTGCGGTGTTCCTCATGGCGGCGGACCTGCTCGCGCGCACGGTCGCCGCTCCGACCGAGATCCCGCTCGGCATCCTGACCGCGTTCGTCGGCGCACCGTTCTTCCTGTGGCTCATGCGCCGTGACGGCGCCCAGCGGGCGGGGTTCGGCCGATGAGGGTGGAGATCGACGGGGTCGGCGTCACGCTCGGTGGCCGCGAGGTCGTGCGCGGTGCGTCGCTCGTCGTCGAGCCTGGCGAGGTCGTCGGTCTCGTCGGGCCGAACGGCAGCGGCAAGTCCTCCCTGCTGCGGACCGTGTACCGGGCCGTGCGCCCGAGCACCGGCACGGTACGCGTCGACGGCGACGACGTGCGCGCGCTGAGCCCGCGCGAGGCCGCCCGCCGGGTCGCGGTCATGCTGCAGGACCCGCGCACGGAGTTCGACCTCGACGTGCACGAGACCGTGCTGCTCGGCCGTGGCCCGCACCACGCGTCGTTCGGCCGCGACACCGCGGAGGATCTCGCGATCGTCGACGAGGCGATGCGTCGCACCGAGGTCGACGACTTGGCCGACCGTATGGTCGCGACGCTCTCCGGAGGGCAGCGGCAGCGCGTCATGCTCGCGCGCGCCCTGGCACAGCGCAGCTCCGTCCTCGTGCTCGACGAGCCCAGCAACCACCTCGACGTCAGCCACCAGCACGACCTGATGAGCACCGTGCGCGGCCTCGGACGCACCGTGATCGCCGCGCTGCACGACCTCAACCTCGCCGCGCAGTACTGCGACCGCGTCGTCGTGCTCGCCGAGGGCCGTGTCGTCGCCGACGGCCCACCCGGCGTCGTCCTGACCCCCGACCTCGTCCGTGCGACGTTCGCGGTCGACGTGCGCGTGCTCGGCGACCCGCCGGTGTTCGCGTTCTCACCCCTGCCCCGCGCCACGGCGCGCACTCCCGACCGCACCACCGTCCTCCGAGCAGAGAGCACGCACCCATGACGACGCCCCACGCCCCCGGACCATCGCACGCCGCGCCTCGGCGACCGTCCTCGCCGCCGCACTCCTGGCCGGCTGCGGCCAGTCGGTCACGGCCGACCCGCCGGCGGGGAGCGGCGCCGGTGACGACACCGCACCGACTCCGGTGACCTTGGAGAACTGCGGCCGCGAGGTCGTGCTCGAGGAGGTGCCGACGGCGGTGGTCGGGATGCACCCCGCGCAGACCGAGCTGCTGCTGCGGCTGGGTCTGGCCGATCGCCTGGCCGGGCAGGCACAGGCGGGGGCGCAGGCCCTGCCTGAGGACGTCGCGGGCCTCGCGCGGGACGTGCCGGAGCTCGGAGACGTGATGCCACCTGCGCGCGAGGACCTTCTCGCCGTGGGGCCCGACTTCGTGTACTCGCCCACGACGTACGAGTTCACCGCCGAGCAGGGTTTCGCGAGCCTGGAACAGCTCGAGCAGGCCGGGGCCGCGGTGTACGTCGCGACGGGAGGGTGCGCCGAGCGACGGATGTCGGCCGAGGTGACGGACCTGTTCACCGACCTCGAGAACCTCGGGGAGATCTTCGAGGTGCAGGACGCCGCCGCCGGGCTCGTCGAGCAGAGCCAGGCCGAGCTCGACGGCGTCGAGGCGGCCGTCGTCGACGTCGAGCCGCTGCGGGTCGCGCAGGTGTACGTCGAGGGCACGACGCTGTCCGCGATCGGCGCGGGCGTGGAGCACGACATCCTGCGCCGAGCCGGCGCGGACAACGTCTACACGCCCGACCAGCCCGCCTTCGCCGACTTCTTCGCGGCGACGATCACCCCCGAGTCGCTCGCAGCCGAGCAGCCCGACGCGCTCGTGTTCGCCGTCTACGACGACGCGCACGAGGCCGCGACCCGCGAGTACCTGACCACGTCCTTTCCGGACATGCCCGCGGTACGGGAGGACCGTCTCGTCGCCGTGTCGACCGCCGACGTCTTCCCGGGCACGCTCGGCAACGTCTCGGTGGTGCGCCAGATCGCCGAGCAGCTCTACCCCGACGCGTTCTGAGGTGCTTCACCGGCGGCTCCTCCATCTCGCGGGCGCGGTCCCGGGTGCGATCGCCGCCCTGGCCGCGCTCGGCGTCGCGCTGTGCGCGCTGCACGTCGCGTTCGCGGTCTGCGCGGGCGCGGCGGTCGGGGCCGTCGTCAGGGGCGAGCAGCAGGTGCTGCCGTTCCTCGCGGCCCTCGCCGTGCTCGCCGCGGCGCGCGCGGTCGTCGTCTGGGCGCAGGAACCGCTCGCCGCGCGCGTCGGGGTGGGCGTGCGGGCGAGGCTGCGCGCCCGCCTCCTGCACCAGCTGCACGCCGTCCCCGCGGCCGAGCGCCGCTCCGGGCAGACCGCGGCGACCGTGCTCGACGGCGTGGACGGGATCGACGCGTACTGCACCCGCTACCTGCCCCAGCTCGTGGTCACAGCGGTCGTCCCCGTCGGCGTCGTCCTTCTCGTGGGGACGTACTCGCCCGCTGCCGCGGGTGTTCTCGCCGGCTCGGCTGCCGTCGCCGTGCTCCTGCCCCGCCTGGGCGACGCACGCCTCGTGCGCCACGGACGCCTGCGCTGGCAGCGGTTCGAGGAGCTCGCGGGCGACTACGTCGAGGCGCTGCAGTCGATCCCGCTCCTGCGCTCCTTCGGCGCGTCCGGACGAGTCGGCGACCGGCTCGGGGAGCGAGCCGAGGCGCTGCGCACGTCCACCATGGACCAGCTGCGCCGGTCCCTCGTCGACACCGGGATCGGAGTCCTCGCGATGCAGCTCGGGGTCGTCCTCGCCGTCGTGGTCGCGCTCGTCGACGCCGCCCGCGGCACGCTGCCCGTCGCCGGTGCGATCACCGTGATGCTGCTCGCCCGGGAGTGCTTCCGTCCCGTCACGGACCTCGCCCGGCACTGGCACGCCGGCTACCTCGGGCTCACCGCCGTCGACGGGTTCGACCGGCTGCTGTCCGCACGGGCGACGGTGACCGACGACGGCACCCGGTCGCGGCCCGCCCCCTTCCCCGCGGCGGTCGCGCTCGAGCAGGTGTCGTACCGCTACCCGGGCACCGACGTCGGCGTCACCGACGTCACCCTGCGCATCGCCCCCGGGGAGACGGTCGCGCTCGTCGGCCCGTCGGGCTCCGGCAAGAGCACGCTCGTCCGGCTGCTGGAGCGCGACGTCGACCCCGACCGGGGCACCGTCCGCGTGGGCGAGACGGACCTGCGCGCCTACGACCGCGCGGCCCGTGCGCGCAGCGTCGTCGTGGTGCCGCAGGATCCCGCACTGTTCGCCTGGACCGTGGCGGACAACCTCCGCCTGTACCGCCCGGACGCGACCGACGCGGAGCTCGCGGACGCCGCGCGCGCCGCCGAGGTGCACGACGTGCTGCTCGCCCTGCCGCAGGGGTACGCCACGGTCCTCGCGGAGGACGGCGCCCAGCTCTCGGGCGGGCAGCGCCAGCGCCTCGCCGTGGCGCGCGCGCTCGTCTCCCGGGCACCCGTGCTGGTGCTCGACGAGGTGACCTCCGCGCTCGACCCCGACACCGAGCGACGCCTCGTGGGCGCCCTCGCCGGACGGGACGGGCACCGCACGACGATCATCGTCGCGCACCGAGCGGGCGCGTGCGCCCACGCCGACCGGTGGGTCGCGCTCGAGGGCGGCCGGGTGGCGGGCTCCGGGGACGGGCCGCCCTCGGAGCGCGTGCTCGCGGGAGTCGGCCGATGAGGCCCGTGCTGCGGATGCTCCCCGTCGTGGCCACCCACCGACGGCTCTTCGTCGAGACCGTCGTGTGGAACGTCGTCGCCCAGGTCGCCGTCCTGGCGATCGTCCTCTGGCTCGCGGCGATCGTCGGGCGGGCAACCGCGGGTGAGACGCCCCGCCTCGGGCCCACCACCGTCGGGCTCGCGGCACTCTGCCTCGTCGCCGCAGGTGCGGCCTGGCGCGAGTCGTGGGTGTCGCACGACCTCGCCTACCGGCTCATCGGCGTCCTGCGGGGACGGGTCTTCGACGCGCTGCGCCGCGCGCTGCCGTCGCGGACGCACCACCGGCACTCCGGCGACCTGGCCACGACGGTCGTCACCGACATCGAGACCCTCGAGTGGCTCTACGCGCACACGATCGCCCAGACGCTCGGCGCCGGGCTCGTCCTCGCCGTCAGCGCGGCGGCATCGGCGGCTATCAGCCCGCTGCTGCTGCTCGTGTGGGTCCCGCTCCTCGTCGTCGGGGTCGCGGTCCCCCTCGCCACGGCCCGGCGCGCCCGACGCGACGGCGATGCGCTCGCCGAGGGCACCGCGCTGCTGCGCACGCAGGTGCTCGACACCGTCCGCGGCCTGCGGGAGCTCGCCGGTGCCGACGCCCTCGAGGCCCAGCTCGACCGGGTGACCGGGAGCACCCGCGAGCTCGGCCGCCTCCAGGTCCGCGACGCCTCCCGCGTCGGGAGCGAGCGCAGCATCGGCGACCTGCTGTTCGCGGGTGCCGCGCTCGGCGCGCTCGTCATCGCGCTCCTGGGACGGGACAGCGTCGCGCCTGCCGACGTCCCCCTCGCCCTGGCCGTCGCCGTCGCCGGGCTCGGGCCGGCCGCGCAGATCGCCGACCTGTTCCGCAACGCCGGCACGCTGCGTGCGTCGGCCGAGCGGATCACGGACGTGCTCGACCTCCCGTCCGCCGTCGCGACGGACGTCGGGGAGGAGCCCGGCCGGCGGGAGCGGTCACCCGTCGAGGAGGAGAGCGGTCTCGTGCTCGACGCCGTGTCCTTCTCCTACGACGGTGCGCGGCCCGTCCTCGACCAGTTCTCGTTGCACGTGCGACCCGGGGAGATCGTCGCGCTCACCGGACCGTCCGGTGCGGGCAAGACGACGGCCGCCCGGCTCGTGCTACGGCTCTGGGACCCCGACACCGGTGCCGTCCGCGTCGACGGGACCGACGTCCGGGACCTGCCCGACGAGGCCCTGCGCGGACTCGTCGCCGTCGTTCCGCAGTCGTCCCCGCTGCTGCGCGGCACCGTGCGGTCCAACATCGTCCTCGGCGACCCCTTCGCCCCGGAAGAGGTCGTCGAGCGGGCCGCACGCGACGCCGGGCTGCTGCGCGCCGACGTCGGGCTGCCACAGGGCCTCGACACTCCCGTCGGCGAGCACGGCCAAGGCCTCTCCGGGGGTCAGCGCGCCCGCGTCGCCATCGCGCGTGCCCTGCTGCGCGACCCGCGGGTGCTGGTCCTCGACGAGGCGACCGCATCGCTCGACCACGGGGCCGACGCCGCCATCATGGAGCTGCTCGCCGCCTCTCCGACCCGCGCCACGCTCGTCGTCGCGCACCGACGCGCAACCGTCGACGCCGCCGATCGCGTGGTCCACCTCGACGTCGGCCCTGACTGGTCGTCCGGCCTCCCCCGCCCTCGTCGATGACGAGACCCCGCGCCGCCGCGGCAGGCGTCACGGCGGGGCCCAGGACGAGTGCGTACGCGCGCCACCCTTCGGACCTCAGCCCTGGCGAGCCTTCCAGCGCGGGTTGGCCTTGTTGAGGACGAACGTCTTGCCGTGCCGGCGCACGACCTTCGCCCCGGGCTTGTCCTTGAGCGAGCGCAGGGAGGCGCGGACCTTCATCGCGCGCCCCCGCCCTGCGTGCCGCGAGCGCCGTAGCGCTGGCGGAACCTCTCGACGCGGCCCGCGGTGTCCACGACGCGCTGGTTGCCCGTGTAGAACGGGTGGCTCGCGCTCGAGACCTCGACGTCGACGACGGGGTAGGTGTTGCCGTCGGTCCACGTGATCGTCTCCCGCGGGACGCCAGGGCCCTGCGGGTGGTCGCCCGCGAGGGTCGAGCGCGTGAGGAACGCGAAGTCGGCGGACTTGTCGCGGTAGACGACGGGGCCGTACTCGGGGTGGACGGTCTTCTTCACGGTGCTCTCCTTGCTGACCATCAGCGCTCCTCGCGGAAGTCGACGTGGCGGCGGGCCACGGGGTCGAACTTGCGGAGCACCAGACGGTCGGGGTCGTTGCGGCGGTTCTTGCGGGTGACGTAGGTGAAGCTGGTCCCAGCGGTGGACCGGAGCTTGATCACCGGGCGGACGTCAGTACGGGTAGCCATCAGTGCTTCTCCCCTCGGGTGACGATCGCGCCACGGCGGCGTCGATCCTCTGGCGGACAGCGCGTGAGCGACAGCGTGAGGCTAGATAGTGAGAATCATTCTCGTCAAGCCTCGCCGCTGGTCCGTTATCGAGAACAGTTCTCAGGGGTGGTTTGTTCCGGCCGACGAGGACCGGCCAGGATCGGGGGATGGATCGATCCACCCTCGTGCGCCTGGCGCACTCCGAGCACCCGATCGCGTCGCCGCTGAGCGATGCCCGCGTCGAAGGCCTGCTCGACCGGACGACGGGCGGCCGACGGAGCGTCCTCGACCTCGGGTGCGGTGACGGCACGTGGCTGCTGCGGGCGCTCGGCCGGGAACCCGGCCTCACCGCGGTAGGCGTGGACACGTCCGACGTCGGGTTCGCCGAGACGCTGGCCAAGGCCGCCGCTGCCGCGGGCGTGGCGGACCGGCTGACGCTGGTCCAGGGCGACGCCCGGCAGTACGTGAGCGAGGCGCCGTTCGACGCGGTGCTCAGCGTGGGCGCGGCGTACGCGTTCGGCGGCCTCCGACCCACGCTCGACGCCGCCCGCGGCCACCTCGCCACCGACGGGCTGCTCCTGCTCGGCGACTGCTTCTGGCCCGCGCCCCCGACAGCGGCCGTCCTCGACGGCCTCGGTGGCGCCTCGGCGGACGAGTACCTCGACCTGCCCGGCACCGTCGACCTCGTGACGCGGCACGGGTGGGCGACGGTGCACGGGCACGTCAGCACGCAGGAGGAGTGGGACGACTACGACTGGGCCTGGACCGGGGCACCCGCCCGCTGGGCGGTCGAGAACCCAGGCCACCCCGAGGCGCGTGAGGTGCTCGCCGAGGTCGAGAAGCACCGCGACGGCTGGCTCCACGGGTACCGCGGCGGTCTCGGGTTCGTCACGCTGGTCCTGCACCCGGGCCGGGCGACCGTCACGCGTCCCTGCCGATCTGTCCACCGGTAGCGTCGGAGCTCCGAGGTCCGAGGGGCAGACCCTGCCCTACCGCCCCACTACCTGGGTTGAGACCCGCACTCGGTTCGTCGCCTGGGAAGACACGGCTCTCTCGCCGCAGACTCATGGGCGCGTTCCTCCTCTCCGCCAGGTCCGCGAGGTTACGGATGAGCGCGGTCTCTCCGTCGGCGCGCCAGACGAGGGCCCACCGCGCGAGTGGGGCGTCGGTGATCGGAACGAAGCGGATGTCAGGGAAGACGAAGTACTTTTCGGCGTGCTGGTGGACTGGGCAGACCGCTCGGCCGGACGCGATCAGGGGCGGGATCTCGTGGAAGGTGCGGGCGCGGGCGCCGCGGTGGATGGGCCGACCCGCGGGAGTCGTGCGCGGCAGCACCGTCTCCATCCAGTAGCCCGGCGCGGTCGGACCGGTATCGGGGACGGTGCGGTCGGCGAGGTCCTCGATGGTGACCGCCGCGCGGGAAGCGAGGTCGCTGGTGTGGTTCACGGCGAGGACGAGGTGCTCGCTGAGGACGACAGGACCCACGGTGAGGTCCGGCTCGCGGACCGGCAACCACACCACAACCACGTCGACGTCATGCGACCGCAGAACGGTGAACGGGTCGCCGAAGTGGATCTCGGCGAACTCGAGCGTGCCACCGGGATTACCCGCAGTGAACTGGTCGGCCAGCGGACCCAGCTCGCTGGCCAGCGCTCCCATCACGCCGACCCTCAGCGTGCCCGACGGGGTTCGGGCGGCCCGTGTGGCTTCTGAGACGCCGGCCTGGATCAGGTCGTACCCCGCCTTCAGGTCCTCACGCAGTCGGATGCCGATCGGGGTCAACCGGACGGTGCGGCTCGTGCGCTCGAACAGCAACGTGCCGATGCGGCGCTCCTGGGCCTTGATCGCTTGGCTCACGCGCGACTGCGTGACATGCAGCTTCTCCGCCGCGCGGCCGAAGTGCAGCGTGTCGGCCACCGTGAGAAAGATCTCGATGTCTCGCAGTTCCATGAGCACCTTCATTCGATTACCCCGAGGTCATCGAATGCTAGTCAGGTTGTCGTTGATCGCCGAGCAGGCAACCGCAAGGCTGGTGGCCGGCGCCGCCCGCCCCGCGGCTCCGGCGCCACCGACACGCGATGAGGAGAGCTTCATGACGCAGGACCTGCCGAACATGACCGTGCCGTGGACCGGTCTGGTTCCGGTCGACGACACCCACCTGTACACCGAGGACACCGGCGGCCCAGGGATCCCGATCCTGTACTGCAACGGCCAGTTCGCCACGATGGGGAACTGGAAGCGCGTTGTTGCTGTCCTGGGCCCCGGGTTTCGGCATATCACCTTCGACGAGAGGGCTCGCGGGCGCCGGTCGGGAACGTCGTCGGATTACTCCTTCGAGGCCGCCGTGCGCGACGTCGACGCCGTGCTGGCAGCACGCTGTGTGGACCGGGCGCTGGTGGTGGGCTGGTCCTACGGTGCGTTCGTCGCCGCGCACTGGGCGAGCCGGAACCCAGCACGCGCGCTCGGCGCGGTCCTGGTCGAGGGCGCACAGCCGCACGACTGGCTCGACCAGGCCATGGAGCAGCGGATCCGCAAGCTGTTTCGGCTCATGGCCCCGATCACCGTGCTGCTGCGCCCCACCGGGCTCACCCCGCGGATGACGCCGGCCCAGCAGGCCGAGTCCAACATCGAGCTGGGCCGGCTCGCGCGCGAGCGTGCGCTGGCACCCGTGCTGGATGCCATCACGGTCCCCACGCGCTTCGTGGTCGCGTCGGGCACGTCGCTGGGGAGCAAGGGCGATGAGCAGGAGCGCATCCGGGCCAGCCTCGACGCCGTCGTGGCCCGCAATCCGAACCTCACATTGAGCGCGAAGGTTGCCAGCAACCACGACCACATCCTCCGCAAGGACTTCACGGCAGTCGCCGACGCCGTTCGGGAAGTGGCGCGCCTGCACACCACGACGGAGCGATGACCGCCAGATGACGAAGCTCGCAGTGCTGTCCGACATCGACTGCCGACGCCCCCTTGAACCGCCTCTTGCCCCCGGGTGCGTGACCGGCGCTCCGCACCCGATGGGAGAGGAAGCAGACCCCCGTCTCCCACTAACTACGAGCTGAGAAACCCTACTCACCGGCTACTGACCGATCACAGAACCACGCCATCGAGCGTTGCGACTCACAGCACGCCGCACTGCTCTGCACCTTCCCGGCTACGAGAGCGTCGCCGTCGCCGATAGGGTCCAGGCCGCCGGAACCGGCTGGTCGCCCCTGACGTCAGCGCGGTCGGTGAACAAGCGCCTCAGCCGGCGACGCGGCGGACGAGCTCGTCGACGCGGCGGTCGTGGTTCTCCGGCGAGAAACGGCCGGCGCGCTGCAGCGTCGCGACGCCGTGCATCGCTCCCCACATGACCTCCGCGGCAGTGGGGAGATCGGTCGGCGCCTCGTCGAGGGCACGGAGCACGTCGACGATCGCGTCGAACCCCGCCTGCATCGAGCGCGGGGTCTCCGGGGACGCGAAGGGTGCCGCGATCGGCAGGGAGAACATCGCCTCGTACGTCGCGGGGTGGCGCGCGGCGAAGTCGAGGTACGCCGTCACGAGCGCCCGCACACGGTCGACGCCGGTCGCGTCGTGGCCGGCCCCGGGCCGCACGGCCAGGGCCACCGCCAGCTCCTCGAAGCCGACGAGCGCGACGGCGGTGACGATCTGCGACCGGCCCTCCGGGAAGTGCCCGTAGAGCACGGGTTGGCTGTAGCCGATCGCGTCCGCGAGCCGTCGGGTCGTCACGGACTCCCACCCCTGGTCCTCGGCGAGGGCACGGGCCGCTGCCACGATCCGCTCCTCCCGCTCCGCGAGGCGACGTGCCTTGTGCGCTGCTCCGGGTGTCGTCATGAGGCCATCCTAGCGTCGCTAGATTTTCGGTGCTACGTTTCCTAGCGGCGCTAGATGGCCTCGAAACGGATGGAGATGGACATGGACTGGTTGCCGATCGTCGCAGTGGTGGTCGTCGGGCTCATGGTGGGCGTCGAGGCGTCGGTGGCGTTCGTCGTCAACCCGATCGTCGACCGCCTGCCCGCCAACATGGGCATCCTCGCGCGCGCCGACGGCGGGCGGATGCTCGGGCGCGCGATGCCGTTCTGGTACTTCGGGTCGCTCGCGCTCACTGCCGTCTCGGCGCTGCTCCTTCCGGCCGCCGCCTGGGCGGCCTGGACAGCCGCCGCCCTCCTGGCACTGAGCATCGTCCTGTCGATCGCGGTCCTCGTCCCCATCAACAACCGCGGGAAGACGTGGACCCCCGAGACGGCACCGGCCGACTGGCGCGAGCAGGCGGGCCGCTGGGACCGGTACCACCTCGTCCGGATCGCGCTCCTCGTCGCCGCGTTCGCGCTGCTGACCGTCGCGGTCGCGGCCTGAGCACTCGGCGGGAGGCGCACGGAAGACGACGAACCGGTGGCGATCCGCCGCGAGAGCTCCCCCCAGCGAAGCTCTCGTCGCGGACCGCCACCGGTCCAGGTGTCGTCACGTGACCCGTCGTGACGACGTCCCCCACCAGTGCGAGAGGGAGGGTGCACTCGTTCGGGACGGCCGCATGGAGTGACCTGCATCACAGTATGTCCAGGGTCGCGGGAGCGCCCGCTCACGCGTCGTCGTCGGGTTCGGCGGGCCGAACCGCCCTCCGCTGCCTATCGTGACGAGCACCACACGACGAGAAGGGGCACGAGCGATGGTGAGCACGGGAGACGACCGGCGGTTGAGCACGATGCGACGTCGGGGGGTGGACGCCGTCGTCTGGGGGATCCCGGCGGTGAACTACGCGCTGATGCGCACCGCCGCCGAGCAGCTCGGGGCCGGGCCCAACCAGGTCGTGTACTGGTCGCGGCTCCTGGACTGGCACAACCAGACGCTGACGCCGAACCCGGACGCGATCTACTTCATGCCGTTCTACGACGTCAGCCAGGGCCCCGTCGTGCTCGAGATCCCCGCCGCGACCGACGACGGCGCCGCGATCATCGGCTCGGTCATGGACGGGTGGCAGGTGCCCCTGGAGGACGTCGGCAAGGCCGGCGTCGACCAGGGCGCCGGGGGGCGCTACCTGATCCTTCCTCCGGGGTACGACGACGACGTCCCGGAAGGCTTCATCCCGCTGCGGTCGGGCGTGCACGTCGGCTACGCCCTGCTGCGGTCCAGCATCGCGAGCAGCGAGGACTCCGACGTCGCGGCCGCCGTCGACTACGGCCGGACGATCGCGATGTACCCCCTGGCGCAGGCCGACGACCCCGGCGAGACGGTGTTCGTCGACGCAGCAGACGCGGACTTCGACGCGACCCTCACCTTCGATGTCACGTTCTTCGAGGTGCTCGACGGCTTCGTCCAGACCCAGCCCTGGCTGGAGCGCGACCGGGTCATGATCGACGTCCTCCGGTCGCTCGGCATCGACAAGGGCACGCCCTTCTCCCCCGACGACGCGGCGCGCACCGCGCTGTCCGAGGCGGCGGCCGAGGCCCGCGACTGGCTCGACGGCCAGTACGAGTCGTTCTTCGCCACGCCCTTCTTCCCCGGCACCGGATGGGCGCTGCCCGCCTCACCCGAGCTCGTCAAGGCGGCGGGCGCCGGGTTCACCGACCCCGACTCCTACCCCGTCGACGCCCGCGGCGGCGCGTACTACTGGGCGTTCTCCGGCATCAAGCACATGGGCGCCGGGCAGTTCTACCTGATGAGCATCCGCGACGCCGACGGCAACCCGCTCACCGGGAGCCGCCGCTATCGGCTGACGGTCCCGGCCGACCCGCCGGTCGAGCTCTACTGGTCCGCCACCGCCTACGACCGCGAGACGCACGCCCTCGTCCGCGAGGTGCCGTACGCGAGCCGGGCGTCCACCACGCCCGGCCTGCGCACGAACGACGACGGCTCGGTCGACCTCCACCTCGGCCCCACCCCGACCGACGGCGCCGAGGCCAACTGGCTGCCCACCCATCCCGACCGCGACCTCGAGGTCCTGGTCCGCTTCTACGGGCCGACCCCAGCCTTGTTCGAGAAGACCTGGACGCTCCCGGACATCGTCGCCCTCGACTGATCCTCGCTCGACGACTCAGGTGCTGCGTGCGAGACGACGCGCCGACCACCCGCCTGCCACGCCCGCGACGCCGGCCCCCAGCACCACGGCGACGACGAGCGGGGCCGTGGGCGTCGGTGAGGACGCGCCCGGCGGCACAGGAGCGGCCACCACCGGGGCGAGGGACGCCGCCGTCGCGACGAACGTCGGCGCCGGGTGGGCGCCGGACGGGTCGGTGTCCGTCCAGTCGTACGACGCTCCCGACGGGCACGACTGCTCCGCGGGGAACACGAACGCCTGGCCGACGTCGCCCGTCACCCGGACGTCGACCGTGAAGGCGGCGCGCTCGCCGTCGGGCACGGGCTCGCCCTCCCAGGCCACCGCGTCCGCGGAGACCTCCGACGTCCACCCCTCCGGCTGGTCCGCCGAGAGCGCCTTGACGCCCTCGGGCAGGGTCACCCGCAGCGTGTCGGTGGGCTCGCCGTCGCACCCGTGGTCGAACGTGAACGTGAGCGTCGAGATCCCGTCACCGTGCGGCTCGACGGTCTCGATGAGCACGTGCGCTCCCGCCGGCCCGGCGGTGAGGACGACGACCGCGGTGGCCGCGAGGACGGCTGCCGCCCGCCGTGCGAGCGTCGCGCGCGGTCGAGCGTTCGTCCGGGTCATGGCGTCGCCTCCACGGGGATCTCGACGATCGGGTTCTCGTACTTCGACGTCCGGACGCTCACGTGGAGCGTCCAGTCGCCGGCCATCGGCAGGTCGAGCGTCGCCTCGTACGTTCCCGGTCCGGTCGGCGTGAGCGGCCGGGCGAAGGGACCGAGCGCCGGCTCGGCGAGCGTCGTCGTCAGCTCGGGCACCTCGACGGGCTCGAGCGGCGCGCCGTCGGCGTCGAGCAGCTCGAGCTCCAGCGCGTTGACGCCCACGCGCCCGGGGGTGACCCGCGCGCGGAGCGTCCCGTCGCCGAGGGGTTCGACGACCTCGACCGCCTGGGGCGCGGTCTCCGCAGCGGGCGGCGGCGCGTCCGCGACAGGGCTCCGGGAGACGAGCACGCCCGTCACGACGAGCACGACCCCCAGCAGGGCCGCCTCGGCAGCGACCGTCCGGCCGAGCCGACGACGCGCGGTGGCGGACGTCGCCCGGGACGCACGACCGCCGGAGCCCGCGATCTCGGGCACGAGCCGGTACCGGTTCCAGGCCGCGATCGCGACGAGGCACAGCGCGACGCCGACCTTGACGAGCAGCGTCTGCCCGTACGCGGTCGACACGAGCGCCTCGACCGTGCCGAGGATGCGCCAGCCGAGGACGGTCCCCGTGAGCGCGAGCGCGAGGACGACCCACGCGCCGAGCGCGGAGAACCGCGAGACGGTCGTTGCGCCCCGTCGCGCGTCCACGTGCGCGGACGGCGCGAGCGTGAGCGCGAGCCCGAGCACCCCGCCGAGCCACACGGCTCCGGCGACGACGTGCAGCGCGTCCGCCGTGACCACGAGCCACGGCGGGCCGAACGTCCGCGTGTGCCCGACGAGCACGAGCGACCCGAGCGCGAGCGCCGACGCGCCGAGCGCGACCCCGGCGGGCCACGCCGCCCGGGTCTCGCGGCCCGCGCGGGGTGCGACGAGCGTCGCGACCACCAGCCCGACCAGCCCGAGCACGCCCGCGACGGTCGCCTCCGACGAGAGCCCCGACGTCCACGTCGCGGGCTCGACGAGCGCGCGGAGCCCCGCGCCGGCCTGCCACGCCGGCGTGAGCGGGACCGCGAGCACGATGCCCATGCCCGCGACGACGAGCGCCCAGCGCCGCACGCGCTGCAGCCGACGCCGCAGGACCGGCGCAGCCCCGGGCGACACGTGCAGCACGAGGAGCTCGAACGCGACGAGCCCGGCGACGAGGAACGTCCCCGCGTAGACCGCGGCCTGGTCGAGCGCACGCACGGCGACGAGGGCCGCCGTCGGCTCGGCGACGCGGGCCTCGACCGTCGTCGTGCTCGGCGCGCCGACGGAGAACGTGAACGCCCCGGCGACGGGGTGGCTGTCGAGCGAGACGACGCGCCAGCTCACGACGTACGTGCCGTCGTCGAGCGGCTCGTCCGGGGTGACGACCAGCGCCGAGTCGACCGCGTCGACCGCCACGTCGACCGGCGAGCCGTCGGCGGCGAGCACGGTGGTCCCGCCGTCGACCGCCTGCACCGGCTCGTTGAAGGTGATGGTCAGTTCGTCGGGCGGGGCGTCGAGGACGGTGCCGTCCTGCGGGTCGGTGCCCACGAGGACGGCGTGGGCCGCGGCCGGGCCGCTCGCGAGGATCGCGAGCAGGACCGCGGCCGCGGCACCGACGACGACGGCCACCACCCGGCGCAGGGCCGGGCGGCTCACGGGGTCAGGCCCTGGCGCGGCGCGTGCGCAGGAACGCGAGCAGCCCGAGCACGAGCCCGGCCGCGCCCAGCGCGAGCGCGACCCACGTCGCGACGGGCGTCGAGGCGTCGTCCGACGTCGTCGCGGCCGCGCCGTCCGCACCGGCGGCCTGGGCGTCCGTCCCGTCGTCGACCGCGGTCTCCGCGTCGGCCTCTGCCGAGTCCCCGTGGCCGTCGCCCTCGGCGGCCGTGAGCTCGAACATCGGCGCGGGCAGCTCGAGCGCGTCGGCGTCCTCGCCCTCCGCGGGGACCTGCACCCAGGCGCTCTCGCCCTCCTCGCAGGTCTGGACCGTCGGGAAGACGAGCGTCTCGCCCTCCGCCTCGGGCAGCTTGAGGGAGAGCACGAACGCGTCCCGGTACCCGTCGGGCAGCGGGGTCTTCGCCGTGTAGACGATCTCGGCGACCCGCTCGGTGTACTCGCCGCCGTGCCCGTCGTCGACGGGCTCGGCGAGGTCCTCCATGACCTTCTCGACGTCCCAGCCGGGGTTCACGCTCGGCGTGACCGCGATGATCTGCTCGGGCATCTGGATGGAGACCTTCGTGGTCGACGACTCGCCGCACCCGTGCGGGACGCCGAACGTGAGGAGCGCGTACGCGCCCGCGAAGGTGGTGTCGGGCGTCACGCCGACGTGGGCGGACGCGGCGCTCGCGCCGACGACGACGAGACCGGTGGTCAGTGCGGCGGCGCCGAGGGCGCGCAGGGTCTTTCGCATGAGGGTGGACCTTTCGAGAAGTGGGAGGTGCGCGCGCAGGCACGACGTCGTGCCCGCCGGGGCGCGCGGGAGCGGGACGCCGGGGTACGAACGCGCGGGTACGGCGTTCGGTGTGCAGCGTCCGGGGTCAGGCGAAGGCCGGTGGGGCGCGTCCGCCGACCGTCCCGGGCACGGGGGCCGGGCGGACGGTGGGCAGCGCGGCGCTCGCGGGGAGCGCGGCCGTGACGGCCAGAGCGCGCGGACGCGCGGGGATGCCGCGCCCGGTGAGCCAGGACCACAGGCGCCAGAGGGCCGAGTCGCCGTGGCGGAGCAGGAGTGCGACGACGACCGTGGCGAGGGCGTGCGCGCCGAGCATCGCGAGGGTCGAGGTCTCGTCGGCATGCCCGTGCGACGAGACCGCCGGCACGGGCGTCAGCGTGGCGCTCGCCTCGAAGCCGTGGTGCAGGGCGAGCTGCCCGACCCCCAGCACGGCCAGCAGCACGGGCAGCCGGACCTCCCGCCGGGCGAGCGGCCGGACGGCGACCGCGGTGAGCACGGCGAGCACGACGAGCGGGACGAGGCCCGGCCGCGCGCCGCCGGCGAGGTCGTGAGAGACGACCGACAGACCGACGACCACGGCGGCGAGCAGAAGGGCGCGCAGGCCGTGCAGCAGTCCGAGGCCGGGCGACGTCATGGTCGTGCGCTCGCGATGGTCCTGGTCGGGATGCCGGTCGGCAGGATGAACGGCATCGACCGGCACCTCCTGCTCGATGGCGTCGGCACCCCGTTGCACCGTCCGCTCGCTTCCGTCAGAACGTAGCGGCACTTTCGGTCGTCGTCAATCAAAAGTCACACCCTCTTCCCGCATCGAGGAGCGCTGCCGTGGGCCGGCCCGGGCGACCGGACGGAGGTGTCCCCGCCCGGTGCGCCGGTGTGGTCGGTCGTCAGTCCTGCGGGTCGTGCGGGGATCCCGCCCCACGACGGCGCAGCACGAGCACGACGACGACCGCGGCCGCGACGACCAGGGCCCCGAGACCGACGAGCACGGGGACGAGCGAGGACCCGCCGTCCTCCGCGGCTTCCTCCGCGACACCGGCGTCAGGCGCCGGGGCGGAGGTCGTCTCCGCGGACGCCGTCTCGTCCGGGGTCACCGTCTCCGTCGCCGGCCCCTCGGTGGCCGTGGGCGTCGGCTCCGGCTGGGCGGCGACGGCGAACGCGAAGGTCCCCTCGATCGGGTGCCCGTCCGACGACACGACGCGCCACGCGACGGTGTACGTGTCGCCGCCGAGCGCGACGGCCGGGTCGATCGCGAACGACGCGGTGCTGCCGTCGATCGTCGGCGCGCCCTGCGTGACGACCGTCCCCGCCGAGTCCGAGACGACGACCTGCGGCTCGACGGCGAGCGGCTCGGTGTTGAACGCGAGGGTGATCGCCGCGGGCGGGGCGGCGAGCTGCGCCCCGTCGGCCGGGTCGGACGAGAGGAGCCGGTCGTGCGCGAACGCCGGGGCGGCGGTGAGCGTCGAGACCGCGGTCGTGAGGCCGAACGACAGCGCGAGCGTCGCGACGAGCGCGAGGAGGGCAGCAGGGAGAGCCGACAGGGGTCGGCGCAGGGAGAGGGTCATGAGGATCTTCCGTCCGAGGCGCGGCGGTCGCCGCACGGTGGTGCCCCGTGGCCCGGCGGTCGCCGGGTCTGCCTCGTCGGGTGCCGCGTCAGGACGCGGCGAGGGGGCGGTGCGGTGCTCCCGACGGGCCGTCGCCCGACGGCGGACCGCGGGTCGGGGTGGCGCGCGGACGCCACGCGACCACAGGACGCGACGCGTGGGACGGGACCACCAGGCGGGGGCCGGTCACCGGCACGGCCACGGGCGCGGGGAGCGCGACGTGCGGCGTCACCCAGGCGAGGAACCGCTCGAGCGCGCGCTCGCCGAGCGACAGGACGAGCGCGAGCACGACGGTCGCGACCACGTGCGCGGCGACCATCCACAGGCCCGCGGTGCCCGACGCCGCGAGGTGCGCCGGGTGCGCGAGGCTCGCCCCGCCGTCGGGCAGCGCGGAGGGCGCCGCGCACACGACGCCGCCGGCGGTCGCGACGGCATGACCATGGCCCACGCCGGGTGCGCACGATCCGCCCGGGGCGAGCACCGTGAGGGCCTGGTGCAGCCCGAGCTGCGCGCCCCCGAGGAGCGCGACGAGCCGGGCGGGCGTGAACCGCACGCGCGCGGCCGCCGTCGTGCCGGCGAGCGTGAACGCGGCGAGGGCCGCGAGCACCAGCGGGTCCGGGAGCGCCCCGCCCGCCACACGGTGGGCGAGCGCCGTCAGGGCGAGCACGAGGGTCGCCACGAGCGCGGCGCGTGCGACGCGCAGCGGACCGACGACCGGGGTAGGCACGGAGGCCACCTTAGCGCGAGGTCTCGCCGCCCGGCGGGGCCGCCTCGGTGGGCGACGACGCCTCGACGGCCGACGGCCTGGCCGGCGTCACGATGCCCGGGTAGCGGCCGATCGCGGGTCCGGTGGGCAGGAGCCGGTCGATCCCGACCAGGACGAGGCCGAGCACGAGGAAGCCCGCGCCGTAGAGCACGACGTTGACGAGCAACCCGGTCCAGCCGAGCGCGTCGAGGTCGACGAACCCGTACGGGTACTCGCTGCCCGGGCTGACGAACCCGCGGATCGTCGTGAACGCGAAGTAGGCGAGCGGGTAGAGCAGCCAGCGCGCGGCGTCGAGGCCGCGCAGGCGGCGGTGCGCGTCGAGCAGGACGAAGTCGGCGACGACGGCGAGCGGAAGCACCTCGTGCTCGATCTGCCCGTCGGTCAGGCCGAGGAGGACGGCGGGCGCGTCGGGCTCCTCGGGTGCGAGCACGAGCCACGACACGAGACCGGTGATCGCGGCGAACAGCGTCACCGCGCCCTTGAACCACGCCGGCGGCTGCGCGCGCCGGAACAGCGACGCGAACCCCGCCCACGCGAACGCGACCGCGACGAGGAAGCCGGTCTGGTTCGTGAAGTAGACGAGGCCCTCGATGTCGCCGTCGCGCCAGACGGCGCGCGTGCCGACGAGGGCGAGGACGACGAGGAACAGTCGGAACAGCCCGACGACGACGTGCATGCGGCTCCTTCGCGCGCGGTGTCCCGTGGTCGTCGTGCCGCTGCGGCCGCCCGACCACGGATACGGGCGTCCCCGGGTGCAGAGCCTAGTGGGCGGAGCGGCGCCGCGTTCGACGGCGGCGCGCCACGACCGCCCACACCACCAGGCTCCACAGCCCCGCCCACACGAGACCGGCGATCGCGGTGCGGAGACTGCGCGCGGCGTCCTCGGCACCGTCGGCGAGCGTGCGGTCGAGGTCGGAGCGCGCGAAGACCGTCCCCGGCGCGTCGGCATCCTGGACGGCGGGGAACGAACCGGCGTAGGGGCTGCCCTCCGGCGCGGGAAGATGCTGCGGCGGGTCGACCGTCGCCGGGTCGACGCCCTCGGCGCTCTCCGCCGCGCGGAGCTCGACCGGCTCGTCCAGCCCGGGGACGCGAGCCGTCACGCGGGCGACCTGGACGCCGTCGGAACCCGACTTGCCCTCGATCACGAGGACGGCGTCCGTCGCCTCGACGGCGACGCCCTCGCTGCTCAGCTCCCGGGCCAGGTCGACGTCGCGCGTCGTCGAGACCCACTGCCACACGCCGACGACGGCGAGCGCCGCGCCGATCGCGATCGCCGCGACCACGAGCATGCCGACGAGCTCACGCCCGAGCCCGCGGGTCGCGCGTGTCGTCGCGCTCGGTGTGGTCACGGCTGTCCCCTGTCCGACGGCGGTCCCGCAGCCGTCGGATCGCGGCCCGGGGTGCACCACTCTATATGCGGGCGGACGGCCGTCCCGGCCCCGGGAACGCCGAAGGGCCGCGCCGAGGCGCGGCCCTTCAGGTGTGTCGTCACCCGCCCCGGCGCGAGGCGCCGGGCGGGTGGGAGATCACAGAGGCTGGATGTTCGTCGCCTGCGGGCCCTTGGGGCCCTGGGTGACGTCGAACGAGACGCTCTGGTTCTCCTCGAGCGAGCGGTAGCCGCTCGACGCGATCTCGGAGTAGTGGGCGAACACGTCGGCGGTGCCGTCGGAGGGGGCGATGAAGCCGAAGCCCTTCTCCGCGTTGAACCACTTCACGGTGCCTGTAGCCATGATGTCTTCTCTCGTTGATACGACCGGCCCACGACTGCGGGTCCGGATGCCGCGCCCTGCCGGGCGCCGACGGTTGTGGGGGCGGGTCCGGCGAGGACCTGCCGAGCGTTCACGCGGGGCGACGAGATGCCTCTTCGCGTGGTGGAGATCGGCGACGACGCCCAGCGACCGGGTGTAGCGGTCGTGGACGTGGAAGCCGTCGGGGAGCTGGGTGACCAGACCGGCGTACTCGCCGTCCGCCGTCGCGACCCACAGGTCGTCGTCGGCGCGGCGCAGCACGAGGTCGGGGCCGGAGTCGCCCGGGACCGCAAGGATCCCGGGGTCGGCGCTCGACCCAGGGTGTTCAAGGGTGGAAGAAAGAATGTTCTCTGCTCTCGCTCCGCGCACTGTGGCGGAGATCGTCTTCGGCAGCTCGTGCTGCCCGGTGCACATGGCCTCGCTCCGATGCTGAGGACCGAAGAACGTCGCAGGAACGACGTCCCGCGACTGATGCGCAGACCCCAGAGTACACCACGAGTCTCCGGCCGCCGGTCGGGGGGTCACCGTGGGGGGCGGGCCTCGGGCGATGATGGGGCCATGACGACCTCATCGACCTCCCGCCCGCTCCCCCGCACCACGCGCCGCAGCGTCGCCGTGACCAACGGCTACGTCGTGCCCGTCGCGTCCGACCCGATCGAGAACGGCACGGTCCTGATCGAGGACGGGATCATCACCGCGGTCGGCGCGGACGTCGTCGTGCCCGACGGCGTACCCACCCTGGACGCGCGCGGCCGCTGGGTGCTGCCCGGGTTCGTCGAGGCGCACGCCCACATGGGCGTCATGGAGGAGGCCGAGGGCTGGGCCGGCAACGACACCAACGAGATGACCGACCCGAACGGCGCCGCGCTGCGCGCGATCGACGGGATCAACGTCGAGGACGAGGGCTTCCGGGACGCTCTCGTCGGCGGCGTGACGAGCGCCGTCGTGAAGCCCGGCTCGGGCAACCCGATCGGCGGCCAGACCGTCGCGATCAAGACCTGGGGCGGGCGCACGGTCGACGAGCAAATCATCCGCGAGGCCGTGTCCGTGAAGTCGGCGCTCGGCGAGAACCCCAAGCGCGTGTACGGGGACCAGAAGAAGACGCCGTCCACGCGCCTCGGCGTGGCGAAGGTCATCCGCGCGGCGTTCGTCGACGCGCAGAGCTACGTGGCGAAGCGCGACGCGGCCGAGGCGAAGGGCGAGCCGTTCGACCGCGACCTCGCCAAGGAGACGCTCGGGCGCGTGCTCGCGGGCGAGCTGTACTGGGACCAGCACACGCACCGCGCCGACGACATCGCGACGGCCCTGCGCCTCGCGGACGAGTTCGGGTACCGGCTCGTCATCAACCACGGGACCGACGGCGCCGCCGTCGCGGACGTGCTCGCCGAGCGCGACGTGCCGGTGATCTTCGGCCCGCTGTTCACCTCGCGCTCGAAGATCGAGCTGCGCAACCGCGACATCGCGAACCTCGGGGCCCTCGCGCGTGCGGGCGTCCGCGTCGCGATCACGACCGACCACCCTGTCGTGCCGATCAACTTCCTCGTCCACCAGGCGTCGCTCGCGGTCAAGGAGGGCCTGGACCGGGACGTCGCGCTGCGCGCGCTCACCGTCAACCCGGCGTCGTTCCTCGGCCTCGACGACCGCGTCGGCGCGCTCGCGCCGGGGCTGGACGGCGACGTCGTCGTGTGGTCGGGCGACCCGCTCGACGTCACCGCCCGCGCCGAGCACGTGCTCGTCACCGGGACCGAGGTCTACACGTGGGACACGACGGCGAACGGCGGGCGCGGTGCGGGCCGCGTCGTCGAGCGGGGCGAGCGCTTCGCACGCTGAGGCGATCCTCGAGATCGACCCGTCCGTCGCGAGATCGACCCCCCGAAGGTCGATCTCGGACGTGCGGGTCGATCTCGCGGTGTCAGGGGCGCGCCGCGCACCCGACGCAGGTCCGCGCCGTCGGGCGGGCCTCCAGGCGTGCGGCGGCGATCTGCTGCCCGCACGCCTCGCACGTGCCATAGGTCCCGGCGTCGAGGCGGGCGAGCGCCGCGTCGGCCTCCTCCACCCGCGCGAGGGCGTCGTGCGCGAGCGCGTCCGCCTGCGCGCGCTCGAACGCGATGGTCGCGCCGTCGGGGTCGTGCTCGTCGTCGGCGTTCGAGTCGCGCGACGCCTCGACCATCCCGGCGACGTCGGCACGCAGCGCCCGGGCGCGACCGACCGCGGCGGCGCGGACCGCGAGCGCGCGGGCGCGGGCGCCGTCGGGTGAATCTCCCGCGACGAGTTGATCGACCATCTCGCTCTGCCCAACGCACGACGACGCCCGAAGCGTCCCGCCCTCCCCGTCGAGACGTGAGAATCCGCCTCGGATCCGCCCCGATCGGGGGCGGATTCTCACGTCTCGGCGCGTCGCACGGCCTTCGCGGACGGGGACCTGAGCCCATGAGCGCCGCATGACAGCGACGGGCGGGGATGGAAGAGTGGATCCGCCCGGCCGACCCCGGGCTGCCGCCGACGAGACCTGGGGGACCTGCATGAGCTCGGTCGTCACCTTCGAGGACTTCGGCGGGCCCGAGGTCCTGCACGTCGACGACGAGGTGGTCGCCGATCCGGGGACAGGGCAGGTCCGGGTGGCGAACCGGGTCGTCGGGGTCAACCCCGCGGACCTCAAGCGCCTCGCGGGGTCTTTCGGCGGCAGGGTTCCCGGGGTGCTCGGGTTCGAGGCGGCGGGGGTCGTGGACGCCGTCGGGCCCGACGTCGACGACCTCGCCCCGGGCGACGAGGTCGTGTGGCACGGGACCGGAGCCCAGCGCGAGCTCTCGCTCGTCCGGGTGGACCACGTGCGACCCAAGCCCGCGTCGGTGCCGTTCGACCAGGCGGCCGTGCTCCCCGTCGCGGCGGCGACGGCGTTCTCCGCTCTCGTCCAGGCCGACGTCGGCGAGGGGGACGTGGTGCTCCTGCACGGCGCGAGCGGTGGCGTCGGATCGGCCGCGGTGCAGATCGCGCTCGCGCTCGGGGCGCGCGTCGTCGGCACGGCGTCACCCGCCAACCACGACCACCTGCGCGGCCTCGGCGCGTCCCCCGTCGCCTACGGCCCGGGTCTCGTCGACGCCGTGCGCGACCTGCCGGACGGGCTCGACGGGGTGAGCGTCGTCGTCGACCTGGTCGGGTCTCCCGAGACCGTCGCGGCGACGATCGCCCTGCTCGGCGAGGACCTCGCGCCGGCCGATCCGGGCGACCCGCCGCGCGCCGTGACGATCGTGAGCAGCGACGCCTCGCGTGCCGCGGGCGTCGTCGACAAGGTCGACGCCAAGGGGGCGCTCGACGAGGTGCTCGCGCTCGCCGAGGCGGGCCGGCTGCACGCCGAGATCGCGGCTCGGTTCCCGCTCGCGGAGGCCGCCGAGGCGCTGCGGCTCGTCGCGGACGGGCACGTGCGGGGCAAGGTCGTGCTCGACGTCGCCTGACGTGACGAGGCCTCGGCACCTTGTGACGCTGCGCACATGACCTTCGGGGATTCCGCGAGATCCCGCGGTTCAGGCCAGGTCCGCGGGCGAATCTCCTTGCACCGACCGGGCGGTGCAGTGTGGAATCGTTAGCATGCGTAAGTATCTTGCCGCTACCGCGGCGCTTTCCTGTGCCCTCCTCCTCGCGTCCTGCGCCTCCCCGACCGACCCGGCGAGCGACGACGCGACCCCCGCGACCGAGACCGCCACCACCGAGGCCGCGCCCGCGCCCGAGGTGACGCCCGCCGTCGTCGCCGTGACCACGACGTGCAACACCTTCTACAGCGGCGAGTACTCCGCCGAGAAGCTCGTCGCGGAGACCACGCCGCTCCTCGCGACCCCCGAGACCGAGGAGGCGACGGCGGCGATCTACACCACGCGCGAGCGCCTCGTCGCCGTCCAGAACTTCGCGGACGTCGAGCTCGTGGAGACCCTCACCGCCATCAAGGCCCCGTTCGAGGCCGCCGTCCAGGGCGCCGAGATCGACACCGCGGGCCTGCAGCCCGCGCTCGACACGTTCCGCCAGCAGTGCACCGACGCCGGGTACGCCTTCGCGTCCTGACGCGCCTCACGCCGCGGTCCTGAGCGGCCCGCCCCTCGCGGAGGGGCGGGCCGCTCTCGCGTCCGCGCCCTCGCCGGGTCAGGTCGTGGGTCGTGTCGGACGGCCGTGGTTGGCTCGTCCCATGGCCCACCCGTCGCGCGTGCCCGACGACGACCCGTACCTCGACCGGTTGCGTCGCCTCTGCCTGCTCTTCCCCGCCGCGGAGGAGCGCGTCTCGCACGGGCGGGTGACGTTCCGCGCGCGCCTGCTCTTCGCGGTCTACGGCGGCACGACCAGGGCGACCACCGACGGTCCCGCGCGGCAGTACCCCCGCTCGGTCCTGCTGGCCGTCCCCGCGGTCGACCGCACCGCGCTCGCCCAGGACGACCGCTTCTTCGTGCCCGCCTAAAACGGCCCCGCGGGCTGGCTCGGCCTCGACCTCGACGCCGCACCCATTGACTGGCAGGAGGTCGCCGAGCTGCTCGACGCGTCGTACCGCGAGGTCGCGGGGCCCCGCCTGGTCGCGCGGCTCGACGAGGTCGGCAGTCCAGCGGCCGGACTCGGCGGCATGTGAGAGCGGACGCGGGGCGTGGCCGGGCGTGGGAGCATCCGACCATGCCCGTCGTCGAGTCCTCGCTCGTGGTCCCCGTCGACCCCGCGACCGCGTTCGCCGTCTCCCAGACCACCGGGAAGGTCCGGCTGCGCTGGGACCCGTTCATCCGGAACCAGCGCTTCCTCGACGGCGCGACGGCGCCCGCGAAGGGCGTACGGACCCTCACGCGGCACCGCACCGGCCTGTCGATGGTCAGCGAGTACGTCTCGTACAACCCGCCGACGAACGTCGGCATGCGCATGGTCCGCGGGTCGTGGTTCTTCGAGAACCTCGCGGGCGGCTGGCGCTTCGCCCCCGACCCGTCCGGGGGCACGAGGGCGACCTGGCGCTACAGCTTCCGCTGCCGCCCGCGCTGGCTCGCTCCGGTCGCCGAACGCGTCGGCTCGTGGGTGCTCGGCCGCGACATCGACCACCGGATCGCCGGGTTCGCGCGCGGGTGCGCCGACCCCGTCGTGCTCGCCGCCGTGCGCGACGCCTGAGGGCTGGCGCCCGGCCAGAGGACGCCCCGCTCAGACGAGCCGGACGACGTGCTTCCCCCGGACGCCGCCGGCCTCCAGAGCCCGGTGGGCGTCGGCGATCCCCTCGAGACGATGGACGCTGTCGACGACCGGGCGGACGACGCCCTTCTCGGCGTACCCGGCCAGCTCGGTCAGCAGCTCCGTCTCGGGGCTGCCGCTGAAGAACCGGATGCGTCCGGACCCGTGCACGACCGACGAGAGGACCGTCGCGAGGCTCGCGAACGGCCTGTCGATGTCGATCGTGACGGCGACCATCCGCCCACCGGGGGTGAGCAGGCCGCGGTACGCGCGCTGCTGGGTACCGGCCGTGTCGACGACGACGTCGAAGCGGCCCAGATGCTCGGGCCGCACCGTCCGGTAGTCCAGGGCCTCGTCGGCGCCGAGGCTGCGGACGAAGTCGAGGCTCGAGGCGCGCACGAGCGCGGTGACGTGCGCACCGAGGTGCTTGCCGATCTGCACGGCGACGCTGCCCACGCCCCCGCTGGCGCCGCGCACCAGCAGCCGCTCCCCGGGTCGGACGTCCGCGTGGTCGCGCAGCGCCGTCAACGACGTGGTGCCGCCGGCGAGCACGGAGACGGCTTCCACCGGGGTGAGGTTCTGCGGAGCCGGGGCGATCCTCCGAGGACTGACCGCCACGTAGTCGGCCATGCTCCCCGCTCTCAGCTTCTGGGCGCCCCACACCCGGTCGCCCTCGCGCACCCCGACGACGTCGTCGCCCACCTCCGCGACCTGCCCGACGAAGTCGACCCCGGAGCGCTGCGGGAACCTGCGGCCGGTGACCAGGCTCAGCCTTCCCGCTCGTCCGGCGAGCTCTCCGCCGTTGACGCTGGCGGCGTGGACGCGGACGAGGACCTGGGCGGGCGTTATCGGCGGCACCGGCACCCGTCCCACGTACAGGACCTCCGGGGGCCCGTAGCGGTCGAAGAGGGCAGCGCGCATGTCGCTCAAGGTGTCGTCCTGTCGGCTCGGGGGTGGTGCGCGAGCATCCGACGCCCGCGCTACAGTCACGCTAGCCATCGAAACGGATGGCATCGTCCACTTACGGGGAAGTGAGAGCGAATGCCCGGCCAGCCCTCTCAGTCGGCACCAGGACGAGCCACCGACGCGGAGCTGTCCCCGGCCCGGCCCGCAGTCCCGCTCCGGGCCGACGCGCGGCACAACCGGGAGCGCATCCTCGAGGCCGCCCGCGAGGCCTTCGCCCAGCGCGGCATCGACGTGCCGATGGCCGCCGTGGCTCGCCGAGCGGGGGTCGGCACGGCGACGCTCTACCGACGGTTCCCCACGCGCGCGGACCTGGTGACCGCCGCCTTCGCCGAGCAGCTCGCCGTGTGCGCAGAGGCTCTCGACGACGCGTTGGCAGACCCCGACCCCTGGCACGGCTTCTGCCTCCTGCTGGAGAAGGTGTGCACGATGCAGGCCACCGACCGAGGTTTCGCCGCCGCGTTCCTCGCCCGCTTCCCGGACGCCCTGGACCCCGCGGGCTCGCGCGAACGCGCGGAGGGCGACATGGACGTGCTGATCCGGCGCGCCAAGGACGCCGGGCGGCTGCGCGACGACTTCGCCCTGGGCGACATCACCCTGGCGCTGCTCGCCAACGGCAGCCTGGCCGGCCGGCCGCACCATGTCGCGGTCGCCGCCTCCCGACGTCTCGTCGCCCTCCTCCTCCAGTCCTTCCGGGCGGATCAGGTGCCCGCGGACGGCACGGCGCCGCCCCCGGTCTCGCTCGGGCTCCACGAGGTCCACAGGCCCGGACGTCGGTGACCGTCGGCGGCGAGGCGGAGGACTACCGGGAGAGCGCCGCCTCGGCGTCGACACGCGCGAGCTTGTGGGGGTTGGCCACGGCGAAGAGGTGCGTGATGCGGCCGTCCTCGACCGTCATCGACACCGCGGTGGCCAGCTTTCCATCCAGCTCGATCCGCACCCCCGGCGCGCCGTTGAGCCACGCGACCGACGCCGTGACGACACCCGCGGTCTTGCGGAGACCGCCGAGGAGGTAGGCGGCGATCCGGTCCGCTCCCACGACCGGTCGCCGCGACGCCCGGGCGAGCCCGCCGCCGTCGGCCACGGCCACCACGTCGGGCGCGAGCACGTCGAGGAGCCCTTGCACGTCGCCCGTGAGGACGGCGTCGACGAACCGCTCGACCACGCGCTGCTGCTCCCCGTGCTCCACGCGCACGCGCGGTCGCCGCGCGGCGACGTGCCCCCGCGCGCGGTGCGCGACCTGGCGCACCGCGGCGGGCGACTTGTCGACGGCCTCGGCGATCTCGTCGAACGGCACGTCGAAGACCTCGCGGAGCACGAACACGGCGCGCTCGGTCGGGCCGAGGGTCTCGAGCACGGTGAGCATCGCCATCGAGACGCTCTCCGCGAGCTCGACGTCCTCCGCGACGTCCGGGCTGGTCAGCAGCGGCTCGGGCAGCCACTCGCCGACGTAGTCCTCCCGGCGACGGGCGAGCGTGCGCAGCCGGTTGAGCGCCTGGCGGGTCACGATGCGCACGAGGTAGGCGCGCGGTTCGCGCACCTGCTCGTGGTCGACGTCCGCCCACCGCAGCCACGTCTCCTGGACGACGTCCTCCGCGTCGGCGGCCGACCCGAGGATCTCGTACGCGACGGTGAACAGCAGGCTGCGGTGGCGGACGAAGGGGTCGTCGCTCATGCGTCCGACCCTACGGCGGGAACGGTCGACCGGGGCGGGAGCGGCGGCAGACCGCAGGACGCGGCGAACTGCTCGGACCGGATGCCGAGCGCGACGTTGGACCGCGCGGTCGCATTCATCAGCCCCACGCGGGCGGAGAGCTCGACGAGACCGGCAGGTCCCAGGTCCTCGAGCAGCGCGGCGGCCAGCTCGTCCGTGACCGCGGGTGGCGTCTGGCTCATCGCCTCGGCGTACTCCAGGACCCGTCGCTCGACCGGCGTGAACACCGCCGACTCGCGCCAGCGCGGCACCTCACGGGCCTTCACCTCGTCGAGGCCCTCGTTGCGCGACCGGAAGTAGTGCAGGTCCAGGCAGAACTCGCACCCGACCGTCGCGGCCGACGCCATCGACGCGAAGGTCGCGAGGTTCGGGTCGAGCCGGTCCCACTTCTCGGCCTTGCGGCCCACGCCCATGAGGTCCTTGAACACCGCCGGGTGGTGCCACAGCACGCCGATCGACTCCGGCACCTCGCCGAACATCGACCGGGTGACGCGCTTCACCAGAGACCCGTAGAGCCCGGTGACCTCGGTGGGCGGGACGCGGGGGGTCGTCGTCGTCATGTCTCCTCCAGGTGTGTCGAGGGGGTGTCGGGCATGAGACACCGGCCGCGGCGCCCGTGTGACACGTGCGCGACGGCGCTACCCCGGGACGCGCCCCCCAGCCCTGAGGCCGAAAACGACGTTGCTGCCGTTATCCCGCGGATAACGGCAGCAACGTCGTGCTCGACGGCGAGGAATCGCCTGGTCGGCGTCAGACGGAGGTGGTCGCGGGCTCCTTCGTGCCCGACGGCGCAGCCGCCTCGGCGCCCGACGTCGCCTCGGAGGTCGTCCCGGCCTCGGTCGACGCGTCGTCGTCGTCCTCGAAGAGGTCCTCGGCCGTCGCGGCCTCGTACTGCTCGAGGTCGAGGATGCCCTCGCGCTTCGCCACGATGGTCGGCACGAGCGCCTGGCCCGCGACGTTGACCGCCGTGCGGCCCATGTCGAGGATCGGGTCGATCGCCAGCAGCAGGCCGACGCCCGCGAGCGGCAGGCCCAGGGTCGAGAGCGTGAGGGTCAGCATGACGATCGCGCCTGTGAGGCCCGCGGTCGCGGCCGAGCCGACGACCGAGACGAACGCGATGAGCAGGTAGTCGGTGATCGACAGGTCGACGTCGAACATCTCCGCCACGAAGATCGCGGAGATGGCCGGGTAGATCGAGGCGCAGCCGTCCATCTTCGTCGTCGCCGCCAGCGGCACGGCGAACGACGCGTACTCGCTCGGCACGCCGAGGTTGCGCTCGGTGACGCGCTGCGTCACGGGCAGCGTGCCGATCGAGGAGCGCGAGACGAACGCGAGCTGGATCGCCGGCCACGCGCCCTTGAAGTAGCTCGAGATCTTCAGGCCGTTGGTGCGCAGCAGGATCGGGTAGACGACGAACAGCACGACGGCGAGACCGACGTAGATCGCGACGGCGAACCACGCGAGCGACGCGAGCGACGTCCAGCCGTACGCGGCGATCGCGTAGCCGATGAGACCGGCGGTGCCGATCGGCGCGAGGCGGATGATCCACCACAGGACCTTCTGGATGATCGCGAGGGCCGAGCGGTTGAACGCGAGGAACGGATCGGCCTTCGTGCCGGACTTCAGGGCCGCGATGCCGATGACGAGCGCGACGACGAGGATCTGCAGCACGTTGAAGCTCACGGAGGTCGACGCACCGGTGATCGCGCCGTCGTCACCGGCCTCGAGACTGGTCGAGGCGCCGAGGCCCAGGGCGTTGCCCGGGATGAGGCCGTTGAGGAAGTCGAGCCACGTGCCGGTGCGGCCTGGCTCGGACGCGGCGTCGAGCGAGACGGACGCGCGGTTGCCCGGCTGGAACAGCAGGCCCAGGCCGATGCCCACGGCCACGGAGATGGCGGCCGTGATGGCGAACCACAGGAGCGTCTGGCCCGCGAGGCGGGCGGCGTTGGTGACGGTGCGCAGGTTTGCGATCGACGCGACGATCGCGGTGAAGATGAGCGGCGGCACGACGGCCTTGAGCAGCGTGACGAAGGACGAGCCGATGGTGTCGAGCGTCGTCGTCAGGCCGTTGGGGACCTCGCCGGCGGCGTCCTGCGGGCCCATGGCGAGGGCGACGCCACCGAGGATGACGCCGACCGCGAGGCCGAGCAGGATCTGGACGCTGAACGAGGGGAACCGGCGCTTGGACTTCGCGGGCGCCGTGGCGGGAGCCTGGCTCACCTGCTTCGAGCCGGCCTGCGGGGAGGCCGTCGAGGGGGTCGAGGACACGGGTGGACCTTTCGGGGTGACGCGGGCGCACGAGCGCCCGCTCTCGGGAGAGGGGCTCGGGACGACGTCGCTGCAGCGGCCGCGAGGCCGGGCGCCGAACGCACGGCTTGGCACGACCACGTGTCAGTACGTCAGGTCACCCAGGTGATCTGCGGTACTGCCGGCCCGGGGCGCGCAACGCGTGTCAGCAGCCCAGGTCACCTGGGTGACCTGACGTACTGACAGGAGTGCGGAGGCGGGGAGGCGTCAGCGACGACGGGGGTCAGCGACAGAGAGCGCTGGCGACTCGACGCAGGTCGATGTCGCGGCGCTCGGTCAGGTGCCACGCGCTGACAAGCACGAAGGTGTCTCCCGGGACGAGGGTTCTCGCTGATGCGGGCAGATCGACGCCCGCGGCACCCGATCATACCTGCTAGCACGCAACGACCCGGACGCATCCCGCATTCCCTCGGCACGCCGGCTCGCAGAAGGCCCGCCCCGAGAGAGCGACGTCCGGCCGAGATAGCGACGCCCGGCACCGTTCTCCGCTGGTCAGGTGCCGGGGATCGCTATCTCGCGACGTTCCCGGGTGATCAGGCGTTCGGGGCGTCGAGGAACGTGTGCAGGAGCGGTCCGGCGGTGACGGCGCCGCCGTCGCCGGTCTCGATGAACACCGCGACGGCGAGGTCGCCCTGGGTCGCGATCATCCACGCGTGCGACTGGCTGCCGTCGCCGTACTGCGCGGTGCCCGTCTTGGCCCCGACCTCGCCGGGCAGGTCCTGGAGGATCGACGCCGAGCCGTCCGTGACGACGGACCGCATGAGGGACTGCAGCGTCGCCGCCTCCTCCGCGGTGAGGTCGCCGGCGGGTGCCTCCTCGTCCGCGACCGTCTGCACCTCCGGGTGCACCAGCACGGGGGACACACGGTGCCCCGCCGCGACGCTCGCGGCGACCGTCGCCATGCCGAGCGGCGAGGCCTGCACCTTGCCCTGCCCGATCATCGACGCCGCGTGCTCGGTGTCCGCGGAGTCCGTGGGCACGTCGCCGAAGAACGCGGGAGCGCCGAGCTCGGCCTCGACGCCGAGCCCGAGCGACGCCGCCGCGTCGTGCAGGGCCTGCTGCGTCACGGTGTCACGCTGGCCGATCATCGCGGTGTTGCACGAGTTCGCGAACGCCGTGCGCAGCGGGACGTCGCCGAGCGCCGCCGTCGGGTAGCCGGGGACGTTCTGGAACTCGCGGCCGTCCACGGTGATCGTGGGCGGGCACGCGACCGTCGTCTCGGGCGTGAGACCGGCCCGCAGCATGGCGAGCGTCGTCGCGACCTTGAACGTCGAGCCCGGCGCGTACTGGCCGGTCGTCGCGGTGGAGAGACCCTCGCCCGCGGTGCCGCTCGCCACGGCGAGCACCTCGCCGGTCGACGGCTGGATGGCGACGATCGCGCTCGGCGACGCCTGCCCCGCGAGCACCTGCTCGGCCACGACCTGCATGTCCGGGTGCAGCGTCGTGCGCAGCGAGACGCCGTCGACCGGCTCGACCGTGAAGACCTCCGTCGCCGCCTCGTCCGGGGTGCTCTCGTCGGGGACGATCTCGATCGACAGTCCGGGCACGCCCCGCAGCTGCTCGTCGTACTGGCGCTGCAGCCCGGACAGCCCGACCTGGTCGCCCGCGACGACCGCGCCCTCGGACTCCTCGACGATCTCGGCGGTCGCGTCGCCGACGCGCCCGAGGACGGGCCGCGCGAACTCGCGGGTCGGCGCGAGCGGCATCTCGTCGTCGACCACCCGCGCTCCGGCGACCTCGCGCGCCGCGTCGACGTCGACCCCCGCCGTGTCCTCGGTGCGGACGGTGATCGCCTCGACGAACGCCTTCTCCCCCGCTCCCGCGACGCGCTGCGCGTATTCCTCCGGGTCGAGGCCGACGACGCCCGCGAGCTCGCGCGCGGCGCGGTCCCACGCCCCCGAGGCCACGAGGGTCTTGTCGACCCCGATGCGGTAGACGGGCCGGTCCTGGACGATCGGCACGTCGTCGGCGCCCAGGATGCCCGCGCGCGTCGCCGCGACCCGGTTCACCGCGAGCCGGTCGCCCTGCTCGAGGTCGGGGACGAGCACGTCGGGCTCCCAGACGACGTCCCAGTGCCCCGGGCCCTCCTCGCCCTCCGCCGCCTCGGCGAACGTGAGCTCCGCCGTCGTCGTGTACTCCCACCCCTGCTCGCCGGCCACGGCCCAGCGGTAGGCGAGCGTCGCCGTCGCGCGCTCCCCCGCGTCGTCGCCCTCCTCGACGACGTCGACCGTCGAGACCTCCACGGTCCGCTCGTAGGGCGCGAGCGGCTCGAGCACGGCCTCGAGGTGGCCCTGCACGTCGCTCGCGGCGCCGTTGCGGAACTCCAGGGCGCTCACGTCGCCCGTCGCGATCGCGTCCGCGAGCGCCGCGGCCGCGTCCTGCGCCTCCGGGCGGTCGGGCGTGCACGCCGCGAGCGGGAGGGCCAGCACGGGGGTGAGCGCGAGCGCCGTCGTCCACCGGGTGACCCGCCCTCGACGCCCGGGCGTGCTCGTTCGACCGTGGACGTGCGCGACGCTGCTCACTGGCTGCTCCCTGCTCCGGACTCTCGGGACGGGAGGGACGCTACCTCACGGCCCGGAAGTCCCGGGCGTCCGGGACGAACCGGCCCGGTTCGTCCCCGGCTTCTTCACGCCGGGAGCGCTCAGCCCTGCCCGTCCGCAGGAGTGACGGGGCCGATCGCGTACCAGAGCCGGATCGTCTCGTCGCCGCCCGGACCGGGGTCGTGGCTGATCTCCACCGACGTGACGACGTCGCCGTTCGACCCCTTGATCCCGGTCCGCTCCCGCAGCCCCCCGGACCGCGACGGCTCCAGCGAGGCAGGCAGCTCGTCGAGCCACCGGTCGATCCGCGACCGGTGGAACCCGAGGACCTCGGCGTCCGCGACGAGCTGGTCGTGCACCGCCTGCCCGCCGGAGAACGTGCGGAAGACGTTGATCGCGTTCACGTACCCGCGGCGTGGCGCGATCGTCAGCTCCTCCGCCGTGGTCGTCCACACGCCGTCGGGCATCGTCAGCTCGACCTCGGCCGCGCCGCCCGGCACCTTCACGACGGCCATCGAGTCGCCCAGCCCCACGGACTCCGCGGTGATCGGCCTGCTCACGTCCCAGCGCATGGGTTCGCCCTCCTCGATGTCCTCGATCGTCGTGCCGGTCCCCGCCGCGCTCCCGGTGCTCGGGCTCGTGCCCGACGACGTCCCGGTGGCCGGGTCGTCCGGGTCGCCGAACGTGACCGTGCAGGCGGCGACGCCCAGCGCGACGAGCCCTGCGACGAGGCCCGCCGTGAGCGTGCGCCCCGCCCGTCGGGCGCGCGGACGCGCGGTCGTCACTGGTCCACGTCCACGTCCCACTCGGTCAGTCTGCCAAGGATGCGGCCGATGCGGTCGGGGTTGGTCAGCCGGTAGTCCTCGATCCGGTCGGAGACGTCCGTGCCGATGATCCGCGCGGCCTCGTCCGGGCGCTGCGTGACGAGCTCCTGGTAGGCCGGGAGGGTGTCCCGCGAGACGTACTCCCACCGCGTCGACTGGTCGGCGATGTTGCCGCCCGGCAGCGGGGTCTCGACGCTCACGGATCCCTGGACCGGGTTGTCGAACGAGATGCCCGTGAACGGGATGCCGACGTTCTCCGGTCCCGGCGTCTCGCGGCTCACCGTGTACGGGTCGTACTGCGCGTACGTCCCGGCGCCGGGGATCGACGGCTCGCCCACGAGCGTCATGAGATAGGTGAACGCCTCGCCCGTGACCGGGCGGTCGCGCATGGTCTGCCAGTCGTCCGCGATGATCCGGTTCTGCTCCCGGTCCAGCAGCGCGGTGTTGCCGTCCGCGAGCGCCTGGGCGTCGCCCGCCCGCCCGGCGTCGATGTCCACCCACGCGTCGTAGGTGGCGTCGTCGTTGATGACGTCCGCCTCGAAGAGGCGCTCGATCTCCTCCATGCCGCCGTGGAGGTAGGCCTCGTGCATGACGGCCTGGTCGACGAAGATCTCGCGCTGCATCGACAGGAACTGGTTCTCGTAGAACCCGAGCTCGGCGTCCGTCATCCCGGCGACCGCCTCGAGCGCCGCGCGGTCCACACCGGGCGGGAGCGCCTGTGCGCCGGTCGAGACCGCCCGCGCGAGCTGCCGCATCTGGTCGAGGTCGAAGAACCCGGCGGCGAACGACGGCCCGATCATCGCGGCCATGCCCGCCCACTGCATCCACGGGTTGTCGAGGTAGAGCTCGCCGTAGTACGTGTAGACGCCCTCGATGATCTTGCGGTTCGCCGACGCCCCGGCGGACGGGTCCCAGTCGGCGAAGTCGAACCCCGCCTCGGCCGCCGCGACGCGCGTCCAGTGCGTGCGGGCGAGGTCCCCGAATCCGGACGAGTCCGGGTCGACGCCGAGCCGCACCAGCTGTGCGTAGAGCGCCGCGACCTGCGCGTCGGTCGCGTTCTCGAGCCACTCCCTGCGCTCGGAGTCGTTCATCGCCGCGTACTCGCCGGGGCTCGGGGTGGGCACCGTCGGGGTACCGGAGCCGGGCGGCCCGCCGGAGCCGCCGGTCCCACCGGGGCCACCCGACCCGTCGGCGGCGCTCGCGGTCTCCTGCTGGTCGGCGTCGTGCCGGAGCTGGTCGGCGCCGTCGTCGAGCAGCGTCGCGGCCGCGACCATCGCGGGCGCGAGCGTCGCGGACCACTCGGAGCGGAACTGCGCGGCGTCCGGCCCGTCCCAGGCGGTCGCGCCGTCGACGAGCGAACCCACCTGCGCCCGCTGGCTGCGCAGCGCGTCGGCACCGGAGCGCAGCGCGTCGGCCAGGGAGCGCAGGGCTCGGACGTCGGCGCCCCACATCCCGCTCATGCCGTCTCCTCCCAGCACGTGCGCCGTCGGGCGGCGCGTGGCGACAGCCTCGTCTCGACGGTCGGACGCCGACGCTACGCGCCGCGGCGAGCCGTCGCGATGGGGAGCACTCCCCACCCGACCCGCTCCCGACGCTCGCCGGTCAGGCCACGGACGCGCCCATCCGCTCGACCGCCTCGGTGAGCACGTCGACGTTCGTGGCGAGGTTGAGCCGCACGTGGCCGTCACCGCCCGTACCGAACCGCCGGCCGTCCTCGAGCGCGACGCGCGCCCGGTCGAGGAACCAGCGGTGGGGGTCCCGGGCGGGGGTCGGGCCGCCGTCGGGCACCGGATCGGGGTGGTCGAGGCCGCGGCAGTCCAGCCAGGCGAGGTAGGTCGCGTCGCCGGGGCGATACCGGACGGTGGGCAGGTCCTCGGCGAGCAGGTCGGCGAGGAGCCACGCGTTGCGCTCGACGCCCGCGAGGACCGCGTCGAGCCACTCCCCGCCGTGATCGAGCGCGGCGACGTGCGCGAGCACGGCCACGTGCTGCACGCCGTGGCCCGCCTCCTCGGGGATGCGCCGCAGGTCGTCCGCGGCCGCCGGGCCGCCGACTGCCGCGGCCGCCTTGAGGCCGGGCAGGTTCCACGCCTTCGACGCCGAGACGACGGCGACCGCGGCGTCCGCGCCGGGCACGGTGAGCAGCGGTGTGTGGGTGCTGGCCGGGCGGCCGTCGAGACCCGGGCGGGTGAGCGGCGCGTGGATCTCGTCCGCCACGACGCGCACGCCGTACCGGTCGGCGAGCGCGAGACCCGCCTCGAGCTCGGCGCGCGTGTGCGCGGTCCCGGTGGGGTTGTGCGGGTTGCACACGAGCCAGACGGCGCGGCGCCCGCTCCCGGGCCCCTGCCCGTTCGCCGCGGCCCCGGTCGCGTCGGCGAACGCGCGCTCGAGCGCGGCGAGGTCGAGCCGCGCGTCGGCGCCGAGCGGGGCCTCCACGACGCGCCGGCCCTCGTTGCGCACGAACCCGTAGAACGGCGGGTACACGGGCGGGTTCACGACGACGGCGTCCCCCGGCGACGTGAGCACGCGCAGCACCTCGACGACCGCGAGCATGACGTCGGGCAGCGTGCGCGTCGCGGCTCCGTCGAACGTCCAGCCCCACCGCCGCTCGGCGAACCGGGCGTACGCCTCGCCGTACGCGGTGCCGTCGTCGTAGCCGAGGTCGCCGGCGCGCACCGCCGTCGTGACGGCGTCGACCACCGCCTCGCACGGCGCGACGTCCATCTCGGCGACGAACAGCGGCAGCACGTCCGGCGGGTAGGCGCGCCACTTCAACGACGTCCGACGGCGCAGCTCGTCCAGGGTGGGGGCGTCGAGAGGCGTCGCCCGGGGGGCAGGAGGAGAGGCCGCGGTGCTCACCCGACCCACCCTAGGGCGGGCCCGCCTCGTCGACCTCCGCGGGCGCGACCCGGAGCGCCAGCTTGCCGACGTAGTGGTCAGCGAGGGCGCGGTGCGCGTCCTGCACCCGCTCGAGCGGGAAGGTCCGGGCGACGTGGGGCTCGAAGGAGCTGGCGTCGATGATCGCGTTCAGGCGCTCGAGGGCGGACCGGCTCCGGTCCCCGTCGTAGTGGGACACCGTCGCGGCGGGCGGTGTCGAGGGCAGGGGCAGCACGCCGTGCGGCCAGGCGATCCTCCCGGAGCGCTTGACCGCACGGAGGGAGCGTTCCGTCGTCTCGCCGCCCACGGTGACGAGCGCCGCGTCGAGCCCGTCCGGCGAGAGCTCTGCCGCCGCGGCCAGGACGTCGTCCCGGCGACCGTCGACGACGGCGTCCGCGCCGAGCCGCCGGGCGAGAGCGACGCCGTCCGCGCCCGAGGCCACGGCGAGGACCCGGAGCCCACGGTGCCGCGCGACCTGGACGGCCAGGTGCCCGATCCCGCCGCTGGCGCCGAAGACCATGAGCGACTCCCCCGGTCGCTGGTCGAGCAGGTCGAGCCCGCTCAGCGCGGTCAGCGCGTCCCAGGCCAGCACGCCGGCCTGCTCGGTCGACAGCCTGTCGGGCACGCGCGCCACGTGCTCCTCCTCGACGACGCCGTACTCGGCGTAGAAGCCGCCGCGACCGACCGGCACGGTCGCCGCGTAGACGCGGTCGCCGACGGCGAACCGGGTGACGTCGCGCCCGACGGCGGCCACCCGGCCCGCGGCGTCCCACCCCAGCACGTACGGAAACGTCGAGTCGACGCCGAACGCGCCGTCGTACGCACCCTCGCGCTCGACCGCGTCCCACGACCCGACGCCGGCGACCTCCACCCGGACCAGGACGTCACGCGCTCCCACCTCCGGGAGCGACACGCGACGCAGCGACAGCCGGTTCACGCCGCCGAACCGGTCGAGGACGGCCGCGCGCATGCGGGGCAGGTCGGTCGCGGCGTCCGGCGCGGCCGCGGGGTGGTCGTCCATCGGTCCTCCTCAGGTACTTGATCGAATAAAGCAGCAACGTACCAGCGTTGCTTGAGCGCATCAAGCATTCTGGCTACGCTGTGTCGCATGGCTTTGCCGAGCGGACCCACCGCCACCACGTCCGAGGCCGAGGTCGTGCTGTTCGACCTGGTCGACGTGTACGACCGCGCCTACGAGGAGGCGGCCGCCAGACTGTCGCTCAGCGCCGCTCAGGCCTGCGTCCTCGGACGGCTCGACGAACCCCGAGGCATGGGCGCCCTGGCCCGGGAGCTGGGGTGCGACGCGTCGAACGTCACGCAGATCGTCGCCCGACTCGAGGCGGCGGGCCTCGTGGCCCGCGAACCGGACCCCGCCGACCGTCGCGCACGACGGGTGACGCGAACCCGCCAGGGAGACGAGCTCGACCGCCGTTTCCAGGAGACCTTCACCTTCGCGCGCGCGGCCGTCGGCAGACTCACGCCCGACGAGCAGGACCAGCTGACGGCGTTGGTGCGCAAGGCGCTCGGCTGACCTCGGAGGCCGCCTACGCGCTCTCCGGGGCGGGCTCGGGTGTGCTTCCCGCGCCCGTCGGCTCCTCGGCGGCGGCGTTGGCTGGGCTGGTCGCGAGGACGACGCAGCCCGCGACGGCGAGGACCGTGGCGAGGACGGCCGGGACCGCCCAGCCGTCGCGCACGACGTCGCCGAGGACGAGGAGCCCTACCGCGCCCGGGACGAGGACCTCGACCACGGAGACGGTGGCGGCGACGGATCCGACGTTGCCCTTCTCCAGAGCACGGAGGTACCCCAGGACGCCCGCCGCGCCGGCGAGGACGATCGCGATCGTGAGCGGCTGCAGGACGGTGTCGAGGATGTCGCCGGAGGCGTGCGCCCCGCGCGCGGCGATCGCCGCGACGGAGTAGCCCAGCCCGCCGACGAGCGCGAGGAGGATCGGGTGCCCGCGGCGGTAGGCGAGCAGGAAGGCGACCACCAGTACCGCGCCCGCCACGATCGTCCAGGTCGCGAATCCGGCCGGCGGCTCGGCCGCGGGCTGCTCCCCGGCCGAGAGGGCGAGCACGACGAGCGCGACGACGACCACCGCGATCGAGGCGAGGTCGGTGGGCCGCAGCGTCGCGTGCAGCACCACGCGGGCGAGGATCACGACTCCGACGAGCGAGGACGCGATGATCGCCTGGACGACGAACAGCGGCAGATGGTCCAGGGCGAGCAGGGACAGGCCGAACGCGACGCCGTCGAGCGCGAGCCCGCCGATGACGAGCGGGTGGCGCACCGCGGCCATGCCGTGCGTGCGCCGCGTCGCGACCGCCTGCATGATCGTGGCCACCGCGTAGGCGACGGCGGCCGCGACGGCCGCGGCGACCGACAGGATCATGACGCTGCCCCCACGCCGCGCAGGAACCGGCCGATCACCGGGATCTCGGTGACGCCCTCGGCCCCCGCGAGGACCATCGCCTGGGACGCCGCGTACTCGGCGGAGTCGAGCACGACGTAGCGGTGGGTCCACACGGGGTCGAACTTCTCGTTGAACGCGCCGAGGGTCGCCATCTGGGTCCCCTGGGACAGCCGCACGAGGATCGGCCGGACGAGCTGGTCGAGGCGCCCCTCGCGCTCACCCTCGAGCACCTCGCGCAGCACGGCGAAGTTCAGCCCGAGCCCGCGCATCCCACGTGTGGCGAGCTCGGCGATCGTCGCGGCGATCGTGGCGTCGATGAGGCCGTTGGGCACGTCGTCGGCATCGGTGCGGCGCCGCATGACGTCGAGCGACCAGCCGTCGATCGCCGCGGCGGGCACCCACTGGCAGAACGCGTCGACCCTGCCCTCGGCGTTGCGCGTCACGGACAGCGCGAGGCCCGTGTCGTCCGGGTCGAACAGGCGCGAGAGCGTCATGGAGAACCCCCGCTCGTCCTCGCCCTGCCGCGACTCGTCGCTCATGGCGAGGATCGCGTCCCGGAGGCCGGGGTCGATCGTCGCCGGGTCGTGGAACGTCGTCGTGTACCCGGCGCGGGCCACGCGGTTGACCGCCTGGCGCAGCGACTTGTGGTCGTGCCCCGCGAGCGTGAACGTGGAGCAGTCGACGGTGGCCTCGTCGCCGAGGTAGACGCTGCGCAGCCCGGACCGCTCGTAGACGGGCAGCCATTCCGCGGCCGCGGCGACGACGGCGACCGACCAGCCCGACGCCGCGGCGTGGTCGAGCAGCTCGGCCCACACGGTCTCGCGCTCGTCCTCGGGCCCGACCGGGTCGGGCGACACGAGGCACACCCCGCCGCGCACCGAGTGCGCGACGACGGACCGTCCGACGAAGAACCAGTCCTTGTCGTCGCGCAGCGCGAAGTAGTCGAGCGTCCCGCCGCCGTACCGCTGCACGACGGCGCGCGCCCGTTCCCGCTCCTCACGACGCTCCCCGGGCGACAGCCGTGTCGCGGCGCGCGGAGACAGGAGCCACCACAGCACGAGCGCGACGACGGCGAGGTCGACCACGGTGGAGACGCCGGCGACGACCTGCACCACCGTGTCGTCGAGCGCGGCCTCCGGGTCGTCGGCGCGCAGCACCACGACGACGAGCGCCGCGATCGCGAGCACCCACGCCACCACGAGCAGGGTCAGGAGCAGCACGGCGCGCCGGACGGCGCGCCGGGTAGGGAGCACGGGGAACGACCGCCAGCGGGTCGCGAGCCACCCGACGCCCGCGAGCACGAGGACCGACGGGACGACGTCGACGCCGCGCGCCACGTGCAGACCAGCGGTGAGCCCGAGCACGACGACGGTGACTGCCCACGCCAGCCGGTGCCCGCGCCGCAGCCCGCGCGCGGTGAGGAACAGCACGAGGGAGACGAGCACGAGCGTCGACGACGCGCTGCCCGGCGTCAGGCCGGGGACGACGTCGCGGTAGAGCGTCAGGTGCGACCACAGCCCGCGGACCACGACGGCGACGAGCCCGAGGACGGCGAGCGCGAGGACGACGCGCGCCGTCACAACCCGGACCCGGACACGGCGCCGCTGCTCGTCGAGCGGCGAGGCGACGGTCCCGGGATCAGCGGTAGGGCTCACCGTCAGATCATCCGGGACGGTCCTGCCCGGCGCACCCGCGGTCACCCCGCCGGCAGCACGAGACCTACGAGGCGTCGTCGTCCGGGGCGGACGTCGTGCCGCGCCGGCGCACGTGGGCCGGGCGCTCGTCGTCGTGCACCGCGCGCCACACGCGCGTCACGACGAACCACACGACGGCCGCCGCGACGACGCCGATGACGATCTTCTGGAACACGCCAGCGTACTGCTCGACCACGTGCCACTGCTCGCCGAGCAGGTAGCCCGCGCACACGAAGAGCGTGTTCCAGATCGCGCTGCCCGCGGCCGAGAGGCCGGTGAACTTCCACAGGGGCATGCGCTCGACGCCCGCGGGGATGGAGATGAGGCTGCGGAAGATCGGGATGAAGCGGCCGAAGAAGACGGTCGCGCCGCCGTGCCGCAGGAAGAACTGCTCCGTGCGGTCCACGTCCTCGACCTTGACCAGCGGCAGCCGCTCCGCGATCCAGCGCGTGCGCTCGCGCCCGACGAGCGCCCCGACCGCGTAGAGCGCGAGGGCGCCGACGACCGACCCGGCCGTCGTCCACAGGATCGCCTCGACCAGGCCGAAGCTGCCCTGGCTCGCGGTGAACCCCGCGAGCGGCAGGATGATCTCGCTCGGCAGGGGCGGGAAGAGGTTCTCCAGCGCGATCGCGAGCGCCGCGCCCACCGGGCCGAGCGTCTCCATGAGGTTCACGGCCCACCCGGCGACGCCGTCGAGCGCGGGCTCCGCGGCCGTCGAGGCGGCAGGAAGGGCTGCGGAGAGTCCGGTGGGCATGGTTCACGAGCCTAGGCGAGCGGCGCGGGCGCGAGGCACCGATGAGTTCGAGAGCATGTGGAGGTCTCGTGGGAGCGTCGGGAAGCGTCCGGACGCTCGGCCAAGGAGAAGGAGTCGGCATGAGGATCACCACCACCGTCGAGTCAGGCGGCGGCACGACGACGGGGCTGCCCGTCCCGGAGGACGTCGCCCTGTCGTTCGGGCGGGGCAGGAAGTTCCCCGTGCGCGTGACGATCGGCGGGCACACGTACCGCTCGTCCCTCGTGTTCTACCGCGGGCAGTTCGTCATCTCGCTGAGCGCGGCCAACCGGGAGGCGGCCGGGGTGGCCGCGGGCGACGAGGTGGAGATCGACGTCGAGGTCGACGACGCGCCGCGCACGGTCGAGGTCCCCGCGGACCTCGCCGACGCGCTCGGCACCGCCGGGGTGCGCGAGGCGTTCGACGCGCTGTCGTACTCGAAGCAGCGCGCGATCGTCGAGCCCCTGGAGGCCGCGAAGACGCCCGAGACGCGCCAGCGCCGCATCGACAAGGCCGTCGCGTCAGTGCGCTGAAAGAGTTGTCAGCACGAGGGGACCCCCCGCGGTCACCCGGTGCTGACGACGAGCGCGTCGATGAAACGTACCGGCTCCCAGGCGTCCCACTCGGCGTTCGCGACGACGGCGACCGTCACCCCGGGTGCCGCGGCCGGCGGGAGGTCGCCCGCCGCCGTCGCACCACCCGCGTCCGGGTAGTGCCGCAGGATCGCGCTCGACCCGGTGTTGATGCCCTCCTTGTACGCCGAGCGCAGGCTGCCGTCGGCGAGGAGCTCGAACTCGAGACCGAAGCCGTAGTGCACGCTCGCCGCTCGCTCGACGGTCGGCGCGTCCTTGTCGTCCGTCTCGTCGGTGTCGCCGTCGTCGTGCTTCACCTGGGGCGTGAGGAACGCGCGCGTGAGGTCGGACGGCAGGAGCTCGCCCCCGCGGACCGCCGCCCAGAACCGGGTGAGGTCGCCCGCCGTGACGTGCGCGCCGCCGTCGGGCGAGCCGACGGGCGGGTAGGAGTAGACGTTCTGCCGCCACCCGGTGAGGCGGCCCTCGCTGCGCGGGCCGTCGTAGACCGGCTCCCACCCCTCCGCGACGTCCGCCTCGGCCTCGTCCATGCGGAAGAACCCGGAGCGGTCCATGCCGGCGCGCGCGAACACGTGCTCGCGGACGTGGTCGCGGTACGTCGACCCGGTGACGGCCTCCAGCGCGAGGCCCGCGAGCACGAACCCGACGTTGCAGTACCGGCAGCCCTCGCCCGGCAGGAAGTTCGGCTCCTTGTGGACGAAGCCCGGGAGGAAGTCCGCGGTGCGGGTCACCGAGTAGTTCGGCCGGTCCACCCACAGCGCCTCGTAGGACTCGCCGGCCTCCTCGTCGGCGTCGTCCGCGATCCCCGACGTGTGCGTGAGTAGGTGCCGGATCGTCACCTCGCGGGGGATGGCCGTGCCGGCGAGGTCCACGTGGTCGTGGATGCGGTCGTCGAGCCCGAGCCGGCCGTCGCCCACGAGCTGGAGCACCGCGACGGCGGTGAAGAGCTTGGTGATCGACGCGACGTCGAACCGCGTGCTCGCGCGGACAGGGACGCCCCAGCGCCGCGACGCGATCCCGTACGCCTCCTCGAACACCGGCTCGCCGTCGCGCTCGATCCGGACGACGCCGGAGAACGCGTCGTCGTCCGCCCTCGCGCGCAGGTGGGCGTCGAGACCAGCGAGACCTTCGTCGTCGAGCGGGCTCATGCCCTCGAGGGTAGGCCGGACGCCGCGCGGTGTCCCGTCGATATCGGGGCTCCACGCGGAGGGTTGTGCCCCACGCGGGGGTACGCCCCCGCGCGCGAGGGTCGCGCGTAGGCGCGCGCACCCGGGCGTGTCGGCGCGCGCACCCGGTCGGGACGACGCGACGGGGGCGAACCTCAACCGTCGGTTCAGGCGGCGGGGACGACGAAGACCGCCCGCAGCAGTCCGGACAGGTGATCCACGTACTTCTCGGTGGACCAGCCGCGGTCGATCATCAGGTTGTCCATGAGGTCGTGGGACATGAGCGCCCACAGCATGTCGGTCGCGTCGTCGACCGTCCACGACGGCTTCAGCAGGCCGTCGCGGTGCAGCGCCTCGACCAGGTGGCTGCAGAGCCTGCGCTGGTTGGCGGCGACCACCTCCCAGTGAGCGGCGAAGTCGGGGTCGCGGCGCCGTTGCCGGTGAATCGCTATCGCGACTGGCCGGACCCGTTGACGGAGCCTGGCGAGATGGGCCGCGAACTCGTCCAGCGCCGTGACCGGGTCCACCGTGTTCAGCACTCGACGAACGGAATCGGCCAGCCCTTCGACCTCGGCCACGTGGTCGTACAGGGCTAGCAGCAGATCCGCCCGGGCCGGGAAGTGGAGGTAGACCGTCCGCCGCGTCACCCCGGCCCGTCTGGCCGTGGCGTCCATCGTCAGCGCCTCCGGGCCGAGCTCCTCCAGCAGCGCACGCGCGGCGGCGAGCAGGGCGGCGCGCGTGCGCCGGCTGCGTGCGTTGGAGGGGACCGCGATCGATCCGCTCATCACTACCTCCTCTGGCTGTGCCCTGGTCGTGGCGCACATCACTTGCCACGAACTATACACAGAGAGTACTTTCGCCAAGTAGTCACACTGTGTAGTTCCCACGCTTCGCCGTCACCCGGAGGATTGCCATGGCCGTGAACGAGATCGACACCACAGCGCGCACCCGCCGCCCGGCGATCACCGTCGCTCTGTGGGTCACGCAGGCGTTGCTGGCCGCACACTTCGCCTATGGCGGTGTGACCAAGCTCGCCGCGCAGCCCGAGGTCGTCGAGACCTTCGATGCCATCGGTCTCGGCCAGTGGCTGCGCATCGTGACCGGCGTGCTCGAGGTGGCCGGGGCCGTCGGGTTGCTGATCCCACGGCTGTCCTCGCTGGCAGCCCTCGGGCTCATCGGCGTCCTGACCGGCGCGACTCTCACCCACCTGTTCCTGCTGCCCGGGACGGAGGTGGTCGCGATCTTCACCACGGTCGAGGCGATCGTGCTCGCCCTCGTCGCCTGGGGACGGCGTAGCGACCTCAGGGGCCGACGGACCGGGCGATCACGCGTCGTAGCGGGACCTGGAGCGTGAGCGGTCGGCGTCGGATACGGGCCTGCAGCGTGTCGCGGGCCGCCTGGGCCCGGCTGGCGGACAGGCCCGGGAGATACAGGCCGTCGAGCAGCACGGTGACGTGGTCCGGATCGCGCAGGCGGAGCGGGAATGCGCGCCGGATGTCGCTCTCGACGTGGATGCCGGCCGCTCGTAGCGCTCGCCCGGGCGCCGAGACCATCGCCGGCTCGGGCGAGTAGAGGCGCCACGTGCGCAGCGCCCGCAGGACGGGCATCCAACCCCAGGCGTGGCGCGGGCCGGGCCGGGCGGGAAGCAGGGCGGCGACACGACCGCCCTGCTCGAGCACCCGATGGATCTCCGCGAGGACGACCTCTGTCGGGGTGAGCACATGCAGTGACATGGCCGCGCACACCGCGGCGAACGAACCCCGCGCGAAGGGGAGCGCGGTGGCGTCGGCGCGAACCAGCGGGCCGCGCCCGGCTCGGGTCGCGGCGGCGAGCTCTCCCGGGGACCGGTCGACGCCGACCCAACGGCGGCCTGGCAGGAGGTCGCGCGTGGGCGCCGACCCGCAGGCGAGGTCGAGCACGGGCCCGCTGTCGGGTACCCCGCCGAGCCCGTCGACCAGCCACTGGTAGGGCGAGGAGTCGCACAATGCCAGGAACCGTTCGGTGATCGCCGGGCGAGCGTCGTGGTAGTCGGACAGGTAGGTCCGCCACACCGGCTCGCCGAGCTCACGCACCGGCGTCCGGCGGTGCGTACCGCCGGGCCGGGCGGGCGGTCCGGCCGCCGAAGGTGCCGAAGAACTGGGCAGCGGCCTGCTGCACCGCGACCGACCACGTGGGGTAGGCGTGCACGGTCTGGGCCAGCCGTCCGGTCAGCATCTTGGTGCGTATCGCCAGGGTGGGCTCGTGAATCATCTCGCCGGCACGGCGGGCCACGATGGTCGCGCCCAGCACCCTGCCGCCTCCGAGGCGCCCGATGATCGGGCGCGGCCCGGCCACCAACCGGACGAAGCCTGCGGTGGCGTCGGCCGTGACGGCTCGGTCCACCTCAGACATCGGAAGGTAGGCGACGCGAGCACGGGAGCCCGCCACGTCGGACTCCGTGACACCGACCGTGGCGACCTCGGGGTCGGTGAAGATCACCGCCGGGCTCGCGGCGGCGGAGAACGTGGGCCGCCACCGGCGCCGCAGCGCCGCCAGGGCAGCGACCCGCCCCATCGCGAAGGCGTCGTGGGTGTGCCCGGACAGGCCGGTCACGTCGCCCGCGGCGTAGATGCCTTCGACCGTGGTGGCGAGATGCTCGTCGACGACGACGAAACCGCGCGCGTCGGTGCGCACGCCAGACCCCTCGAGCCCGAGGCGGTCTGTCACCGGGCGTCGGCCGGTCGTGACGAGGATGCGCTCGGCGTCGATCTCGGCGACATCCGCGACGGACGTCCGGGTCCGAACCTCGACACCGTCCGCGGCCAGTGCCCGGGTCAGCACGGCAGAGACGTCCGGCTCGGCGTCCGGCAGCAGACGGTCGCCCGCCTCGATGAGCGTCACCGGCACGCCGAGGCGGGCGAACGCTTGCGCGAGCTCACAGCCCGTCGGGCCAGCGCCCAGGATGGCGAGCGACCTCGGCGCCTCGGTCAGGTCGAACACCGTGTCCGTCGTCAGGACGGCACGGTCCGCGGGCAGGTCGTCGATGCCGGTGAGGGGCGGAAGCACCGGCGTCGTCCCCGTCGCGAGGACGACCCGCCGCGCGAGCACGCGCTTCCCGTCCACCTCGAGCTCGTGCCGCACCTCATCGCGACCTGCACTCCGATCACCCCGACCACCCTGGCCGAGCAGCCGTCCCCGGCCGCGCCACACCTCGATCCCGTGCCGACGCTGCACCGACTCGTCCTCGGTGGAGGCGATCTGCGCCACCGTCTCGCGCACCCGCCGCACGGCTGTCGCGAAGTCGTCGCCACGTGCGGCCGCTTCCAACAGCGTCTTCGACGGAACACACCCGGTGAACGTGCAGTCGCCGCCGAGGTCGCCCTCGGCCACCAGCAGCGCGCGTGCCCCGTGCTGCACTGCCGTCTCGACGGCCGCGAGGCCTGCCGTGCCACCCCCGACCGCCACGAGGTCGTAGACACCCTGAGGTCGCGGAGCGTCGTGTCTCACGGTGGTTCCTCTCGACGGAGTCGTTCCAAGCCTTTGCGGTCAACCCGAGACGCAGGTCCATCCACAGTAGGGCCGTGGAGAGTGCGCGGCCCCATGGAGATCGTCGCGACGAAGGTCATCGTCCGGCTCATCGCGTCGGGGAGAGATCCGGGTCCCGACCATCGCTCCTCGCCTAGGGTCCGGGGATGGGACGATCCACGCTCGTCCGCCTGGCGCACTCCGAGCACCCGATCGCGTCGCCGCTGAGCGATGCGCGCGTCGAGGGCCTGCTCGACCGGACGACAGGCGGGCGACGGAGCGTCCTCGACCTCGGGTGCGGTGACGGCACGTGGCTGCTGCGGGCGCTCGGCCGGGAACCCGGCCTCACCGCGGTAGGCGTGGACACGTCCGACGTCGGGTTCGCCGAGACGCTGGCCAAGGCCGCCGCTGCCGCGGGCGTGGCGGACCGGCTGACGCTGGTCCAGGGCGACGCCCGGCAGTACGTGAGCGAGGCGCCGTTCGACGCGGTGCTCAGCGTGGGCGCGGCGTACGCGTTCGGCGGCCTCGGACCCACGCTCGACGCCGCCCGCGGCCACCTCGCCACCGACGGGCTGCTCCTGCTCGGCGACTGCTTCTGGCCCGCGCCCCCGACAGCGGCCGTCCTCGACGGCCTGGGTGGCGCCTCGGCGGACGAGTACCTCGACCTGCCCGGCACCGTCGACCTCGTGACGCGGCACGGGTGGGCGACGGTGCACGGGCACGTCAGCACGCAGGAGGAGTGGGACGACTACGAGTGGGCGTGGACGGGGGCACCCGCTCGCTGGGCGGTCGAGAACCCAGGCCACCCCGAGGCGCGTGAGGTGCTCGCCGAGGTCGAGAAGCACCGCGACGGCTGGCTCCACGGGTACCGCGGCGGTCTCGGGTTCGTCACGCTGGTCCTGCACCCGGGCCGGGCGACCGTCACGCGTCCTTGAAGAACTTCACAGCTCCGGCACGGCGCCCGCCCCTCCTGCACCACCACCCCGCGCCGGCGACGCTCCAGAATCGCTGGATGGCGAACATCTTCGAGGCAACGCGGCCTGACGAGTACCTCATGCGCCTCGCCGCATCGGATCTGGGGCAGAGCTACAAAGCGATGGCAACCTCCGAGCTCGACCTGTCCGAAGGCCAGACTGTGGTCGACGTCGGGTGCGGGCCGGGTGCCGATCTCCTGGCGTTCAGCGCAGCGGTCGGCACCCACGGATCGGTCCTGGGCATCGACCATGACGTCGACGCGGTCGCTGCCGCGCACGAGCTCGTCGCGGCCGCAGGCAACGTCAAGGTCAGCGCGGGCGATGCTCACGCACTCGACCTCGAAGCAGAGAGCGTCGACCGCACTCACACGGACCGTGTGCTGCAGCATGTCGCCGATCCGAGCCGCGTGGTCGACGAGATCTTCCGCGTCCTGCGTCCAGGCGGACGTGCGGTGCTCGCCGAACCGGACTGGGGAACCCTCGCGATCGACGGGCCGGACGCAGCAACGACCAGCGCGTACCAGGCCTTCGTCGTTCAGGAGGTCGTGCACAACTCGTGGATCGGTCGCCAGCTCCCCAGGCTCGCCGATCGTGCCGGGTTCACGGTCGATCGAGTCGTCCCCGTGACAGCCGTCTTCCATGACGTCGTCGAGGCCGACAGGGTCCTGGGCCTCGGACGGGTGGCCGAGCGAGCACGGGAAGCGGGGTACCTCACCGCCGACGCCTCCCGCCGTTGGACCGACCACCTGACGACCGCCAGGTTCTTCGCGTCCGTCACCCTCTTCGTCGTGGCCCTCGACCGCTGATTGAGGACCGCAGAGCAGCGTCGATTGGCACCATGCGCTCGGCTTGCGGTCCAGCGTGTGGTCGTTCGGCGGGCGCGGTCGGCGCTCGCACTACGGTCGAGACGTGGTCACCGTCGAGATTCCCGGATCGAAGTCGATCACCGCCCGAGCGCTCTTCCTCGCTGCGGCTGCGGGGGGACGCACGACCTTGGTCGACCCGCTCGTGTCCGACGACGCGGAGGCGTTCGTGGAGGGCCTGCGCCGGCTGGGCTACCGGGTCGAGGTCGGCCCCACGGAGTGGTCAATCGACGGTGTCCCGTCCGGGCCGCCGGTCGCGAGCCTCGGCGCTACCGGATCGAACCCGACGCTTCGTCGGCGAGCTACTTCTTCGCGATGGCAGCGCTGCTCGGCACGACGGTCACGGTGCCGGGCCTCGGTGCTGGCGCCCTCCAAGGCGACCTGGGGTTCGTCGACGTCCTCGCACAGATGGGTGCGACCGTCGAGCAGAGTGCCGGCGCCACGACGGTGACCGGCGTCGGTCGGCTACGCGGCATCACGGTCAACATGCGCGACATCTCCGACACGATGCCGACTCTCGCCGCGATCGCCCCGTTCGCCGACGGCCCGACCCGGATCGTCGACGTCGCCAACACGCGCGTCAAGGAGTGCGACCGACTCGAAGCGTGCGCCCTCAACCTGCGCGGCATGGGCGTCGATGTCGAGACGGGTCCCGATTGGATCGAGATCCAGCCAGCCGTCCCGCACACCGCAGAGATCCGCACCTTCCGGGATCACCGGATCGCGATGGCATTCAGCATCGCCGGGCTGGCCGTCGAGGGCGGCGTGACCCTCGACGACCCGGAATGCGTGAAGAAGACGTTCCCGACGTTCCATCGTGTCCTGGCTGACGTCGTCACGGCGGGGGCACCGACCACTGCCTGATCCGGGGCGCCCTCGACGGAGGCACGCGCCAGACGCGCAGATCACGGCCAGAGGAGCGCGGTCGGGACGTGAACCGGCTGGTCACAGGGCCTACTGGTCTTCACGCACACCATCTACCAGTCGGGACGCACACACCGGTCAGTAGCGCCAGTCGCGCATGTCCTGCTGGTACGTGCGCTGCACCGTCGGGGAGAGCAGGGTCGACGACGGCAGGTCGCGCGGCGGGTTGTCGGCGGGCAGGTGCGTGGTCGCGGCGAGCGACTCCGCGTCGTGGAACCGCAGCTCGTCGGGGAGGGACGTGCGCGCGAAGAGGCCGGGGACGTCGTCGGGCAGCGTGCCGCCCGCCTCGCCCGCTGAACCTCCCGGCAGGGACAGCACGAAGCCCCACTCCCCGAACGACGGCACGTTGACCGTGAGCGGCACGACGGCGCGCTCGGGCGCCGCGGCGCGGACCGTGGAGACGATCTGCCAGTACGCGTTCGGCGTGAAGTACGACGACGTCGCCTGGGTCGCGAACGCGCCGCCCGGCCGCAGGTGCGCGACGACCAGGCCGTAGAACTCCTGGGAGTACAGCTTGGCGACGCGTTCCCCCGACGGGTCGACGAGGTCGACGAGCACGACGTCGAACGTGTCGGCCGTCTCCTCGAGCCAGCGGAACGCGTCGGCGTTGACCACAGTGACGCGCTCGTCGTCGAGCGCGTGCTCGTTGAGGTCGGCGAGCAGGCGGTTCTCGCGCGCGAGGTCGGTGACGGCGGGGTCGAGGTCGACGAGCGTGACGTCGCGCACCGAGCCGTACCGCAGCACCTCGCGCGCGAGCAGGCCGTCGCCGCCGCCGAGGATCGCGACGGAGGCGGGCGCGGCGACCGAGGTCATCGTCGCGTGCGCGAGGGTCTCGTGGTACCGGGCCTCGTCGACCGACGAGAACTGGAGCTGGTCGTTCAGGTACAGGCGCGTGTCGCCCCGGTACTCGGTGACGACCAGCTTCTGGTGCGCGCTCGCCTCCTGCGCCACCACCGGATCCTGGTACATCCCCGCGCTGATGCGCGTCTCGAGCCACGACGACGCGGCGAAGCCGCCGAGGAGCACGACGAGCGTCACCGCGGCGAGCGCCGTCCACCGCGGTGGGTGGCCCATGCGCGCGAGCATGAACGCGGCGACGGCGACGTTGAGCACCGCGACGACGAACGCCGTCCGCACGAGGCCGAGGTACGGCAGCAGGAGGAACGGGAACAGCAGGGACGCCGCGAGCGCGCCGAAGTAGTCGAGCGCGAGCACCTTCGACAGCAGCGAGACCGACCCCTCGCTCCCCCGCTCCTTGAGCACCGCGACGAGCAGCGGGATCTCGACGCCGATCGCCGTGCCGATCGCGAGCGAGAGCAGGACGAAGACGAGCCAGTACAGCTCGGTCTGCGCGTACGCCCAGAACAGCGCCAGCACGGATGTACCACCGAGCAGGCTCAGCACGAGCTCGTTCCGGACGAAGCTCAGGCCCGCCGTGCGCTGGAGCCGCGGCGCGAGCAGCGAGCCGAGCCCCATGCCGAACAGCGTCAGCCCGGTCGCGACCGAGAACGCGACGACCGAGTCGCCGAACAGGTACGACGCCGCGGTCCCGAGGATGAGCTCGTAGACGATCCCGCCGACCGCGACGAGCAGCGCCGCGGCGAAGACCGTCGGCCGGTCCATGCGCCGCGTGCGCCCGGTCCGGGGCAGCGCGGGGCCGCCCGCCGCGGCGTCGGACCCGGTCGAGGCCGGCGCCGACGTCGTCGGCTCGGCGTCGGGTTCGAGTGTCGCGGTGTCGTGCGGAGGCATGCTCAGGAGGTGATCGTCCCCGCGATGATGAGGCCGATCGCGATGGCGAGGCCCGCGATCATCACTCCGAACGCGGTGTTGTGCTCGTCGACGAGCTCGCGGTGCAGGTTGAGGCGGAAGATCTTGTTCGCGACGACGAGCGTGAGCAGGAGCAGCACGATGCCGAGCACCGAGTAGAGGATCGTCGAGAAGAAGGCCCAGAGGAACGCGAGTGGTGCGGCGGTGGCGATCACGGTGTCTCCCGGTGGTCAGGTGGTAGGACGGGCTGGCGGGCGGGACGACGACGCGAGGGTCGCCGGGCAGGTCGGTCGGCCGGGACGGTCACTTGCCGAGACCCCCGCCACCGCCGCCGTACACGGAGCGCCGCACGCAGCTGCCGCTCTCCTCGTAGGTGCCGGTCTGGCCGGTCGTCGGTGACGTCGTCACGACGGTGCGGGGCGTGCAGGAGGACGAGTCGTCGCGGTCGGCGTTCGCCTGGCACGCCCCGAACGTGACGAGGGCGACGATCCCGACGGCGACGGCGACCACGCGGTTGCCCAGGGTCCGGCGCGGGGCGAGCCGGCGCCCGAAGAGGCGCCGCTGCTCGGCGACGTCGATCCGCCGGCCGCGGTAGACGGCCGTCACGGGGCCGAGGGGGCCGGTCGTGCGCTCGACCGCGACGACGAACCCGTGCCCCGCGAGGTCGACGAACTCGACCTGCTGCCCGACGACGAACGGCTCCGCGAACTGCCCCTCGACCGACTCGACGCGTCCCGTGCCGTGCTCGCGGACCGCGAGCCGGTGCGGCTGCCCGTCGAGCCGCAGCTCGAGCGTGCGCCCCGGGTGCAGGCCGTCCAGGTCGACGACCGGCGGCCACGCCTCGGTCGGGTGGAACAGCGTGACGTCGCGCGTGTCGTGGTCGTACTCGACCCAGACGTCGGAGCCGTCGTGCGCGAGGAGCTGCCACTCCTCCCACGTGTACGTGGACCCGTCCTGCCGCGTCGCCAGGACGGCGACGGCGCGCGGGGTCGCCCGCTGCGGCGGCGCGCCGACGAGCTCCTCGCCCACCCGCATCGCGAGCCGGGGGCGCGACCCGCTCACACGAGGCTCCGCACGGCGACGTCGCGCGCGCCCAGGACGTCGGCGAGCAGCTCGCGGACGTCGTCGGTGAACGTGGCCGACGACGGCGCCCGGCACGTCGTCAGCGTCACGTACGCGGTGCCGTGCTCGGGCCACGTGTGGACGGCGAGGTGCGACTCCGCGAGGAGGATCACCATGCTCGTGCCCTGGGGCTCGAAGCGATGGGAGGCCTCGCCGAGCGGGGTCATCCCCGCCTGGCGGACGATCGCGTCGAGGCAGCCGCGGACCGTCGGGTCGTCGTCGAGCAGGCGCGGGTCCGCGCCCGACACGTCGAAGACGTGCACGAGGTTGCGCTGCACGTCCACGTCCCCCTGGCAAAGCTCGTTCGCGATCTCGGACCCGGCGTGCGGGCGAGCGACCCACGGGACCGGTGGCCGCGTCGTCGGGCCGCGCACACCCTAGCGGAACCGGTACACCGCGCGGTCCGCGATCTGCGGCGCGAGACTGGACGCACGGTGATCGCCGAGATCCCTGTCCCTACCGCACGAGGAGCCGTCATGGCCGTGCAGCTCAGCCCCTACCTGAACTTCGACGGGAACGCCCGCGAGGTGATCGAGTTCTACGGGTCCGTGTTCGGCGCGGAGCCGGCGATCGACACCTACGACTCGGCCGGCCCGGTCGACGACCCGGAGCAGGCGAAGAAGGTCATGCACTCCCAGGTCGAGATCCCCGGCTCGGGCACGGTCATGGCGTCGGACGTGCCGCCCGGGATGTCGGTGTCGGGCAACGCGTCCGTCGCGCTGTCCGGCGGACCCGAGGAGCGCGACCAGCTCCACCGGTGGTTCGCCGCGCTGTCCGAGGGCGCCCGCGACGTCATGGCGATCGAGACCGCGCCGTGGGGCGACGAGTTCGGCATGGTCACCGACCGGTTCGGCATCGCGTGGATGGTCAACGTGGCCGCCTCGACCTGACGAACAGCGTCGAGGGGGCCGAGGACGGTGAGCTTCACGGAGTCTCCTTCGGGGAGGCGGCGGCTCGCTGGGCGGGCGGGATGTTCGCGTTGGCACGGAACGTGTTCGCCGGGTCGTGGACGGCCTTGAGCGCGGTCAGCCGCGAGAGGTCGTCCGGCTCGTACGCCGTGCTGGTGCGTGTGCGGTCGGCGTTCTCGCCGTGCCCCATGAAGTTGAGGAATCTTCCCGTCGTCCAGGGGCCCAGGTCGTGGAACAGGCGGTCGAGCACGCCGTGCGCCTCGCGCGTGCCCGTGCCGTCGAGCGGGGCCAGGACGGCGAGCATGTACGCGGCCGACCTGTGCCCGACGGCGCTCGCGTGCGGGGGCGGGTCGGACAGCGCGCCACCGAGGCGGCGGAGCTCGACGATCGTCGGGACGGCCGCCTCCGCGCCCACATGGCCGCGGAGCAGCTCCACGGCTCGCCCGTCCAGGTCAGAGAGCAGGGCGTTGTCGGCCGCCCACGCCATGGGGACGGGCGGGTCGTCGTGGATGGAGGCGCTCTCGGCGTACGGCAGGACGGAGAGCGTCTCCAGCAGCCGCGGACCGATCGCCCGCAACGGGGCCACGAGGCGCTCGCCGACCTCGGCGCCCTCCGTGCAGGCGATGCGTACGTGGTAGACGCGACGTCCGCGCATCGCCTCCGGGAGGAGCGGGTCGTCGGGGAACGGGACCAGGGCGAGCGAGGTGTTCAGGCTCCGGGGGAGGTCGGACGCCCACTCGACGTACGCCTGCAGCAGTCCTGGGGTCTGGTCGGCGTCGAAGAAGAGCCCGCCTCCGTAGACGTGGGTCACCGGCACCAGCTCGAACTCCAGTGCGGTGACGATGCCGAAGTTGTCCCGCCCACCGAGCAGCGCTCCGAAGAGCTCGTCGCCGGGGTCGACGTGGCGCAGACGTCCGTCGGCGGTCACGACGTCCATGGAGCGCACCCGGTCTGCCGCCCACCCGTGGCTGCGGCCCAGGAGGGGGAGCCCCCCACCGAGGGTGTAGGAGACGACCCCGACGTGCGGCGCCGAGCCGTTGAGGGGCGCGAGCCCGTGGACCGTCGCGGCCTCGACGACCCTGTCGAAACGGGCACCGGCCCCCACCCGGGCGATCCTCGTCGCCGGGTCCACGTGCACGTCGGACATCCGGCGGGTGGAGACGAGCATCCCGCCGTCGAGCGGCACGGACGCACCGTGGCCGGTGCTCTGGACGGCCACCGGCCATCCACGCTCCGTCGCGTACCGCACGGCTGCTACGACGTCCTGTGCCAGGGTGGCGCCCACGATGACGTCCGGGCGGTGCCGGACGGCCAGGTTGAAGCCCGTGCGCTCCTCGTCGAACCCGTCCTGTCCCGGCACCAGCACCGGTCCGTCGGTCTGCATGATGGTCATTCCTGACTCCCTCGCTCGATCGGTCGGGGACACCATGCGGGCCGAAACATGACAGCCGCCGTCATATCTGCGCCCTACAGTCGAGCGGTGAAGTTCGACCGCCTGCTCTCGATCGTGCTCCTGCTGCAGAACCGAGGGCTGGTAACGGCGAAGGAGCTCGCCGACCGCCTCGAGGTGTCGCCGCGCACGATCTATCGCGACGTGGAGTCGTTGTCGGCGGCGGGCGTGCCCGTGTACGCCGAGCGGGGCAAGCACGGTGGCATCGCCCTGCTGGAGGGATTCCGCACCGATGTCACCGGCCTGACGGCGGACGAGGCGCGCGCCCTGTTCGTGCTCGCCTCCCGGAGCGCGCACTCGGCGCTCGGCCTCGACGCCGCCCTGCGGGCCGCACTGCGCAAGGTGATGGCCGCCCTGCCGGCACCCCACCGTCCCGCGGCCGAGCTGACCAGCCGCCGGATCCTCGTCGACCCGGAACGCTGGCTCGCCGCGCCCGGTCCGGACGCCGACGTGGCGGGCCTGCACGACGCCGTCGTGAGCGACCAGCGGGTCCGCATCCGCTACCGGCACGGCGACGACCCCCGCGAGCGCTCCTACACCGTCGACCCGTACGGGCTCGTGGCCAAGGCCGGTGCCTGGTATCTCGTGGCCGACCATCGAGGTACGCCCCGTCTTTACCGCACGGACCGGATCGCGTCCGTCTCGCTCACCTCGTCCCCGGTGTGCCGCCGACCGGGTGTCGAGCTGGACGAGATCTGGTCGGATCTGCGCCGCAAGGTGGAGGACCGCGACGGCGGGATCGTGGTCGGCGTGCGGGTGCGCCGCGCACGGCTCGACAGGGTGCGACGGATCGCCGGTACCTACTTCGTGGGACAACCCTCCTCCGCGGACGGCGACCCAGGGTGGGTGGAGGTGGAGATGACCTATCCCGTGGTGGAGGCCGTCCGGCACCTGCTCCAGTTCGGCCCGGACGTCGAGGTGCTGTGGCCGGACGAGGCCCGCGCCCAGATGCGGGTCGTGTCCGCCCAGGTCGGCGCGCTGTACGCCGGGTAGGAGCTGCTCACGAGAGCGGCTGGCTCATGCCTGCGGCGCGAACTGGGAGAGCACGAGCACCGCGCCCTGCGGGTCGCGCACGGTCGCGTACCGCGCCCACGGGTCCTCGGTCGTCGACAGCACCTCCGCGCCCGCCACGCGGGCGGCGTCGGCGGCGGCGTCCCGGTCCGCGACGGCGAACGCGACCTCCCAGCGGGCCGGTCCGTCGTCGGGCACGATCCCGGCGACGGCGTCGGCGAACCCGGGCGGGGCGAAGCCCGCCTGGCGCTCGTGGATGCCCGGGTCGGACGTGCGGGCGAGGTGGTCGCCGTACCCGGGCACGCGGGCCATCCCCGCCGCGAGGTCCGGGTCGACCTCCCAGCCGAGCAGGGCGCCGTAGAACGCGAGCGCACCGTCCGGGTCGGGCGTGAGGACGTTGCTGAAGTTCCACGTCCCGGGCTCGTTGACGCGCTGCGCGCCAGGGCGCGTGCCCGCCTGCCAGAGCCGGCTCTCGACGCCCTGGGGGTCACGGATCGTCGCCGTCCGGCCGGCGACGTCGCCCGGCCGGCCCACGGCTTCCGGCGGCGTCACGACGACGCCGCCGAGCGAGGCGACCCGCGCGGCCGCGGCGTCGACGTCGTCGACCGCGAGGAAGGTGCTCCATGCGGCGCTCGCGTCCCGGCCGCCGGCGACCCCCGCGACGGCGGAGTCGTCGGTCCCGTCGACGGAGGCGACGACGTACCGGCCGGCCGCTCCGCCCGGTCGTTCCGTGAAGCGCCAGCCGAAGAGCGCGCCGTAGAACGCGAGCGCCGCGTCGACGTCGGGCGCCTCGAGCTCGACCCAGCACGGCACTCCGTGCGGGTAGGTCCGGGGGAGGTGGGCTGCCATGTCTCCAGCGTCCCTCCGTCGGGCCGCGTTGTCCTGCCCGGAAGGCGGACAGCGCGCGGTCGAACGTGCGCACGTCGTCGATCGTGCCGGGCCAGTAGTCGACGGGGTTGCCGCCCCACGGCAGAGTGCGGGAACCCCGAGATGTGGCCGACGACCGGTGTCGGCGTCAGCGGTGTATGAGCGACTGCCAGTCCGAGGGGACGCGGTCGGCCGGACCGGGTGCGGTCTGCTCCGGCGGGTGCGACAGGGGTGCGGCGAGGTGCGGGCCCTCGAGCACCTGGGACGTCTCGTAGTCCCAGTACCAGTCCTCCCCCGGTTCGAACGAGCGCATGAGCCGGTGCCCGGTCTCCTGGAAGTGGGTGGTCGCGTGCTGCGCGGGCGACGAGTCGCAGCAGCCGACGTGCCCGCACGTGGCGCAGCGGCGCAGGTGCACCCACCACCCACCGGCCTCGTCGCACTCGGCGCACCCGGTGCCGCTCGGAGGAATCTCAGGGTCGACGGCGGTCGCCAGGGCGGCCGCCAGGACCGGGTCGTCGAGACCCTCACCATTGACGTTCGGCGCGCGGTCGGCGCTCACCGCGCCCCCGCGCCCGCGGCGCGGACGACGGGCGCCCACGACTCGGGATCGAGTGCCGGTGCCGGCTCCGCCGCGGCCCAGGCGCGGCAGTCGTCGATGGTCGCGGCGAGGAGGCCGCGCAGCCGCTCGTCCGGGTCGGGGACGCACGCCTCCGCGATGCCCTGGACGGCCGCGGAGATGATGCTCGGCGCGGCGTCGCGCACGAACCGGCTCGGCCGCAGGCGCGCTCCCTCGCAGAACCGCTGCGCCCAGCGCGCGGTGCGCGGGCAGCTCGCCAGCGCGTCGGCCGACTGGGCGCTGAGCGTGCCGGCGGGACGGTCGTCGAGCACGTCGAGCATCTTCTCGGCGCCGATGATCGCCACGGCGAGCGTCTGCTGCCGGTCGGCCGGGGCGATCGGCAGCGCGGTCACGGCGGCGCGCAGCGCGATGCGCACGTCCCAGTGCGGGTCGTCGCTCGCGAGGCCGATGACCGACGGGATGAGCGGGGCGAGCTTCGGGCGCTCCGGGTCGACCGTGAGGTCGTTCACCGCGCGTGCCAGCATCGCGAGGAGCGGGTGCGTGCACCGTGGATGGTCGCTCCACTTCTCGCCCGCGAGGTATGACGCGAGCTCCATGAAGCACGCGCCCTTCTTCGGGTTCCGGTGCTTGCCACGTCCCAGCATCGGCAGCATGTCGTAGGTGTCGGTCACAAGGTCACCCCCACAGCGGGTCCGGGTTCTTCGTCCAGTCTGCGCCGGGGTCCGGGCGTTGGCAACGGGAGCGGTGATCCCGGTCACATCCGGGGTGGGGCGTCGTTCGCACAGGCCGCTCGTCCTGCCCTCGACGAGGCAGGCCACGCGACGTCGTCGATCGCGAGCCACGGCGCGACGGCCACGGCCGAGGGTGTGAGCCCGGTGAACGCCTTGACCTCGCGGTGGAGGTGGGACTGGTCGACGTATCCGCTCTCGGTGGCGACGCCGGCGGGGGCGTGACCCGCGGCGAGGAGGTGGGCCGCGTGGTCGAACCGCACCAGTCGGGCGACGCGTTTGGGGCTGGTCCCGAGCTGAGATCCGAAGCGGGACCACAGGCGCTTGCGGCTCCAGCCGACCTCGCTCGCCAGGCTGTCGACCCGTACCAGTCCTCGGCTGGTCCGCGTCCGCCGCCAGGCGTGGGCGACCTCCGGATCGACCGGTGGGCGCGCGCCCAGCCGTCGCCCGAGGACGTCGGCCGCGATCGTGAACCGTTCGTCCCACGACGTGGCGGCGCGCAACCTGTCCTCGACCCGCCCGGCGTCGCGACCCCAGACGTCCGCGAGGGGTGCCATCGCCCCGCTGAGCTCGGGTGATGCGCCGAGCACGGCAGCCGCCACGTCCGGCTCCAGCCGGATCTGGAGACACTCGCCCACGCAGCCACCTGCCCGCAGCTCTCCGGGCAGGAGCCCGATGACGACGCTGCCGCGCTCGCGCCGGCCGCGGGTGTCGCAGACGATGCCGCGTCCCTCGCTCAGGTCGATGAGCAGGGTGACGGCCGGGTGCGCGACCATGGTGATGTCCAGGGGAGCGGGGAGACGCTTGCCGAACCCGGCCATGCTGATCCCCGGCAGCCGATCCGAGCGGCGCGGGACTGCGACGTCCACCGTGGTCCAGTCTGGTGCCCCGGCCGACATCACGTCGCCAGTCTAGGCATCGGGAACCAGGGGCGGGTTGCCGACGCTTCGTTGCCGCGAGGTCCAGTCCAGCAGCAGCTCGCCGGTCGTCTCGGGCGCTTCGAGCATGGGGATGTGCCCGACCCCGGACAGCATCTCGATCCGCGCGTTCGGCACCACCTCGTACTGGTGCGCCGACGACGGGTCCCAGCGAGGGTCGGCAGCACCGAAGACCACCAGCACGGGGACGGTGAGGGCGGCGAGACGATCGGGCACGCTTCGCTCCGCGATGTACGCGACGTTCCCGAGCGACGCCATCCTGAAGGCGCGATAGGTGGTCCGCCTCAAATCGGCGATCGCCTCGTCGGACACGTCCACCGGGCGAGCGGTCGTTGCGTTGATCCCCTTGCGGATCATCGCGTCCGAACGCCTCGACCAGATCAGCGGGCCGAAGGGCGGCCCCAGCAGGACCCGAAGGATCACCGGCTGGGGCAGCAGCGCATCCGGACGCGGGCCGCTGTTGATCAGCGCGACCGCCCGCACCAGGTCGGGGCGCTGCTCGGCGAGTGCGGTGGCGGCGTAGCCGCCGCTGGAGTGCCCGACGACGGCGACGTGACGCACGCCGAGGTCGTCGAGCACCGCCGCCACCCGGTTCGCCTGCACGGGCACGTCATAGGACGACGGCGGTGGGGACTGGCCGCAGCCCGGGAGGTCGACCCGGATGACGTGGTGCTGGTCGACAAGTGCCGGGACCACCGGGCTCCACGAGGCACCCGATGCCCCCGATCCGTGGATGAGAAGCAGCGGCGGCGCCTGCCGCGGACCGTCGTGCACCACGTGCATCCCTTGCGAACTCTCGACACCGTTCTCGCTCATGCGAGAGATGTTGCACGGGCCGCCGACCACCAGTCTTGGACGAATGTCGTCGCGGGAACGATCATCGGCCCCCTTAGGCCGCCCCACCCGCCTCAGACGCCCGAGGCCCTCGTGGTGTCGCCACCTAAGGCACCCACCGGGGAACTGTGAGCGGTCGACCGATGCGACACCGGGGGGCTCAGGTGGAACGTCAGTGTCGGACAGGCAGGGTGCCTGCAGAGACGGGGACGACACGATGAACAGCACGCAGCTCGATCCGACCTTCGAGGCGGATCTCACCTACCGCACGCAGCGGCTGCGCGAGGACTTCCGGAACGACGAGCCCGCGCTGCTGCACTGGTGGCGCGGACGCCGTCAGCGCCACGACCACCCGGCGCGGTGACCGCGCCGCCCGACGCCGTCGACGAGGGTCTCGTCGGCGGCGTCGTCGTGTCCCCTGAGGTAACCGGTAGTCACGTGTCGGTGCCCGCTGCGAGGATGGGGACCGTGCCCCGACCCTCCTCGCGCGCGCCTTTCGTGGCCCGCGCCGCCGAGCTCGACGTGCTCGCCGCAGCGGTGGACCGGGCGCGCCGTGGGGAGCCCGGCGTCGTCCTCGTCGGGGCGGACGCGGGCGTCGGCAAGACGCGCCTCCTGACCCGCGCCGCGGAGCTCGCGGCCGAGGGCGGGGCGACCGTCGTCTGGAGCCACTGCGTCGACCTCGGCGAGGTCGGGCTGCCCTACCTCCCGTTCTCGGAGGCCCTCGCCACGCTGCGCTCCCAGCACGACGCGGTCGACGAGACCGTCGCGGCCCGGCCGGCGCTCGCCCGCCTGCTCGACGCGGCCACGCCCGCCGACGAGCAGCAGAGCCAGGGCGAGCGGCTCCAGCTCTTCGAGAGCATCGCGGCGGCGATCGCGGCGTCGGGCACGCCCGAGTCCCCGCTCGTGCTCGTCGTCGAGGACCTGCACTGGGCGGACCCGTCGAGCCGCGACGTCCTGCGCTTCGTCGTCGCGCGGCTGCGTGCCGAGCACGTCCTCGTCGTCGCGAGCTACCGCGCCGACGACCTCCACCGCCGCCACCCGTTGCGCCCCGTCCTCGCCGAGCTGCTGCGCCACCCGCGCGTCGAGCACGTCCAGCTTTCCCCGTTCACGGAGCGCGAGCTGCGCGAGTTCACCGCCGCGGTCGCGGGCGGCCCCCTGCCCGACGACGCGTTCGAGTCCGTGCGGACGCGCTCCGAGGGCAACGCCTACTTCGCCGAGGAGCTCGTCGAGTCGGGCCTCGGCGACGAGCTCCCGTGGTCGCTCGCGGACGTCCTCCGCGCCCGGCTCGAGGCCCTGGACCCGGCGGTGCAGCACCTCGTGCGCGTCGCCTCGGTCTCGGGCCGCCAGGTGAACGAGCCGCTCCTGCGCGCCGCCGTCGCGCGGGATGCGGCCGACGGCACGACGGACCTGCCCGACCACCCGTTCGACCGCTCGCTGCGCGAGGCCATCGCCCACAACGTCCTGGCCGTCGAGGGCGACGGCGGCCGCGACGTCGTCGTGTTCCGCCACGCGCTCCTCGCCGAGGCCGTGGCGTCCGACCTGCTGCCCGGCGAGCGCGTCGGCGTGCACCGGGCGTACCTGCACGCGCTCGACGACGATCCCACCCTCGGCTCCCCCGCCCTGCGCGCGCACCACGCGCTCGCCGCGCACGACCTCCCCGCCGCGCTCACGGCGTCCCGCTCGGCGGCCCGCAAGGCGGCGCGTGTGCTCGCGCCGGCGGAGGAGCTGCGGCACCTCGAGCAGGTCCTGTCGCTGTGGCAGGCCGTGCCCGACGCCGAGGCCCTCCTCGGCGAGGACCGCGTCACCGTGGCGCTCGCCGCGGCGGGGGCGGCGAGCCGTGCGGGTGAGCCCGACCGCGCCGTCGCGCTCGCGCGCCGCGTCGTCGAGGGCACCGCGGACGACCCGCTGCGGCAGGCGTCGCTGCGGCACGTCGTGTCGCGGTACCTGCTGAGCGAGGAGGTCGAGGAGGTCCTCGCGCACACCGAGGCCGCGCTCGCCGTCCTGCCCGTGGAGCCGCCGTCGCTCGATCGCGCGTGGACGCTCGCGATGCGCGCGCGGGCCGCGATGAACGCGGACCTCGACGAGCTCGCGGTCGAGGTCGCCGGCGAGGCGCTCGACGTCGCGCACCGACTCGACGCGCCCGACGTCGAGGCGGACGTGCTCACGACGATGGCGGTCCTCGAGGTCGCCGACGACGACCGCGCCGCCTCCCTCCTCGCCCAGGCCCGCGAGCGCGCGGTCGAGGCGGGCGACATCGTCACCGAGCTGCGCTGCTGGTACAACATCGCGGCGAACCGCTACTACGCCGGCCATCTCGAGGCGGCGCTGGACGTCTCGCGCGACGGCGTCGACAGGGCCCGCGCGACCGGTCTCGGCTGGAGCGTGTACGGCGTCGAGCTGCGCCTGTTCCACGACCTCGTCCGCTACGCCCTGGGAGACCTCACCCCCACGGACACGGCGGGCGAGACCATGCCCGAGGGCTCTGCCGCGGCGCTGTCGTGCGTCCAGCTCTACGCCGCCGTCGCGCGCGGCGACGAGGACGCCATCCGCCGGGGCGCCGCGCTGCGCCGTGAGTGGTCGCGCGACGGGCAGATCGCGCTCATCTCGGGCGGGTGCTCCATCGACGCGCTGACGCGGGCCGGACGGTACGAGGAGGCGGTGGCGCTCGCCGTGGAGCTCGTCGTGCACCTCGGCCGCACGTGGAGCGACTACTTCCTCGGCCGCATCTGGCTGTCGGCGCTCGCGCTCGCGGCCCTCGCCGACGCGGCGTCCGCGGCCCGGCTGCACGGTGCGGCGGGCTCGGCCGAGGTGGCCGACCTCGTGGCCCGCGGTGCCGACCTGCTCGAGGCGGCCCGCACGACGGCCGAGCGAGGCCGGCCGCGCGGTGGACGGCTCGGCCCCGAGGGCCGCGCCTGGCTCGCGCGCGCCGCCGCGGAGCACTCCCGCCTCACGGGGGAGAACGAACCCGCCCTGTGGGAGGAGACGACGCGCACGTTCGACTACGGCTACCGCTACGAGGTGGCCCGCTCCCGTTTCCGTTGGGCCGAGGCGCTGCTCGGCGCGGGCGACCGCAACGCCGCGGAGATCGAGGCGGGGCAGGCGCTCGAGGAGGCCGAGTCGATGGGCGCGGTACCGCTCGCCGAGGCCGTCCGCGCGCTGGCCCGCCGTGGTCGCCTCGACCTGCCCGGTGTGCGCCGCTCGACGACGGCGGTCCTCACCGACCGCGAGGAGGAGGTCCTGCTCCTCGTCGCGCAGGGGCTGACGAACCGGCAGATCGGGGAGCGCCTGTTCATCTCGGGCAAGACCGTGAGCGTGCACGTGTCCAACGTCCTTGCGAAGCTCGGCGCGTCCGGGCGGGCCGAGGCGGTCTCGCTCGCGCACCAGCGCGGGCTGCTCGAGGTCTGAGGCGTGAGCCCACCCGCCCCGGGGGTGCTCCTGCTGCTGCGCCACGGCGAGAGCACGTTCAACGCGCGCGACCGCTTCACCGGGCTGCTCGACGTCCCGCTCTCGGAGGCGGGCGTCGCCGAGGCCCGACGCGCGGCACGCCTCCTGGCGGACGCCGTCGCCCGCGACCCCCGCCTCGCGCCGCGACGCGTCGTGACGTCGCCCCTCGTCCGCGCCTCGGGGACGGCCGCGATCGTGCTGGACGCGCTGCCCGGGCCACTATCCCTCGTCGTCGAGTGGCGCCTCGTCGAGCGCCACTACGGTGCGTTCACCGACAAGCCGCGCGACGTCGTCCGCCGCGACTACGGCGAGGCCGCGTACTGGCGCTACCGGCGCTCGTACCTGCACCGGCCTCCGCCGCTCGGGGATGACGACCCCGCCCGACGCCGCGTCGACGACACCCTCCTGCGGCTGCCCGACGCCGCGCGCGCCGAGCTGCGCCCGGACGCCGAGTCCCTCGCCGACGTCGTCGAGCGCCTGCGGCCGCTCTGGGCGGCGACGCAGGCGGCGCTCGCTCGCGGGGAGTCGCTCCTCGCCGTCGGGCACGGCAACTCGCTGCGCGCCCTCTCCGTGCTCGTCGACGACCTCACGCCCGAGGAGGTCCAGGACCTCGACCTGCCCACCGGGCACCCGCTCGTCCACCGGTTCACGGCCGGGCCCGACGGCGCGCTCGTCCCCGAGGTCCGCGGCGGCACCTACCTCGACGCCAACGGCGCCGAGCACGCGATCACGGCCCTGCGCTCGCGCGGCGGAACCTGAACGTCCGTCGCTCCGACACCTCAGGGTTACGTGCGCTCAGCGAATGAGTAACCTACGGGTTTTCCTCGTAGGCGGTGTAGCGTAACCTGTAGGTACTTGCTCGCTCCCTCTGAAGAAACCTCCAGGTGATGAAAACGCCGACGATCCGCCGTACCATCGACCGACGCGTGGCACCGCTGCGCGAGCACCGGGCGGCCACCGCACGCCCTGCCGGCGGTTGGGTGCGCGCCATCCGGTCCGCGCTGGGCATGTCGACCAGCGACCTCGCCCGTCGCCTGGGCGTGACTCCGGTGGCCGTGCGCAAGCTCGAGAACAGCGAGCGGGCCGCAACCGTGCGCCTGGACACCCTGGCGCGCGCGGCCGACGCGATGGGCTGCGACCTCGTCTACGCCTTCGTCCCGCGCACGACGCTCGAGGGATTCGTGGACCAGCACGCACGGTCGGTGGCCGAGGCGGAGATCCGTCGCGTGGACGCCACGATGGCGCTCGAGGACCAGCGCACCAGCGAGTCCGAGCGCGCACGCCTGCGCGAGGAGCGGGCGCACGCCCTGCGCGACTCGCGCGAGCTGTGGCGCCTGGACGCATGACGCTCGGCCCGGATCCGGACGGCGCGACGCCGCTGGCGGACGACGAGCGCTCGGGTCTGCTCGCGGACTGGATCGCGACGAGAGAGGAGCTCAACGCCGTCGAGCAGGAGAACGTGAGCGAAGCGCTGACGTACCTGTTCGCCCCGAGACGCCGGCACGCCGTCGCCCGGGTGCTGGACGACGCCTTCCTGCGGGAGGTGCACACGCGCATGTTCGGGCAGGTGTGGCAGTGGGCCGGCACCTACCGCACCACCGAGCGCAACATCGGGATCGACCCGTCGCAGGTGCCGATGGCCGTGCGTGACCTCATGGCGGACGCCCCGTTCTGGCTCGCACCCGACACCACCTGGATCTCGCGCGACGAGGCGTTGTGCAAGGTCCATCACCGGCTCGTCGCGATCCACCCGTTCCCGAACGGGAACGGACGGTTGGCACGCGCGTACACCGACCTGCTCGCGCGCACGGCCGGGCAGCCCCTGTTCACCTGGGGCGCGCGCGGCAACCTCCAGAGCGCGACCTCCGCACGGGACGCCTACCTCGCCGCGCTGCGCGGCCTGGACCGGTCACCCGACGATCCCCAGGCGCTCGCGTCACTGGTGAGTTTCGCGCGGTCCTGACGGCGCAGCCTTCCGATTTCACCCCGGCGTGTGCCGGAGTGGCGCGGCTTGCACTGTTTGGTCGGCCTCGTCCTGGTGATACTGGACCATGACCGAGGCCCAGGCGATCCGCGAGCTCGTGCAGGCAGGGCTTGCCGAGCCCGCCGCGGACGAGTCGTTCGACCGCTTCGCGAGGCTCGTGCGGCGCCAGCTCGGGGTCTCGTCGGCGCTCGTCACGCTCGTGCTCGCGGACGAGGCGGTGCTGCCCGGCGCGCTGGGGCTGCCGGAGCCCTACCAGTCCGAGCGGCGCACGCCGCTCAGCCACACCTTCTGCCAGTTCGTCACGAGCGACGCGCGACCGCTCGTCGTCGAGGACGCCCGCGCCGTGCCGCACCTGGCGCAGCTGCGCGCCGTGGACGACATCGGCGTCGTGTCCTACGCCGGGTTCCCGATCTTCGATCCCCACGGCCGCGCCGTCGGCTCGCTCTGCGCGTTCGACAGCATGCCGCGTCACTGGTCGGACGAGGACCTCGCGACCCTCGCCGACCTCGCCTCTGCGTGCACGTCGGAGCTGCGGCTGCGGCTCGCACGCGAGCGGGCGCGCCGGATGCAGCGCGTCGCGCTCACGGCGAACCGGCGGTCGCGACTCCTGCTCGAGCTCTCGGAGTCCTTCGCGGCGGCGACGTCGGTGCACGACGTGGCCGAGCGGCTGGTCACCGTCGGCGCGGTCATCGGCGCGCGGTACGCAGGGCTGGCCATGCTCGACGCGTCGGGCACGCGGCTCGAGTACGCGAGCCTCGACCACCTGGAGCCCGGCGTCCCCGCCTCGTTCCGGCGGATGCGGCTCGACGCGCAGCGCGGGGCGGCGATCGCGGCGCGCACGCGCGAGCCCGTGTTCTTCCGCGACCACGACGAGTACACCCGCGCGCTGCCCGAGGCCGCGGCACTCCTCGCCCCGGACGGCGTCGAGGCCCGCTCGTTCCTGCCCGTGGTGTCCGGCGCGCGGCTGCTCGGTGTGGTGGCCCTCGCGTGGGACGGGCCGCGCGAGTTCGACGCCGACGCCTTGAAGACCGAGACGGCGATCGCGTCGTACGTCGCGCACGCCCTCGACCGGGTCCGGCTGCTCGAGGAGCGGCACCGCGTGGCGACGACGCTCCAGGCCGCGATGCTCACGGAGCTCCCTGCCGTGCACAGCGCGGAGCTCGCCGCGACGTACGCGTCCGCGACGCGCACGGACCAGGTCGGCGGTGACTGGTACGACGCCGTCGTGCTCGACGACGACGCGTTCGTCCTCATGATCGGGGACGTCACGGGCCACGACATGCGGGCCGCGGCCCAGATGGGTCAGCTCCGCTCGATGCTGCGCACGTTCGCGTGGTGCCAGGACGAGCCGCCGGCGACGCTCCTGCGGCTGCTCGACCGCGCGAACCGCGGACTGGCGCTGCAGGCCAGCGCGACGGCCCTCGTCCTGCGGCTCGACCGCAGCCCGCGCGGCTTCGACGTCACGTGGTCGAACGCGGGCCACCCCGCGCCGCTCGTGCTGCGTGCGGACGGCACGGTCGACACCTTCGACGCCCACCCGGACCTGATGCTCGGCGTGCTGCCCGGCACCGAGCGCCACGACCACCGGGGCGAGCTCGCGCCCGGGGACACCCTCCTGCTCTACACGGACGGCCTCGTCGAGCGACGCGGCACGTCGTACCAGGCTCGGCTCGCCGAGCTGCGGGCGACGCTGGCCGGCTTCGCCGGCACCGCGACGTCCGCGCTCCCGGACGCCCTCGTGCGCCGGCTGGTGGCCGGCGAGGCGCGCGACGACGTCGCGGTGCTCGCGCTGCGCGTGCGTCACCGGGTCGTGCGCCGGCCCGCGCCCGGCCGGCCCAGCGTGCTGACGCGTGCGGTCGGGCACACGTCCGCGGACATCGGGCCGACGCGGCGCTGGGTCGACGACGTCCTGGAGAGCTGCGATGTCGCGCCCGCGGTGCGCCGGATCGCGATGCTCCTCACGAGCGAGCTGCTGACCAACGCCGTCCAGCACGGAGCCGCGCCCGTCGAGGCGCAGCTGGAGGTCGCCCACCGCCTGCTCCGCATCGGTGTGCGCGACGGGTCGACGACTCCTCCGCGGCTGATGTCGCCGGGCCCGCACGAGACCGGTGGGCGCGGGGTGCAGTTCCTCGAGCGGTGCGCGGCGCGCTGGGGCGTCGACCAGCACGCCGGCACGGAGCGCGACCACGACGTCCCGGGCAAGACGGTCTGGTTCGAGCTCGAGACGGACGGCTGAGCCTGCCCCTGTGCCGTGTCGGAGGCCCGGCGTAACGTGTGACGTGGGCCACCTCCCTTCAGGCCGAGCCGCGCGCTCACGACCCTCGAGACCCTCGAGACACCGAGAGGCAGCAACCATGACCGACCTCGCCACGACGTCCTCCGCCCGGACGGCGGCACCAGCTCCCCTTCCCCACCGCGACGAGCTCGACGCCGTGCTCGACGGTCACCGGCGCGAGCTCACGGGCTACTGCTACCGCATGCTCGGCTCGGCCTTCGAGGCGGACGACGCGGTGCAGGAGGCCTACCTGCGCGCGTGGCGATCGTACGACCGGTTCGAGGGTCGATCGTCCCTGCGCTCCTGGCTCTACCGCATCGCGACCAACGTCTGCTTCGACATGCTCGGCTCGCGCAAGCGGCGAGAGCGCCCGATGGGGCTGGGCGGGCCGCAGCCGGCCGAGGTCGAGTACCTCGGTCAGGTCCTGCCCGAGGAGACCTGGGTCGAGCCCGTGCCCGACGACCGCGTCCTGCCGCACGACGGCGACCCGGCCCAGGTCGCGGTCGGTCGCGAGAGCATCCGCCTGGCGTTCGTCGCCGCGCTCCAGTACCTCCCGCCCAAGCAGCGTGCGGTCCTGCTGCTGCGCGAGGTCCTGCGGTGGCAGGCGAGCGAGGTCGCCGAGCTGCTCGGTGCGTCCGTGGCGTCGGTGAACAGCGCGCTGCAGCGTGCCCGCGCCACGCTGGCGGCGCGCGCGCACTGGGACAGCTCAGGGCTCGGCGGCGACGAGGACCTCGCCGGCGGCGACGCCCCCTCCGACGCCGGGGCCGCCATGCCGTCGGCCCCCGTGGACCAGGAGCTGGGCGCGGACGAGAAGCAGCTGCTCGAGCGGTATCTCGACGCGTTCGAGCGCTACGACATGGACGCGCTCGTCGCCCTCCTGCACGCGGACGCCACCCTCTCCATGCCGCCGTACCCGCTGTGGATGCGGGGCACGGACGACATCGTGCAGTGGATGACGGGCCCCGGGTGGGAGTGCGAGGGTTCGCGGCTGATCCCCGTGGCGGTGAACGGGACGTTCGGCTACGGCCAGTACCGCCGCGCCGAGGGCGGCGGGTACGAGCCGTGGGCGCTCCAGGTGGTCGAGACGGAGGGCGGGCGCGTCACGGCGATCAACGCGTTCCTGGACACGGCGGCGTGGTTTCCGCTCTTCGGCCTGCCGGAGCGCCTCGAGGACTGAGGGGCTCTCGGCAGGCCGGCAGCGGGTCAGCCGAAGGTCTCGAGCAGCGCGCTCCGCTCGGCCTCGGTGAGGTTGGTCGCCACGAGCGTGCCGTGCACACCGTGGAACCGCTCACCGACCCTGTCGACGTCGCCGTCCTCGGTCACGACGAACAGCGCGGACGAGCCCGGCGTGACCCCGGCGCGGATGCGGTCGAGCTGGTCTGAGTCGATCCCGACGGCGGCCATCGCCTTCGACGCGGCCCCGATCGCCGCACCCGCGGCCACCCCCAGGACGGGCACGAAGAACAACGAGCCGAGGAGGAGTCCCCAGAAGGCGCCCCACCCGCTGCCGCGCCACTCGTCCTGGTGGCCGCGGCGCGTCGTCGGCTTCGCGGCGCCCTCCGGCCACGACACGACGGCCGTGTCGACGATCCTGATCGCGCCCTCGGACGCGGAGCCGTGCAGGATCGACGACGCCTCGTCGGCTCCCTCGGGAGAGTCGAACTTCCACACGGTGAACGTGGCCATCGTCGGCTCCTCTCGTCCCGGGGCTCTCAGCCGAGCAGCTTGGCCTTGGCGGCGGCGAACTCCGCGTCGCTGAGGACGCCGGACGCGTGGAGCTGACCGAGGCGCTCGAGCTGGGCGAGCAGGTCATCCTGACCGGTCGTGGCCGGAGCTGCGGCGGGAGCGGGAGCGGGCTGCGCGTACTGCGCGGCGGCCTGCTGAGCGGCAGCGTCGATGCGCGCCTGCTCTTGCTGGGCGGCGGCCTGCTGCGCCTCCCACGACTGCTGCTGGCGGTTCGTCTGGCGGCGCTGGACGGCGCCGGCGGTGGCGGATGCGGTGCCTGCGATGACGGCGGTGCGGGCGGCGGTCCCGATGAGGCCGGGGCGGCCCATGCGGCGGAGGGGCATCGTTCTACTCCAAGTCTTCAGAGGTCTTCAGAGGTCTTCAGAGGTCTTCAGAGTTCTTCTGAGCGTTCTTCGGGACGTTCTTCCGGACGTGCCCCAGGATGCTCCGCGGGATCGCGCTGCGGGGCGTCCGGGTCACGCGCGGCGTCAGTCCTCGACGAGGGCGAGGTCCGCGACCTCGTTGACGACCTCGGCGGGGATGCGCTCGCTGAGCAGCACCACACCACCTGCGTCGTTCGTGGCCGCGATCACGCCGCGTGCCCAGGTGTGCTCGACGACGAGGACGAGCGCGGACGTGCCGGGCGCAAGACCCGCCGCGATGTCGTCGAGGTCCTCCTCGCCGGCGAGGCCGGCGCCGGTGAGCTCGACGTCGGTGATCTCGAGCTCGTCGCCGAGGTCGGTGACCTCGAGGAGCTCGACGTCGCCGTCCTCCGAGCGACGGACGACGGCGAGGTCGAGCAGCGTGACCGTCCCCGCGGAGAGGACGTCGAGGACCGAGGTCTGGACGTCGGCCGGGATGCGGTCGGCCGGGAAGGCGATCGCGACGATCTCGACCGGACCGAACGTGGACGTTGCCATGGGTGCTCCTAGCGTCGGGTGCTTCTCGGTGACGGGGTCTCGGGTGCGTTCTGCCCGCGGTTCTCGACGGGCTCCGGTGCGGTCGTCAGCGTGCGGCACGTTCCGCCTCGTCGCCGTGGACGACGAGCGCCCACAGGACGAAGACGTCGAGCACGATGGTGACGAGCGACCACCACGGCGTGACCTGCAGCGTGGTGAACTGCGCGATCGCGTTGAGGACCACGAGGACGATCGCGACCATGCGTGCCCAGCCCTTGCCGGACAGCAGGGCGAAGCCGGTGAGGACCAGCAGCACGCCGATCACGAGGTGGATCCAGCCCCACGTCGACACGTCGAGGACGACCACCCCGGCGTCGGTCACGCCGACGAGGCTCTTCGGGGAGAACACCGCGACGAGCCCGCTGATCGCGTTGAAGAATCCGAGCGTCACGAGGACGATCCCGGCGAACCAGACCCAGCCGACCCATGCCGAGACCTGCGACGAACGTGCCATGTGAGTCCTCCTGGGCATCCGGACGGCGAGACGTGGGCGTGCGCGTCGATCGTGGCACTACCCGCCGCGCTCGGCATCCGGAAGACGAGCCCACCCGTCGGGAGGGACGTCGCGGCGTGGCCGCCGGGCCACCGCACCGTCACGCCGCTAGGTTCGTCGCATGACGACGTCCCTTCCCGCCGACGGACCGGCCGACCCGACGGACCGGCCGCAGCGCCGGGCGGACGACCCGTGGTCGGGCGTGCCCGACGACGGCACGCGCCCCGTCCAGCACGACTCCCGCCGTCCGCCGCGCTGGGTCTCGCGCGCCCTGGCGATGGGGGTCGTCGCCGTCTTCGTCGCGATCTTCGCGTGGTACGCGCTCGGTCAGCTGCAGGCGCTCGGCGTGAACATCCTCATCGCGTTCTTCATCGCGCTCGCTCTCGAGCCGATCGTCGTGTGGCTCGTCCGGCACGGGTGGCGGCGCGGCGCGGCGGCGGGGGTCTCGCTCATCGGGTCGATCCTCGTCGTGCTCGTCGTGCTCGCACTCTTCGGGAACCTGTTCGTCCAGCAGCTCATCCAGCTCGTCCAGACCCTCCCGGAGGTGTACGAGCAGATCCGCGAGTTCGTCCAGGAGCGGTTCGACCTCGCCCTCCCGGAGTCCGACGAGCTGCTGCGTCAGGCGTTCGAGCAGTTCGGCCAGGACGTCGCGTCCGGGGCGATCCTCGTCGGGACGACGATCATCGGCGCGATCTTCGCGGCCCTGACGATCCTCCTCGTCACCTACTACCTCCTCGCGGCCGGGCCGCGCTTCCGCGCCGGGGTGTGCCGCTGGCTCACCCCGAACCGCCAGGAGGAGGTGCTGCGCCTGTGGGAGATCACCCAGGTCAAGGTCTCCGACTTCATCAACTCGCGCATCGTCCTCGCCGCGCTCTCGAGCGCTTTCACGCTCGTGTTCCTGCTCATCGTCCAGACCCCGTACGCGCTGCCGCTCGCCGTCTTCACCGGTGTCGTCTCGCAGTTCGTCCCGACGATCGGTACCTACATCGGCGGCGCGCTGCCCGTCGCGGTGGCGCTCACGTCGCAGGGGCTGCCGCAGGCGCTCGCCGTGCTCGCGTTCATCATCGGGTACCAGCAGCTCGAGAACCTGTACTTCTCACCCAAGGTCTCCGCCCGCGCGCTGGAGATGAACCCGGCGGTGAGCTTCGTCGTCGTGCTGGCGTTCGGCGCGGTGTTCGGCGCCCTGGGTGCCTTCCTCTCGCTGCCGATCGCCGCGACGATCCAGGCCGTGGCCAACACCTACCTCCAGCGGCACGAGCTCATCGAGTCGGACATGCTGCGCGACCCCGAGAAGAAGGACCACGGGGGCTCGGGCCAGGACAAGCGGGACCGCAAGGCTCGCCGGCGGCGCACCAACCAGGAGGCCGCCCGGGAGGCGGCCCGGACTGTCGACGAGCGCCGCGAGCAGGGGATCGAGTAACCGTCCCGCGACCCGTCCGTCAGATCGACGCGATGCCGTCGCCGAGCATCTTGGCGCCCAGCACGAGCAGGAGCACGGCCATGATGACGGCGTTGTTGTGGGTCATCCAGGTCTTGAGCCCGTCGAGCATCGTGGCGGCGCGATCACCCATGAACAGGTAGATGAAGACCGGCGTCGCGACGCCGACGCTCGCGACGAGCGCGAAGACGACCGACGCGACGACCTTGGCGTTCGTGTCGTCGCCGGCCGCCGTCGCGATCGCCACCCCGCCGGAGACGACGAGCAGCAGGTTCTTGGGGTTGATCGCCCCGAGGAGCACCGCGAGCCCCGCCGCCTTGGGCGGCGTGAAGCCGTCGATCGCTGCCATCCACTTCGGCGCGGGCGGCTCGACGCCCTCACGCGGACGTCCGCGCCACTGCTTCACGGCGAGGAACAGCAGGGCCAGGCCGAGGACGATCTTGAGGATCGCCGCCCAGAGCGGGGGGCCGGCGTCCTCCCCGTCCGCGCCGGCGCCGGCGAGCAGGGCGACGACGAGCGTCACCGCACCGACGGCGACGAACCACCCGATGAGGAACGAGAACGCGTTCGCCTTCGCTCGCCCGCTGACGAGCATGAGCACGACGGCGACGATCGGCAGCGGGCTGATGAGCACACCGACCGCGACGGGGAGGGACTGACCGATCGCAGCGCCCATGCAGGCCTCCTAGATGACGGTGAGGTGCGGGGTGACGTGCCGAGGTGAGGTGCGGGAGGTGGCGCGACCGGGTGAGGTGCGGGAGGTGGCGCGACCGGGTGAGGTGCGGGGGGCGGGTCGTGCCGGGTCGTGGTGGGTCTGGCGGGAGCGGCCGAGGAACGAGGCCGCGGATGGTAGACCCGGCACGACCCGCCCCCCGCGCCTCACTTGTTCGACGAGCTCCGGCGGGAGCCGCGCGGGAGCTCAGGCGTTCTCGTCGAAGGCCGCGCGGAGCTTGGCCTCCTCGTCCTCGGAGAGGTTCGTCTGGATGAGCTCGCCGTGGATGCCCTCGGCCTGGAGCGCGTCGTGCACGCGGTCGAGCACGGCACCCGAGGTGAGCACGAAGAGCGCCGACGTGCCCGGGGTGACCTTGCTGCGCACGGAGTCGATGAAGTCGTCGTCGATGCCGACGTCGGTCAGCGCACCGGCGATGGCGCCGGACGCCGCGCCGATCGCGGCGCCGAGCAGCGGGATGAAGAAGATGAGGCCGAACAGCAGGCCCCAGAACGTGCCGCCGAGCGCGCCGGCCGCGCTGGTGCTGTTCCCCTGGCGGGTCTTCGGCTTCTTCTTGCCCTCCTCCCAGGACACGGTCGCCGCGTCCTGGACCTGGATGAGCTCTTGCTTCTGCAGGGCGAGGAGCGCGTCCTCGAGGCGCTGGGCGCCGTCAGGGGTGTCGAACTTCCACACGGTGAGCGTTGCCACGTCTGACCTCTCTCAGTTCTCGAGCAGTGCGTCGGCGCGGTGGCCGCGCGAGTCGCGTCGAACGTATCGCCGGGGGCCCTGTTCCGCGCGGCGAGCGGCGCCCGGCGTCGGGGAGGCCGCTCGGGTGGCGGTCCCGACGGATCCCGGAAGGATCGGTCCCGGACGGTTCACCACGAGCGGAGGTCAGGTCGATGTCAGGTTCCGGGAACGGGCGGCCCGCGGCAGACGCCGCCGGGCAGGCGGGGGCCGCCGTCGCCCGACGTCGGACCCCGCTGCTCTTCGGGTCCTTGCGGGGCTACCAGAAGGCGTGGTTGCAAGGCGATCTCGTCGCGGGGCTGACGGTGTGGGCGGTGCTCGTGCCGGAGTCGTTGGCGTACGCGACGATCGCGGGCGTCTCGCCGGTCGTGGGCCTCTACGCGGCGGTGCCGTCGTTGATCCTGTACGCCGTGTTCGGCAGCTCGCGGCACCTCGTGGTGGGGCCCATGTCGGCGACGGCAGCGCTGTCGGCGAGCGTCGTGGCGGTGTTCGCGCCGGGCGATGCCGCGTTCTATGCCGCGCTGACCACGGGCATCGCCCTGGTCACCGGGGTGCTGTGCCTCGTGGCGGGCGCGGCGCGACTGGGGTTCGTGGCGTCGTTCATCTCCGAGCCCGTGCTCAAGGGCTTCATCGTGGGCATGGCGCTGATCATCATCATCGGTCAGGTACCTGCGTTGCTCGGGGTGGAGAAGGGTGAGGGGAACTTCTTCGAGAAGCTGTGGGCGATCCTCACCGAGCTCGGCACGGCGAGCGGCACGACGGTCGTCCTGGGCCTGGTGACGCTCGCGATCCTCCTCGCGATCAAGCGGTGGGCACCGAAGGTGCCGGGCTCGCTCGTCGCGGTGCTCCTCGGCATCGGCGCGATCCTGCTGCTCTCCCTCGACGACCGCGGCGTGGAGATCGTCGGCCCGATCGACGCCGGCCTGCCCGCCCTCGGCTTCCCGGACATGAGCTGGGCCGACTACACGGCGCTCATCGGTCCGTGCGCCGGGGTGATGCTCGTCGGGTTCGCCGAGGCGCTGGGCGCGGCGAAGGAGTATGCCGCGCGCGAGGGTTACGACATCGACCCGAACCGCGAGCTGATCGGCATGGGGGCCGCGAACCTCGGTTCGGGCATCGCGTCCGGGATGGTCGTCAACGGCAGCCTGTCCAAGACCGCGGTCAACGGAGGCGCGGGGGCCAAGAGCCAGGTCTCGGGGCTCACCGCGGCGGTGTTCGTGGTCCTCACGCTCCTGTTCCTCACGCCCGTGTTCGAGTCGCTGCCCGAGGCCACGCTCGCCGCCGTCGTCATCGCGGCGGTGATCGAGCTCGTGGACGTCAGGTCGCTGCGGCGCCTGTACGGGTACGCGAGCCACCTCTCGAGACGGCTCTACGGCGGCACCGCTCGACACGACTTCTGGGCCGCGGTCGCGACGACCGCCAGCGTGCTCGTCTTCGACACCCTGCCGGGCCTCGTCATCGGCGTGCTGCTCTCGTTGCTCCTGCTGCTCAAGCGCGCCTCGCGCCCGCACGTCGCGCGCCTCGTCCGCAGCCCCGAGGGCACCTGGGTCGACGGCGCACGGCGGGCGGCGCTCGGCCAGCCGGCCGGGGAGGACGTCCCCGGCGTGCTGGTGGTGCGTGTCGAGTCCGGCCTGTTCTTCGCCAACGCCGACGCCGTGCGAGGCACGATCCGAGACCTCACCACGGCCGAGCGTCCGCGGACCGTCGTCATCGACGCCGAGACGGTGCCGTTCCTCGACTCCGCCGCCGCCCAGATGCTCATCACGCTCCGGACCGACCTCGGACGCCTCGGCGCCACGCTCGTCCTGGCGCGCGACGTCGGCCAGGTCCGCGACGAGCTGCGCGCCGTCGTCGGGCGCGACGAACGGCCGACGCTGTACCCCGACATCGACAGCGCGATCACCGCCGAGACCGACGCCGGCCCGGCTGTCTAGGCCGTCGTGGGGTGACCGGCTCAGTCGTCGAGGCTTCCCATCGTCAGGTTGATCGTGGTCCCGGTCAGGCCGCTCGCCCTGTCGGACGCCGCGAAGGCGGCAACCTCCGCCATCTCGGCGAGCGTCATGAGCCGTCGCGGGTGGGTCCTGCTCGCGAGGCGTTCCTGCCACTCCTCCCACGTGAGGCCGGTTGCCGCCGCGCGCGGCTCGAACGCCTCCCGGATGGTGCTCGACTCGGGCATCGCCTGCGGGCGGAGTCCGACGACGCGGATGCCGTGAGGACCGAGCTCGGCCGACAGCCCGCGCGTGAGAGCCTCCTTCGCTGCCATCGCGGGACCGTACGCGCCGACCAGCGGGGCACCTGTGCGCGCCAGGAGCGCCGTGACCGTCATGATCACTCCCGACCGCTGCGCCAGCATCCTGCGCGCCGCGTGGCGCGCGGTCAGGAAGTAGGAGCTCGCGTAGTCGGCCACGGGACCCGAGAACCGCGCGGCGTCGAGGTCGACGAGCGGCACGCCGACGACGCTCGCGTCGGGGACGCCGACGGCGTTGAACGACACGTCGAGCCGGCCCCAACGGTCGACGACCGCCGTGAGGTGCGCGTCGATCGCCTGCTCGTCGAGGGCGTCGACCTCGGCGACCTCCGCCGCGCCGCCCCGCGCGACGATGTCGGTCGCCACGGCCTCCAACGGTTCCCGGCGACGTCCTGTGAGGTGGACGCGCGCGCCCTCGCGTGCGAAGCTCCGGGCCACAGCGCCGCCGACGGCGCCACCGGCCCCGTACACGACCGCGATCTTGTCTGCCAGCAGCATGGTGCTCCTCCATCCGGGCGCGGCGCGCGCCCGCCTCGTGGACGCGGACGACGGCGCGAGACGGCCGTCGACGGTACTGACACCGCGGAGGTGGGAAAGTGGGCACCACGACCGAGAGCGAAGGTGGTGGCGCAGTGGACGACGAGGCCGGCCTGCTCGCGAGGGCGCGCGCCGGCGACGACGTGTCGTTCGACGCGCTGTGCCGGCCCTACCGGCGAGAGCTCCTGGTTCATTGCTATCGGATGCTCGGGTCGTACGAGGACGCCGAGGACGTGCTGCAGGAGTCCTTGCTCGCGGCCTGGCAGGGCTTGGCACGGTTCGAGGGCCGCGCGTCGGTCCGCACCTGGCTCTACCGGATCACCACCCGCCGGTGCCTGAACGCCCTGCGCACAGCACGGCGGCGACCCGCGAAGGCATGGGACGTGCCTGGTGTCGAACCCCCGCGGCCGACCCGGCTCGGAGAGGTCACGTGGGTGCAGCCGTTCCCGGACGCGCTCCTCGTCGGGACGCCCGAGGAGCCCGGCCCGCAAGCCCGCTACGAGAGTCGCGAGGCGATCTCCCTCGCGTTCGTGACCGCGCTCCAGCTCCTGTCCCCGCGCCAGCTCGCCGCCCTCGTGCTGCGTGACGTCGTCGGCTTCCCCGCCCGGGAGGTGGCGGCCGTGACGGGGACGACCGTCGGCGCGGTCACGAGCGCGCTCCGGCATGCACGCGCCACGCTGCGACGGCGTGCCGACGCGCACGACGTGCCGCCCTCGCCGGGTTCCGAGGCCGAGGCAGCGGTCGTCGCGCGCTTCGTTCGCGCCTATGAGGCGGCCGACCTCGAGGCCCTGGTCGCGTTGCTGACGGACGACGTCGTCGCCTCGATGCCGCCGATGCCGTTCGAGTACGTCGGTCGCGAGGCGGTGGCCGCGCTCTGCGGTGCGATCTTCGGCGCCGGGCGGCGGTTCGACCTCGTGGGGACGCGCGCGAACGGACAGCCCGCGTTCCGCATGTACCTCCGAGGGGACGGCGGTCCTCAGCCGGCGACGGGGCTCCTGGTCCTGACGCTCGCAGGCGACCGCGTGAGCGCGATGACGCGGTTCGACGCCGGTGTCACTGCCCGGCAGTGGCGGCGCGGATCCGCTTCTGCTCCTGGCGGCGGTCCCACCAGCGGGTGAGCACGAGCCATCCGAGGAGCCAGCCGCCGAGCGCGCTGATCAGCCAGACGACGACCGTCGTCCCGACCCACGTCGCCGTGCCCGAGATCTCGAGGCCGTCGCCGATGAGCGTCGCGACCCAGAGGGCGAGGAACGTCGAGACGAGGCCGATGCCGCCCAGCACGGCCGACGCGTACTTGCGCGCCATGTTGAAGACGAAGGGCGCGAGGACAGCCTGCGCGACCGCGAAGATCAGCACGGCGACGACGAAGCCGGACGCGTGCAGCGTCACGTCCTCGAACAGGCTCGAGGCGACGAGCAGGCCCACGGCCGCGAGCACCACGTTGATGGCGAAGCTGAGCAGGAACCGGATCATGCCGTAACCGTGCTCCGACCCCGCAGGTTCCGCAACCGCTGGCCGCAGCTCACTTCCGGTGCAGGGCCGACCGCATGCGGGACCACAGCCGCTTGACCGGGCCGGGCGGTCGCACCACGGGGATCGGCGCCGTCTCGACGCCGCGCACGAGCCACGCCTCCGCGTGCTTCACGGCGTCGGCGGTGGACTCGCCCAGCGTGGGACGGGCCGGGAAGACCGCGATGCGCTCGTGCAGCCGCACGTCGATGACGTGCGCGAACTTCTCGGCGAGGGCCGGGTCCACGCCGCTCACGTAGAGCCGCCCGCCCCGCTCGCCGAGCCGGTCGGCGTAGTGGGCGAGCACCGTGAAGGCCGTCGCGCCGAGGGTGGCCCGCCCGCGCAGGCGCAGCACGACGACGGCGTCGCGGGCCGCCCCGGGGTCGGGCAGCGCCGCCTCGAGCGACCGGGCACCGGCGTAGAAGAGGCTCCCGTAGACGTCGAGCACGGTCACGGACTCGTCCCCGAGCAGCCGGGGCGAGCGCTCCTCGCGGTAGTGCCCGTCGTCGAGCGGGACGAGCCGCACGATGCGCAGGTCCTGGGACTCGCGGTTCGCCTGGAGGAGGATCGACAGCGCCGCGCCGATCCCGACGGCGGCCGCGACCGGCAGGAGGAGCGTCGCGAGGAACGTCGCGATCATCGCGACCTGCGACTGGTTTCCCGTGCGCCACGCGGTCGCCATGGCCGCGAGGCGGATCGACTGGACGGACGCCACCGCGAGCAGCGCCGCGAGCGTCGCCGACGGCACGAGGCCGACCGGTCCGGACAGCGCGACGAGCACGACGAGCACCCAGACGCCCGACATGATCCCCGCCCAGCGGTCGCGCGCCCCGGCCGACGTGCTGACCGCCGTCTGGCCCACGGAGCCGCCGACCGGGATGCCGCGGAAGAACCCGACCGCGATGTTCGCGACGCCCTGCGCGAGGAAGTTCCGGTTCGGGTCCGCCCGCTTTCCGCCCGGGTTCGGGACGGACTCCGCGACCCCGGCGCCCTGTACGAGCACGATGGCCGCGACGGCGAACGCCCCCACCGCGACGTCCACGGACAGCAGGCCGAGGTCCGGGACCTGGGGCACCGGCAGGCCGACGGGGATGGCCCCGGCGTCCGCGACGAGCCGCACCGAGCCCGCCTGCGCGAGCCACACCCCGACCGACGCGACGACGAGCGCCACCACGGCCGCGTACGGGGCGATCCGCGTCCGGGCGAGGGCGAGCAGCACCACGATCGAGCCCGCCCCGACGACGACGGTCGGCCAGCTCCACGTGCCGGGTGCGGAGAGCACCTGGTACGCCTGCGCGATCGCGAGCGACGCGGTCGGCTCGGTACCGGTGAGGTCGTCGAGCTGCCCGAGCAGGATGTTGACCGACACCCCGGTGAGGAAGCCCGTCATGACGGAGTGCGACACGAAGCCGGTGAGACGACCCAGGCCCGCGAGCCCCGCGGCGACCATCACGACGCCCGCGAGCGTCGTGAGCAGGATGAGCGCGGGCAGCCGGTCCTCCGGGGCGACCTCCGCCAGCGCGGACCCGGCGGCAAGGGCGGCGGCGCTCGTCGTCGTGACGATCATGAGCTGCGAGTCGACCGTCACGCCGCCGACGATGCGCCCTACCGCCGTGGCGTAGAGGCCGTGGATCGGGTTGACGCCGACGAGCGTGGCGGACGCCATGCCGTCGGGGACGCCGCCCACGGCGCCGGGGACGCCGGCGCCCGCCGAGCGCCGGAACGTCCCCTTCGCGGGGCGGACCCCGTCCCACCAGGCCCGGAGCGCGCGCCCCGGGGCGGAGCCGCGCGGGCTCTCCTCGCTCAGGCGCCACCCCCGCCCGTCCGAACGCGGACCCGGCGGTTGCTCGCCAGCAGCGCACCGACACCCGTCAGCAGGACCGCGAGGACCGCGATCGCGCCGACCCTCGCGCCCGTCGCCGGGAGGTCGCCGCCGGGCGTGGCCGGGAACGTGTTCGTCACGGTCACGTCGGTCGAGGTACCCACGGGCACCGCGAACGCCTCCGAGGTGGGCGTCCCGTCCCCCGGGGCCACCGTCACCTCGGTCGAGGCGACGGCGACCGTCACCTCGGCGGCGTCGCCCGCGTCGGTCTCCGCGAGCGTGCACGTCGCGTCCTGCGGGACCTGCTCGTAGACCGCGGTCCAGTCGTCCGCCGCGGAGAGCGTGCGCTCGGCCCCGCCCGGGACGACGACGTCCGTCGCCACGCCGTCCACGTCCCACGTGCACGCGAGCGAGACGACGAACGCGTCGTCCTGGTGCTCCGCGGCACCGGGTCCGTCGATCTCCTTCGTCACGACGACCTGGCCGACGTCGAACGTGTTCGTCACCGTCAGCGCGGCCGGGTCGGCCGCGATGGTCACGACGCCCGGCTCGCCGTCCGCGACGGCGGACACGGTCGATGACGAGGCGCCACCTGTGGCCGTCTCGGTCACCACGCACTCGGCGCCGATCGGCAGGCCGTCGTAGACCGCGACCTCGCCGCCGGAGACCTCCCGCGTGGCGCCGCCGGGAACCTCGATGTCCTGGCCCTGGAACGTGCACGCCGCGCTCACGGTGAACGGGCCCGCGCCGAAGGCCTCCGCGCCCGCACCGTCCACGACCTTGGTGACCTCGATCGACCCGGCGTCGTACGTGTTCGTGACGACCACCTGGACCGGGTCCGCGGGGAACGGGTCACCCTCGACGACGACAGGGTTCGGCGCGACCGTGGACGACGTCGCCCCGGCGGTCTCCGTCTCCGTGACGGTGCAGGAGTCGCCGTCCTGGAGGCCGAAGTACGCCGCCGGGACGCCGGGACCGAACCGCCGCGTCGGCCCGCCGATGATGGTCTCCACCGGCTCGCCCGTCGCGGTCGTGCAGGCCAGCGACACCGCGTACGGGAACTCGTCGTACGGGATGGTGCTCCAGTCGAACCCGATGAGCTCCTCGACCGTCGTCGGCAGGTCCGGCAGCGGCGGCATCGGCGGGGCGAAGGCCGCCGCGTCGCCGTCGACCACCTTCTGCACGAGCAGCGGCGCAGTGTCGAACGTGTTCTCCACGGTGACCGTCACGGTGGTCGGTGCGCCGTCGTCGGCCGGCGGGACGGTGATGTCCGCCACCGAGGGGTTCTCCGGGTCGTCGGGGAACTCCTCCGGGTCGCGGCCGTCGTCCACGCTGATCTCCACGGACGACGCCGCGAACGTGTCCGTCTCGGTGATCGTGCACTCCGACTCGACGGGCAGGCCGTCGTATGTGGCGGTGGAACCGCCCTCGACAACCCGCGTGTCGCCGCCCGGGATCGGGATCGGGACAGGGTTGCCCTCGGCGTCCTCCCCGTAAGTGCACGCGAGCTGGAACGTGAACGGTCCGGGGCCGTAGAGCGCACCGAGGCCGGCGAGCTCCTTGTCCACCTGGATCGTGCCGACGTCGAACGTGTTGGTGATGACGACCTCGGCGATGTCACCGCTGCCGACGGTCACCTCGTCCGGCACCACGACGGAGTCCGTGGCCCCCGCGTCGTCGACCTCCTCGATGTCGCACACCGCGCCCGTCGGAAGGTTCGAGATCTGCGTCTCGAGCGGTCCCGCGGCGCCGAGCACGACGTCGGCGTCGTAGACCGTGCGCGGATCGCCCGGCCCGTCGCCGTCGTCGTCGTACGTGCACAGCACCGAGACGGTGAACGGCCCGGCCCCGTACGCGGGGCCGCCTTCGCCGGCGACCACCTTCTGGAGGTTGATCGCTCCGACGTCGTACGTGTTGGTCAGGGTGACGTCGTTGGTGGACGCCCCGAGCACGTCGGGCGTGAGCGTGAGGTCCGTCGTCGGGCCGTCCGTGGTCACGGGGTGACCGGGTAGGCCCTGGTCGACCGTGATCGTCACCGACGACGCGTTGCCCGTACCGGTCTCCGTGACCGTGCACTCCGAGCCGACGGGCAGACCCGTGAGCTCGACCGTGTCGCCGTCCTCGAGGGTGACCACCATCGGGTCGTCGGGTCCGTAGCCCTCGGCGTACACAGGCTCACCGAGGAAGGTGCACTCGACCGTCGCCTCGAACGGGCCGAACGGGACGGGGACGCCGTCCTGGTCGACGGCGTCCGTCACGACCTCCTTCGTGAGGTCGATGCTCGACAGGTCGTACCGGTTGACCGCGGTGATCGAGACGACGTCCGGCTCCTCACCGATCGTCACCGTCCCGACGAGCAGCTCGGTCTGCCCCGCCGACGGGTCCTCGGTGATCGTGCACTCGGCGCCGTACGGGAGGTTCGGCACGGTCACGGGCGTCCCCGGGGTCACGGTGATGGGGATCGGGTCGAGCACGGTCTCCACCGGCGTGCCGATGGCCGAGGTGCACTGGACCGCGAGCGCAAACGACTCGGGCGCGTACTGCGCCCCGTCCCCCGTGACGACCTTGTTCACCTCGAGCGAGCCGGTCGCCGTCGCGACCCCGACCTTGGTGCCCTCGGTCGGCAGGAGGTTGAGGTCGCCCTGCGGGGTCACCCCGACGCCGTTCGCCGCCGCCGAGTTCCACGCGATCGACCGGTCCCCGGCCTCCGGCGCGGTCGCCGGCGTGAGCGTCGTCGCCTCCAGAGCGATGAACTGGCCCGGCTGGAAGAGGTTGTCCTCGGGGAACGTGATGACGGACTTCAGGGCCGTGATCGTCTCGTACAGCTCCTGGCTCTCGGAGCCGGTGAGCTGCACCCAGCCGGTCACCGGGTCGCCCGTCGGGCACACGGGCTCCTCGTTCGGGAAGTTCAGGTCGTCCAGGCAGTAGTCGTCGGACGTCGTGTAGAAGAACTCGGTGGTCGAGCCGGGAGGCGCGTTGACGACCGTCGGCGGCGGGTCGCTCGTGAGGATGGGAGTCCACTGCGAGTTGCGGGCGGTCGACGGATCGGTGGACGCCGCCGCCGTGTCGCCGGGCTTGGGTAGCCGGTCGACGGTGACGACCTTGTCCAGCGGCAGGTTGCCGACGTTGTCGACCCGCACGCGCCAGGTCTCCGCGTGCCCCGGCGCGATGACCGGGGTGCAGGGGTAGGCGTAGAAGCCGAAGACGTTGGGCTCGCACTCGATGTCCGGGCCCGTGTACTCCGGGGCGACGATGACGTCGAGCTGGTCGTCCGCCGTCGCCTTGACGTACTTCGACTCCGCGATCACCGCCGACCCGACGGGCCTGATGTCGGCGTCGGCCTCGCACGCCCCCGTCTCCGGGTTCAGCCGCGCCACGCACTCGTCCCACGGCCGGTCGCCCGTGACCCCCGCGGTGTTCGCGACGACGGTCTGCGCGGGGAGCCCGACGCGGAACTGCACCTGGACGGTGATCGTGTAGACCTGCCCGACCTCGAGCACCGACCCGGGCGGGAAGGCGAACTCCAGCGAGTCGATGTCCCCGGCCTGGTCGACCGTCACCTCGGCGGCGTCGGTCGGCAGGTCGGGGGTGCTCGTGTCGGGGTCCGCCCCCGTGAGGGCGTAGCTGAACGGCTCGGCGACGTTCGGGGCGAGGCGGAGCTGCGCTCCCTCGGCGTCGGTCGGCATGGGGTCGTCGATGACGATGGGGTCGATGATCGGCCGGTCGCCGGTGTTCTCGATCGTGATGTTCATCGCGATGACGGCGTCGGGCGGAGACGCGCTGCTGACGTTGCCGTTGAAGTCCTTGACGATCTCCACGCCGTTGGTGGCGTGCTGGTACAGGATCGAGGCGTCCGCGGAGTCCGCGGCGGTCACCGGGCCGACCTCGCCCGTCTCCGGGTCGATCACGAGGTCCTCGCCCGTCGTCGTGCCGTCGACGGAGTTGCTCGCGACGCCGGGGGCGGTCTCGCCGGGACCAGGCGGGTTGGCCGCGAGGTCGGGCAGCACCGGGTCCCCGGAGCGCATCTCGTCGCGGCGCAGGATCTGGATCGGCACCGTCTGCGTCGGGGTGGCCGGGTTCTCCCAGATGTCCCCGTCGGCCCGCGTGAACGTGAGGCGCAGGCCTTGGACATCCTCCGGCGCGACGCCGGCCGGGAGCGCGAACGTGCCCGACGGCTCGCCCAGCGCCCAGTCGCCGCCCGTCACCTCGACCGGGTCGGGCGAGCCCGGCTCCCCGCTGAACGTGCCGCCCGTGAAGGCGTCCACCTGCACCTGGTCGATCGGTGTCGCCAGCGCGGCGCTCGGGTCGAACGCGACGAAGTCGTACTGGTTCCAGAACTGGGGGTCGTCGTCGGTCAGCACCATCTCGACACTGCGCGACGGGCCGAGCGGTTGCCCGGTCAGCGTCATGACGGCCGGGAGGTCGCCGTTCTCGCCCGTGCCGTTGTTCGGCTCGACGATCGTGTCGGGGTTGAACGCCTTGGTGATCTCGAGCGCGATCGAGGCCGTCTGCAGCGGCATGGTCGCGTCGTCGAACGCGAGACGCGTGTCCTCGCCGGGAACGCCGCCCGGGTCGTCGATGGTCGCGACGGCACCGTCGGGGACCGGGTTCGTCGTGACGATCGTCCCCTCCTCGTCGAGGATCGGCACGCCCGTGTAGCGGTCGGTCTCGCGGAGCTGGAGCGTGAGGTCCATGCTCCCCGACGCGCCGGCCTCGACGAGGCCGTCGTAGGACACCTCGACGCCGACGACGTCGGCGAGGTCGTCAGGGGCGAACGCCTCGGCGTCGGCCTCGTCGAAGTCCTCGGTCGTCCCGTCGTCGTAGGTGAGCGTGACGGTCGTGGAGGTCGCGCCGGCCGGTGGGGTGAGGTCGATCGCGGTGAGGTCGAAGACGTTGAACGGCGAGGTACCCTCCGCCGTCTGCACCTCGCCCGACGTCGCGATGCCGGGCTCCACGAGCCGGAGCTGGTCCACCTTGGCCGCCGACTCGTTCGTCCCGGTGATCACGACGTCGGTCGACGGGTAGAACTCGGCGGGGGTTCCTGGCGGAGGCACCGAGATCGGGCCGCCGGTCCAGTCCTTGACCACGGACACGTTGAGCGGCTGGTCGATGATCAGCACGTCGTCGTCGTCGGCGTCCGTGTAGTCGGTGCCGTCGAACGTCGCGGTGCCGCGCGCGGTGTCGTTCACGAGCCCCGGGTCGCCGGTGTTGTAGATCGTGCCGTTCGTCGAGCCGAGCACCGGCGAACCGTCGCTGCGCCGGTCGTCCCGCACCTGGAACGTGAGGTCGAGGTGCCGACCGTCGGCCTGCGTGGACCGGGCGACGCCGTCGCCCGGCTGCGGAGCGAGCGGGTCGCCCGTGCCGCGGCTCGGGCTCTCGGTGTACGTCAGCCGCACCGAGGTGGTCGACGCCTGCTCGTCGGCGGTCAGCGTGTAGCCCGGGAAGGTGCCGTCGCAGGCGGCAGGACACGGATCGCCCGACGCCTCGACCCACTCGGTGCCGTCGAACAGCTCGACGCTCTCGATCAGGTCGTACTCGATCAGCGGGTCCACAGAAGCGTCGATCGGGTCCACGCTGACGAGGTTGAACGCGTCGTAGAACGAGTCCCCGATCGCCGTCGTCTCGGGGTCCGCGATGTCCGAGATGACCAACGGGTCGACGCCGGAGAACCCGTTGGTCGACCAGGTGATCTGCGCGGTCACCTGGCCGTCCGAGCGGGCCAGCACGCTGACCGGATCCTCGCCGAGGAAGGACTTCTCGATGAAGTCCAGGTCGCCCGTGCCGTCGACGGGGAACGGGTCGACGGTGGCGCAGCCCTCGGCCGGGTCGGTCGGGTCGACTGTGCTCGACGACGCGCTCGACGCACCGCAGTTCTCCAGCGGGTCGTCGGCACCCTCGGGCCCGGTGAACGTGGCGATGAAGTTCGGCTGGAACGTCGTGCCGGGCGGGAAGCCGTCGCCCGTCGAGTCGTAGACGAACTGCACGCCCTCGGCATCGGGCGGGAGGTCGCAGCTCACCGTGTCCGGACCGGTGTAGGGGCCGCAGCCCGGGGCAGGCTCCCAGGAGTCGCCGTCCCAGTAGTTGATCGTCAGCGTCGAGTCCGCGGGCACGTCCGTCGTGCGCACCGACGTCGGGACGAAGCTGTCCCAGAACGGCCCAGGGTTCTCAGGGTCGGTGGGGTCCTGGATGACGACCTGGTCGGCGTTCGCCGTCGAACCGTCGGGTCCGAACGGCAGCAGCTGCGTCGGCAGCTGCACGATCACGTTCTGCCCGGGCACGGCGGGGATCGTCGACGGCGAGATCAGCTTGTCGGTGTTCGTCGCCAGCCGGTCCACGAGGGTCACGAGGTCGGCGGACGCCGTGTCCTCGGCGTTCGGGATGTCGGCCGTGATCTCGTTCGGGTGCGTCACGTCGTCGACGACCTGGTCGGGATCGGTGTCCGCGGTGAACGGGATCGACGCAGCGCCGCCGGACACGATGTCGCCCGTGAACTCGACGGAGAAGCCGAGGACGACGCAGTCCGGCGGCGGGTTGGGCAGAGTGCCCACCGTGGTCGTCTCCAGCGTGGGCGTGGAGCCGTCGGCACACGTGAAGTTGACGCTCGCCGCCGTGGCGCCCGTCGGCCACTGGACGCCCGTACCGTCCCCGTCCGGACCGAACCCGGTGAAGGTCAGCGGGTCGTCGCCCTCGAACGGGCTCGGCGTGCCGGGCGAGGGCTCGGTGATGACCAGCGACGTCGTCGGGTCGCCGTCGTTGGTGGCGCCGATCGTCACCGTCGTCGGGTCACCGGCGCTCACCGTGGCAGGGTCGAACGACTTGGAGGCGGTCACCGCGTTGTTAGGCGGGGTGATGACGTAGGTGTCGGCGGCCGTCGTCGGCACCGACTCGCCGCCCTCGGCATCGATCACGTAGGACGACGTGTCGTTGGTGACGGTCGTCGCCTCGGTCAGCTCGGCGACCTCCTCGCTCTGCACGACGCTGAAGGGGATCGTCGCCGTGGCGCCTTGCTCGATCGCGCCGGCGAACTCCACGGTGTAGCCCTCGACGTCGCACCCCGCGGGCGGGTTGGGCAGCGTGCCGACCGTCGTGGTGCTCTCGACGGGGGCGGAACCGTCGGCGCACGCGAACGTCACGGTCGCGGACGTCGCGCCCGCGGGCCAGGTCACACCGGTCCCGTCGCCGGTCGGACCGAAACCGGTGAACTCGAGGTAGGTGAAGGGGTTCGGGTCCGCGGCGGGGTCGACCGGCTCGGAGATGACGAGAGAGTCCACCGTGTCGTTCGAGGTGTTCGTGCTGCCGATGGTCACCGTGGCCGGCGTCCCCGGCTCGGCGATCGCGCCCTCCGGGTCGATCGTCTTGGTCGTCTCGGAGTCGAGCACGAGCGGGACGATCGGGGCGATGTCGTCGGACGCCGACTGTTCCGCGGCGTTGTCCGATTCGACCGTCGCGGTGTTGGTAATCGGCACCCCGCTCTCGCTGTACGGCAGGTCGGGGTCCACCTGGGCCGTGATGAGGATCTGGACCTGGTCCCCGTTGGGGACGCTGTCCGCGGTGTAGGTGACCGTGTCCGTGTCGGCGACGAGCTCTCCGCCGGTCGCGCCACCCTGGCTCTGGATCGTCGCGCTGACCAGCTCCACGCCTTCCGGAAGGGGGTCGGTGATCGTGGTGGGGACGCACGGGTCGTCGTTCGGGTCGGAGCACGAGACGGTGACGACCCAGGTCACGGTGTCGCCCGGTTCGTACGGGGGGGCGCTGAGCTCGGTCTTCTGGATCCCCCACGACGCGGCAGAGGCCGGGACCGCCGGGACGAGAACGAGCGGCAGGGCGAGCAGAGCGGTCCCCAGCGCCGCCCATGCGCGACGCAGCCGTGACGCGCGCCGGGCCGCCTGACCCTGCCCCCTGCGCGTGGTGCTGCTCGTCGTTCCGTTCGCCATGCCGCCGCCCTCCGGTCACGCCCAGACCCCCGGCGCACCACGTCGTGCGCCCCGTCGCTCCGACACTGCCACAGGCTCTTCACGGTGGCGCGTCGAAAGAATCAGCCGTCTCCGCGCCCCGGCGGGCACGACGACGCCCGCGTCGGACCCGCTCTCCGGAGCGGGCGACGCGGGCGTCAGGTCGACGTCAGGGGGTGACGATGGCGAAGTTCTTGTCGCCCGGGTCGAGGACGGCGGCGAGTCGCCCGAGCACGGACGCGTCGCCGGCGAGCTCGATGCCCGCCTGGCCGAGCGTGTCCGGTGTGACGTTCCCGCTCGCGAGGACCGGCAGCGCGCGCTTGGTCCCGGTGAGCGTGACGTCGGCGTCGCCCCGCTGCGGTGCGGCGCTGTAGGTGAGGACGCCGTTGGCCAGGCGCAGGCGGTACCGGGCGTCGACGTCGGTCAGGGCGACGTCGATCGACAGCTTTTCGTCCCAGGCCCGCGGGCCGTTCACCTGGATCGCGAGGGCGTCGAACAGCATCTCCGGGGAGAGGTTGGCGATGACGTCGGGCGCGTTCGTCTCGGTCGGGGTGCCGAACTGGCCGTCGCGCAGCTCCACGGCGCCAGCGAGGTAGAAGTCGCGCCACGTGCCGTTCTCCGACCCGTAGCCGAGCTGCTCGTAGGTGTCGGCGAGCACCTCGCGCGCGCCGGCGTGGTCCGGCTCGGCGAAGACGGCGTGGTTGGCGACCTCGGCGGCCCAGCGGAAGTCGCCGGCGTCGAAGGCCTCGCGCGCGTTCGTCACCAGCGCGGCGACGCCGCCGGCGAGCTTCGCGTATCGCTTGGCGCGCTCGACGGGCACGTGCTCCCACAGGGTGGCGGGGTTGCCGTTGAACCAGCCGAGGTAGCGCTGGTAGATCGCCTTGACGTTGTGGCTCACGGACCCGTAGTAGCCGCGCACGTGCCACGCGTTCTCGAGCGCCGGCGGGAGCGTGATCTCCTCGGCGATCTCCGGGCCGGTGAGGCCCTTGTTGAGCATGCGCAGCGTCTGGTCGTGCAGGTAGGCGTAGATGTCGCGCTGGACCTGCAGGTACTCGACGACGCGGTCCTTGCCCCACATGGGCCAGTGGTGGGACGCGAAGACGACCTCGACGTCGCCGCCCCACAGGTCCACGGTCTCGGTGAGGTAGTGCGCCCACGCGTGCGGGTCGCGCACGACGGCGCCGCGCAGGGTCAGCGTGTTGTGCAGCGTGTGGGTGGCGTCCTCAGCCGCGCACAGCGCCTTGTGGTCCGGCAGGTACAGCAGCAGCTCGGACGGGGCCTCGGTGCCAGGCGCCATCTGGAACACCATGCGGACGCCGTCGACGACGACCTCCTCGCCCGTCGTCGAGACGATGTCCGTCGGCGGGATGAACGAGACCTCGCCCGTCGACAGGGTCTGGCCGAGCCCCGCACCGACACCGCCCTGCGGGCCGCGCGCGAGCGCAGCGCCGAACATGTACCCGGCGCGGCGGTTCATCGCCGTGCCCGCGTACACGTTCTCCGAGACCGCGTGCTCCACGAAACCCTCGGGCGCGAAGACCTTCACCGCACCGGAGTCGACCTCCTCCTGCGAGACGAAGCCCCGGGTGCCCCCGTAGTGGTCCGCGTGCGAGTGCGTGTAGACGATCGCCTTGACCGGTCGGTCCCCGCGGTGCTCGCGGTACAGCTCGAGCGCCGCCCGGCCCGTCTCGACCGTCAGGAGGGTGTCGATGACGACGACGCCCTCGTCGCCCTCGATGAACGACGTGTTCGACAGGTCCATGCCCCGCACCTGGTAGATGCCGGGGACGACCTCGAACAGACCTTGCGCGATGTTGAGCCTCGACTGCCGCCACAGGCTCGGGTTCACCGTGTCCGGGGCGTCGCCCTGGAGGAAGTCGTACGTGTCGTTGTCCCACACGACCGTGCCGTCCTCGGCCGACACCGCGTTGGGGGTACGGCTCGCGATCAGCCCACGCGTGGCGTCCTCGAAGTCGCTGGTGTCCGAGAAGGGCAGCGACTCGAGGATGGCCTGCTGCTGCTGGACGATGGTCGGAGTTGCTGGCTTCGGTGTCGTCGTCATGCTCGGATCGTCGCAGCGGCGCGCAGGTCGTGCATCCGGAAGCACGACCCGCGCGCGACGGCCCGCTCGGGCGCCGTCGTCAGGGCGTGACGATCGCGAAGTCCGAGTCCCCGGGGTCGAGGACCGCGCCCAGCCGGCCGAGGACGGACGCGTCGCCGCCGACCTCGATGCCGGCCTGCGCGAGACGGTCAGGCGTGAGGGCGCCGGCAGCGAGCGCGGGGAGCGCGCGCTTCGACGTGGTGAGCGTGACGTCCGCGTCGCCCTGCTGGGGTGCGGCGCTGTAGGTGAGCGCACCGTTGGCGAGCCGCAAGCGGTACCGCTCGTCCGCGTCGGTGAGCACGACGTCGATCGAGAGCGTCTCGTCCCACGCGTTCGGGCCGTCCACCTGGACCGCGAGGGCGTCGAACAGCATCGCCGGCGAGAGCTGGGCGACCATGTCCGGCGACGCGGTGACCGTGGGCGTGCCGAACTGGCCGTCGCGCAGCTCCGTCGCACCCGACAGGTAGAAGTTGCGCCACGTGCCGTTCTCCGAGCCGTAGCCGAGCTGCTCGTAGGTGTCGGCGAGCAGGTCGCGCGCACCGGCGTGGTCGGGCTGGGCGAAGATGACGTGGTTGACGACCTCCGCGACCCAGCGGAAGTCCCCTGCGTCGAACGCCGCGCGCGCCTTCTCGACGACGGCGTCCGCGCCACCCATGTAGTCGACGTAGCGCGTGGCTCGCTCGACCGGGACGTGCTCCCACAGCGTGGCCGGGTTGCCGTTGAACCAGCCCATGTAGCGCTGGTAGATCGCCTTGACGTTGTGGCTCACGGTCCCGTAGTAGCCGCGCGTGCTCCACGCGTTCTCCAGCGCCGGAGGCAGCGTGATCTCCTCGGCGATCTCCGAACCGGTCAGACCCTTGTTCAGCAGGCGCAGCGTCTGGTCGTGCAGGTAGGCGTACAGGTCGCGCTGGATCCTGAGGAAGTCGACGACGCGCTCGTTGCCCCACGTCGGCCAGTGGTGGGAGGCGAACACGACCTCGACGTCGCTCCCGAACAGGTCGACCGTCTCGGTGAGGTAGTGCGACCAGACGTGCGGGTCGCGCACGAGCGCACCGCGCAGGGTCAGCAGGTTGTGCAGGTTGTGCGTCGCGTCCTCCGCGGCGCACAGCGCCTTGTGGTCCGGGAAGAAGAACAGCATCTCCGACGGCGCCTCGGTGTCCGGCGCCATCTGGAAGACGATCCGCACGCCGTCGACGACCTCTTCCTGACCGGTGGTCGTGATCTCGAGCGTCGGGGGGATCAGCGTGACCGTGCCGGTCGACGTCGTCTGGCCCAGGCCGGCACCGACCGCGCCCTGCGGCCCGCGCGCGAGCGCGGCGCCGTACATGTACCCGGCCCGACGGCCCATCGCCGTGCCCGCGTACACGTTCTCCGAGACTGCGTGCTCGACGAACCCGGCGGGCGCGAGGACCGGGACGCGACCGGCGTCGACGTCCTCCTGCGACGTCACGCCCTTGACCCCGCCGAAGTGGTCGACGTGCGAGTGCGTGTAGATGACGCCCGTGACCGGGCGGTCGCCGCGGTGCTCGCGGTACAGGGCGAGGGCGGCGGCGGCGGTCTCCGTCGAGATCAGCGGGTCGATGACGATGACGCCGGTCTTTCCCTCCACGAACGTGATGTTCGACAGGTCGAACCCGCGCGCCTGGTAGATCCCCTCGACCACCTCGTACAGGCCCTGACGGGCGACGAGCTGCGACTGGCGCCACAGGCTCGGGTTGACCGTGTCCGGTGCGTCTCCCTCGATGAAGGAGTAGGTGTCGCCGTCCCAGACGACGCTGCCGTCGTCCTGGGTGACCGCGCCCGGTTCGCGAGAACCGAGCAGACCGCGACCGGCGTCGTCGAAGTCCTGGGTGTCGGAGAAGGGCAGCGACTCCAGGAGAGCCTGCTGCTGCTGGACGATGGCGGGCGTTGCTGGCTTCGGAGTCGACATGCTTCGAGAGTCCCAGCCGCGGAAAGGTCGTGCATCCGGAGCGTCCGTGGGCCGAAATCACGCGGATGTCCGTTCAGCGGCCGGTCGTGCGGGGCCCCGGTCAGCCGGTCGCGGGTTCCACACGCTCGCCGACCGTGTGCACGACGACGATCTCCGGTCGCCACGGGATCAGGGCGTCGATCTGCTCCCGCAGGGGCGCGACGTCGGGCACGTCGCCCGGGTAGCGGACCTCGACGACGAGGTCCTGACCCTGCCAGTGCACGTCGTCGACCGTCGCGCCGTCCGTCTGGCCGAGCCACGCCTCCGCGGCCGCGCGGCTCTGGCTCAGCCAGAGATCCGAGAGCGTGGCCTGCACGGTGTTCGCGACCATGGGGACGGCGACCAGGAGCACGGCGACCGTGGCCACGACGACGGCGGTACGACGCCGCGGAGCCGCCGCCCCGATATGCGCCGCCCGCGCGTCGTCCAGGTACCCGGCGCCCGAGAAGACCACCGTGGCGGCGACGACGAGCGCGACCGCGTTGGACACGAAGAGCAGGAGCGCTCCGGCCGCGAGCGCCGGCTGGCCCTCGCCGAGGCACACGCCGACGACGCCGAGCGGCGGGACGAGGGAGATCGCGATGGCGATCCCGGGCAGGACGTCGCCGAGGTCCCGGCGCGCGAGCGCGATCGCCCCGGCGAACCCGGTCGCGAACGCCGCGACGAGGTCGCCCACGCCCGGCGAGGTGCGGCCCGTCACCTGGGAGTTGGTGACGACCGCGGACGAGGCGGGGAGCACGAGCGTCGCGAGGAGCCCGATGGCGACGACCACCGCCAGCCCGCCCACGACGTACGCGGCGGAGCGCACGATCTTCGACCGGTCCCCCGCGACGATGCCGAGCCCCATCCCGAGGATCGGGGTCGACAGGGGCGCGACGATCATCGCGCCGATCACCGTCGCGGTGGAGTCCGTGACGACGCCCGCGACCGCGATGAACCCGGACAGGACGAGCATCGTCCAGAACGCCGACCGCTTGGCGCGCACGTCCCCGACGTCGAGGTCGAGCCGGTCCGCCACCTCGGCGAGCGTGCGGCGCTGGGCCGAGGGGACGAGCAGGCTCAGGATCCGGCGTCGTCGTTCACGCTCTGCCGGTTCTGCCGAGACGGCTTCCGGCCGGGACGACTCGGGCATGTGTGCCTCCCACGACGTGCGGCTGGCCGGGGACGCCCCGGCGCGTCGAACAGTAGGAGCGTGGTCGGCGAGATGCCACCCGAACTGGTGCCGAGCCCCTATCGGTAGCCGTCGGCACGGTAGGCCATGCGCATGACGTAGACGACGCGCTCGTCGTCGTCGATGCGGACCAGGACGCGGAACCCGATCCCGACGTATCCGGCGCGCTGGCCGACGAGCTCCGCGCCCAACGGCTTGGTCACCCGGTACGGGTTGCTTGCCAAGGGTTCCGAGCAGAACCGGATCACCGCATCGGCCAGCCGCGGCGGGAGCTCGTGCAGGGTGCGCGACGCGGGAGGTGTCAGGCGCACCTCCCACCGGTCGGCGTCGGTCATCGACGCGCGGCCAGCTGCTCGCGCACCTCGTCCAGGCTCAACGTGCGACCCTGCTTGATCGCCTCCTCCGCCTCAGCCATCTCAGCCGCATGATCGGGGTCCGAGAGCCACGCCAACGTCTCCATCAAGGTTGCCAGGTCCTCCGGGGCGATGAGCACCGCCGCAGCCTTCCCGTGCCGGGTGATCGTCACCGGCTCGTGCGTTCTTTCGAGCCCGTCCACCAGCGCGGACAGGTTGGTCTTCGCCTCGCTCAACGGGTATGTCTGCATGGCGAAGATTCTCGTTCAAATTCCGACCAGAACTCTAGTCACACTGATAGTCAGGTTTACGGGACGGGCGGGCAGCGCGAGTGGTCTCTGGATCTCAGTGGCCGGCACCGAGCGTTCCGGCGAGGCGGTCCAGGCGCTCGGTGGTGTCGGCGTTGGCGCCGACGACGGTGAGGGTCTTGCCGCGGGCCTCGTACTTCGTGCGGATCGCGTCGAGGGTCGCGACGGTGGAGGCGTCCCAGACGTGGGCGTTCGTCATGTCGATGACGATGTTGCGCGGGTCGCCGGCGTAGTCGAACTGGTAGACGAGGTCGTTGGAGGAGGCGAAGAACAGCTCGCCCTCGACGGCGTAGGTGCAGGTGTCGTCGTCGGCCCCTGGTCCCGCCGAGGCGTCCAGCCGGGTGACCGTGGTGAGGTGCGCGACCCGGCGGGCGAACAGCACCATGGCGACCAGGACGCCGACGGTCACGCCGTAGGCCAGGTTGTGGGTCGCGACGGTCACGACGACGGTCGCGAGCATGACGGTCGTCTCGGACTTCGGCATCCGCCGGAGCGTCGCGGGGCGGATCGAGTGCCAGTCGAACGTGCCGACGGAGACCATGATCATCACGGCGACGAGCGCGGCCATGGGGATGATCGCGACGATGTCGCCCAGGCCGACGACGAGGATCAGCAGGAACACCCCGGCGAGGAACGTGGAGATGCGGGTGCGCGCCCCCGAGGCCTTCACGTTGATCATGGTCTGGCCGATCATGGCGCAGCCGCCCATGCCGCCGAAGAATCCGGTGATGACGTTCGCGGCGCCCTGCCCCCAGGCCTCGCGCGTCTTGTTCGAGTGGGTGTCGGTGACGTCGTCGACGAGCTTGGCCGTGAGCAGCGACTCGAGAATCCCGACCAGGGCCATGGCGAGCGCGAACGGCGCGATGATCTGCAGCGTCTCGAGGTTCAGCGGCACGTCGGGGAGGAGCAGGGACGGCAGCGACTCGGGCAGCTCGCCCTCGTCGCCGACGGTCGGGACGTGGATCGCCGCGGTCACGGTGGCTGCGGTGAGGAGCACGATCGCGACCAGGGGTGCCGGGACGACCTTCGTCCAGCGCGGCATCACGACCATGATCGCGATGCCGACGGCCACCAGCGGGTAGACCATCCACGGCACTCCCTGCAGGTGCGGCAGCTGGGACAGGAAGATGAGGATCGCGAGGGCGTTGACGAACCCGACCATCACGGAGCGCGGGATGAACCGCATGAGCTTCGCCACGCCGAGCAGGCCCAGGGCGACCTGGATGACGCCCGCGAGGATCACCGTCGCGACGAGGTAGTCGACGCCGTGGTCACGGGCGACAGGGGCGACGACGAGGGCCACCGCGCCCGTCGCGGCCGAGATCATCGCCGGGCGTCCGCCGAGGAAGGCGATCGACACCGCCATGGTGAACGACGCGAACAGGCCCAGACGCGGGTCGACCCCGGCGATGATCGAGAACGCGATGGCCTCGGGGATCAGCGCGAGAGCGACGACGAGCCCGGCGAGGACCTCGGTCCTCAGCCGGCGCGGAGACTTCAGGGCGGCGAGCACGGAGTACGACTCGTCGGCCTCCGGCGCGCCCGTGGCGGGCGGAGTGGCGGGGTCGGGCGGGGCGGGGCGGGCGTCGTTCGGCACGCGGCGTTCCTTCGAGGTCGGGGCGCGCACGCCCGCGGACCGGGGGGCGACCGGCGCAAACCCTACCCTCACGTGAGGGTAGGGTTCCAGTCGTGCCATGCGAGGCCTGCCGACGCGAGAGACTTCCCCCATGACCGACCGCTCCGAACCGGCCACGATGCATATCGGAGCCGTCGCCGCGCGTACCGGCCTGTCGCTGCGCACGCTGCGCCACTACGACGAGGTCGGGCTCGTGCGCCCCTCGGGCCGCAGCGACGGCGGGTTCCGCCTGTACACCGAGCAGGACGTCGACCGGCTCCTCGTCGTCCGCCGCATGAAGCCGCTCGGCTTCACGCTCGAGGAGATGGCCGACCTGCTGGAGATCTCCGACCGGTTGGCCGGCGGCGACGTCGACGCGGGCCTGCGCGCACGCCTCGACGCCTACCTCGACACCGCCGGGCAGCGCCGCGCCGACCTCGCGCGCAAGCTCGCCATGGCGGACGAGTTCATCGCGGTCCTGACGTCTCGCTGACGCGGCACCCGCCGACCGCATCCGCCGTCAGGGTTCCGTAAGGATCGCCGCCCGGCGCCCGGCGGTGCGGTAGACCGGTCGAGTGTCCATGCTCGGGTCGCTACCGCGACGTCTCGCGCCTGCGGCCTCCGGCGACGGGGACCGCACGCTCCGGCGTCGTCCCGGGCAGCTCGTGGTCCTCGGGTTCGCCGCCGCCATCGCGGTGGGGACGGTCCTGCTGTTGCTGCCCGTCTCCACGACGGGCCGGATGGCGACGCCGCTCGAGGCGTTGTTCACGGCGACGTCCGCCGTGTGCGTGACCGGTCTGGCCGTCGTCGACACCCCGACCTTCTGGACGCCGTTCGGGCAGGCCGTGATCCTGGCGCTCATCCAGCTCGGCGGGTTCGGCGTCATGACCGTCGCGTCGCTGCTCGGCCTGCTCATCTCGCGGCGCCTCGACCTCAACACCCGCATGGTCGCCCAGGCCTCCACGCGCAGCGTCCAGCTCGGTGACGTGCGATCGGTGCTCGTCGGGGTGCTGCGCGTCACCGTCGTCGTCGAGAGCGTCGTCGCCGTCGCCGTCGCGGCCCGCCTGCTGGTCCGTGGCGACACCGGTCTCGGCGAGGCGGCGTGGAGCGGGGTGTTCCACGCGGTGTCCGCGTTCAACAACGCCGGGTTCGCCCTGTACTCCGACTCGCTGATCGGGTTCGTCGACGACCCCTGGGTCTGCCTGCCGCTCAGCGCCGCGGTGATCCTCGGCGGGATCGGGTTCCCGGTGATCTTCGAGCTCTACCGGCAGCGCAGGGTCAAGCCGTCGCGCTGGTCGCTGCACACGAAGCTCACCCTGCTCGCCACAGGGATCCTGCTCGGCGTCGGCACGGTGTTCTTCCTCGTGCTCGAGTGGGCGAACCCGCACACGCTGGGCCCCCTGTCGACGGGCGGCAAGCTGCTGGCCGCGTTCACCCAGTCGACGATGGCCCGCACCGCGGGGTTCAACTCCGTGGACACGTCGGCCATGAACGAGGGCACGTGGCTGGGGACGGACGTGCTCATGTTCATCGGTGGCGGCAGTGCCGGCACCGCGGGCGGGATCAAGGTCGTGACCTTCACCGTGCTGGCGTTCGTCATCTGGTCCGAGCTGCGCGGCGACCCGGACGTGAACGCCTTCGACCGGCGGATCGCCCCGGCCACGCAGCGCCAGGCCGTGACGGTCGCCCTGCTGGGCATCGCCGCCGTCCTCGTACCGACGCTCGTCATCACGGCCACCTCGCCCTACGACCTCAACCGGGTCCTGTTCGAGGTCACCTCCGCGTTCACCACCACGGGCCTGTCCACCGGGATCACCGCCGACCTCGAGAGCCCGCACCAGCTCATCCTGGTCGCCCTGATGTTCCTCGGGCGCCTCGGGCCCGTCACCCTCGGCACGGCGCTGGCGCTACGCGGGAGCCAGCGCCTGTTCCGCCGACCCGAGAGCGCGGCGATCATCGGCTGACGCGCGACGCCGGCGGAGCCCGCCGGCATCGCCCCGGCCCGCTCAGGCCTCGTCCTGGATGATCGACAGCACGTTGCCGGCGGGGTCGGTGAACCAGGCGATGAGCGGACCGCCGCCGCGGAACACGAAGTCGTCGTCGGTCTGGGTCGGCGTCCCCTCGTACCGCTCGAACGCGACGCCACGTTCGCGCAGTGCGGCGACGGTGCCGGGGACGTCCGCGACGGGGAAGTTGAGGACCGTGAAACTCGCGGGCGCGTGAGCGTCGCCCTTGGGGTAGACGAGGACCCCCGAGTCGCCGGTCACCCGGATCCACAGCAGGTCGTCGCCCTCGACCCGCAGCCCGAGCACGTCGCCGTAAAAGTGTCGCGCCGCCTCGACGTCGTCGACCGAGAACCCGCTGAACGCCTTGTCGAGCATGTCTCCTCCTGGGGTGCGCGCGGGCCGGGCCGCTCCCGGACCGCTCTCCCAGGGTCGACCGTCGCGGACCCGCGCGCTCATCGGTCGACGCCGCGACTCTCCTGCCGGGAACGTGCGTGCGACACGGGCGTTCGGCAGGCTCGTGGCGTACCTGGTCCACGACGGTGCTGGAGGAGCATGCCATGACGTCTGCCGATGTTTCCACGACCCACGACACCACGACGAGGTCGGTCCGGGATCGGCATGTCAGCGACTTCACCGCCCTGACGCAGCGGGTGCGCGAGGCCGGGTTCATGTCCCGGTGCTACGGCTACTACTGGTCGAGGCTGATCGGGCTGACCGGCGCCGGCGTCGTGCTGGCGGCGGTGTTCGTCCTGCTCGGGGACACGTGGTGGCAGATGCTGACGGGCGTCGCTCTGGCCCTGCTCATGACGCAGATCGCGTTCCTCGGCCACGACGCCGCGCACCGGCAGATCTTCGCCTCCGCTCGGTGGAACGAGTGGGTCGCGCTCGTCGTGGTCGACCTCTTCGCGGGCATGGGCCTGGGCTGGTGGCAGCAGAAGCACGGCAAGCACCACGCGGCGCCGAACCGGATCGACGCCGACCCGGACATCGCGCCCGGCATCGTCGCCTTCACCGGTCACGCCGCCGAGCAGCGGGCGACCGTGGCCGGGCGCCGGGTGACGCGGTGGCAGGGCTACTACTTCTTCCCGCTGCTGCTGCTCGAGGGGCTGAACCTGCACGTCCAGGGGCTGCGCCGCGTCCTCGGTCGCGACCGGGTCAAGCGTCGCTGGGTGGAGCTGACGTTCCTCACCGTCCGGCTCGGTGCCCACGTCGCCCTGGTGTTCCTCGTGCTGTCGCCGGGCAGGGCGCTGGCGTTCCTCGGTGTCCAGCTCGGGGTGTTCGGACTCGCCATGGGCCTCGCCTTCGCGCCCAACCACATCGGCATGCCGCTCGTGCCGCCGGACGTGAAGATCGACTTCCTGCGCCGCCAGGTGCTCATGAGCCGCAACATCAGCGGCGGGCGGTGGGTCGACACGTTCATGGGCGGGCTGAACTTCCAGGTCGAGCACCACCTCTTCCCGTCGATGGCACGGCCCCACCTGCGCCGGGTCGCTCCCCTGGTCCGGGCGCACTGCCACGAGCTCGGCGTGAAGTACACCGAGACCCGGCTCGGTACGTCCTACCGCCAGATCGTCGAGCACGTCCACCGGGTCGGCCGCGGCGGCACCGACGTGTGGGCCTGCCCCCTGGTCGCGCAGTACCGCGCCTGACGTCCGGCGCTCCTCGTCCCGGCGCGGGCTTGCCGTATGTCATCGACGTGCGTCAATATAGACGCATGTCGATACAAAGGCCTCCCGTGCCCGACGGCGGCGCCCCGCAGGTCGAGGCCCACGCGATCGGAACCGAGGCCGCCACCGCCGTCGTGACGACGCTCAAGGCGCTCGCCGAGCCGCTGCGCCTGCGGATGCTGTCCTTCATCGCCGCCTCCCCGGCCGGGGAGGCGTGCGTGTGCGACCTCACCGCGCTCACGGACGTGTCGCAGCCGACCGTGTCGCACCACCTCAAGGTGCTGCGCGACGTCGGGGTGCTCACCTCCGAGCGGCGCGGCACCTGGGTCTGGTACCGCATCACGCCGGGTTACAGTGCCGCCGTCTCTACCCTGCTCGAGTCCTTCGCGCCCGCCGCTCTCGACGCGCTCGTCGCGCCCCGCGCGCTGACCGGCCTCGAGGACGTCGACGCCGCGCTCGACCGTCTCGCCGCGGACCTCGCCGCCCGCCACCCGGGCCTGGGCGCCGACGTCGTGCTGCGCACCGTGCGCGAGTCGTACACCGCACTGGCCCGCTCGGCCACGGTCTCGGCGCACCTGCTCACCCTCACCGACCGCTTCACCCGCCAGCGCCTCGCGGACCTGACCCGAGCGCCCGACGCGCGCCCGCAGGTGCTGTTCGTGTGCGTCGCCAACGCCGGTCGCTCCCAGCTCGCGGCGGCACTGGTGCGCCGCTACGCGGGAGACCGCGTCGTCGTCCGCTCGGCCGGCTCGACCCCGGCGGCGGACGTGCACCCCGCCGTCCGCCCGGCGCTCGCCGCGCTCGGCACCGCCGACGACGAGGCGTTCCCCAAGCCGCTGACCGACGACGCCGTCCGCGCGGCCGACGTCGTCGTCACCATGGGCTGCGGCGACGTCTGCCCGGTGCTACCTGGCACGCGGTACGAGGACTGGCTCGTGGGCGACCCCGCCCTCGCGTCCCCTGCCGGGGTCGCCGCGATCCGCGACGAGCTCGACACCCGCGTGCGCGCCCTGCTCGCCGACCTCCTGCCCGACCTCGACCTGCCCACCACCCGCTGACCGCCGTCATCCCACGTCGGACCCGACCTTCGGAGAACCTCATGAACGCGACCACCAAGCCCTCCGCCCTCTTCGTCTGCGTCCACAACGCGGGCCGCTCCCAGATGGCCGCGGGCTACCTGCGCGCCCTGTCCGGCGGCGCCGTCGAGGTCCGGTCCGCCGGGTCCGCACCTGCCGACCAGATCAACCCCGCCGCCGTCGAGGCGATGCTCGAGGAGGGCATCGACCTCCGCGCCGAGCAGCCCAAGGTGCTCACGACGGAGGCCGTCCAGGCGTCCGACGTCGTCATCACCATGGGCTGCGGCGACGCGTGCCCGATCTTCCCCGGCAAGCGCTACGAGGACTGGGCCCTGGCCGACCCGGCCGGCCAGGGCCTCGAGTCCGTGCGCCCGATCCGCGACGAGATCCGCGCGCGCGTGCTCACCCTGCTCGACGAGCTCGGCGTCACGCCCGTGCCGGTGCCCCGAACCCGAGGGTGACGAGCTGCGGCGCGGCCGGGGCGGTCCCGCAGCACGACCCGGCCACGTCGCCGTCGGCCTCGAGCGCGAGGTCGGACGAGCACACGCCGGTCGCGGGCAGGTCCAGCTCGACGGCGTCCGCGGCTGCCCGGTCGCCCGCGAGGGCCGCGGCGATCGACCGGATCTGCTCGTACCCCGTGGCGAGGAGGAACGTCGGCGCGCGCCCGTAGGACTTCATGCCGGCGAGGTAGAAGCCGTCGTCGGGGTGGGACAGTACGGACTCGCCGTGGGGCGGCACGGTGCCGCACGAGTGCTGGTTCGGGTCGATGAGCGGGGCGAGCGCGGCGGGGGCCTCGACGACCGGGTCGAGGTCCAGGCGGACCTCGCGCAGCATGGCGAGGTCGGGGCGGAACCCGGTCGCGTCGACGATCGCGTCGACGTCCAGGTCGAGCGGCCCGTCGAGACCGACCTCCCGGGCGGTGCCGCGCACGTGCACCGACCGCTCGCCCGGGACGAGCTCCTCGATCGACACCCGCGTGAGGAGGGTGAGGAGCCCGTCGTCGACGGCGGCCCGCAGCCGCGTGCCGAGCAGACCCCGGGCGGGGAGCTCGTCGTCGGCCCCGCCGCCGAACAGGCGCCGGGCCGAGCCGCCGCGGATCGCCCACGTGACGGTCGTGCCCGGCTCGGTCCCGGCGAGCTCGACCAGGCTCAGCAGGGTGTTCGCGGCGGAGTGCCCCATTCCGACGACGAGCGTGCGCCGGCCGGCGAAGCGGTCGCGCTGCGTACCGAGCACGTCCGGGAGAGGGCCGGTGACGAACCGCGCCGCCTCGTCCTCGCCGACCGCCGGGAGCCCGGAGACACCCAGCGGGTTCGACGTCGAGAAGGTTCCCGACGCGTCGACCACGGCCCGGGCCAGCACGTCCCGGACCCGCCCGTCCGGCCCGGCCGTGCGGACGCGGTACGCGCGACGCTCCCGGCCGAGCGACCCCGTCTTGTCGGCGCCGTCGCGCGCCACGGCGAGCACGCGCGTCCCCGTGCGCAGGCGGGACGCGATCGGCGGCGTGGCCGCGAGCGGGGCCAGGTACTGCTCGACGAGCTCGGTGCCGGTCGGCAGGGTGTCCGGGTCGGGCTCGACCCAGCCGGTCGGCTCCAGCAGGCGCCGTGCCGCGGCGTCGACGTCGTAGCGCCACGGCGAGAACAGCCGCACGTGGCCCCACGACGCGACAGCGGCCCCTGCGCCGTCGCCCGCCTCGAGCACCAGCGGCTCCAGGCCGCGCTCCAGCAGGTGGGCCGCCGCGGCCAGCCCCACCGGACCCGCGCCGATCACCACGACCGGCAGGTCCGCACGCTCCATGCTCATCACGCCTCCTCATATCGACGAACTTCGATCGGTTGCGGACAACGTATCCACAAACGTCGATGGGTGGCAAGATGGGCGCATGACGACGGCCGAGCTCACCCTCGAGGCTCCGGACACCTCTGCGACGGGCGGGTGCTGCGCGCCGCTCGTGCGCGACGCCGCCGACCCGGCGACCGCTCGCGACCTCGCCCGGGTCTTCAAGGCCCTCGGCGACCCCACCCGCGTCCAGCTGCTGTCCATCGTCGCCGCGCACGACGGCGGCGAGGCGTGCGTGTGCGACCTCACCGAGCCGGTCGGCCTCGCCCAGCCGACCGTGAGCCACCACCTCAAGATCCTCGTCGACGCGGGCCTGCTCACCCGTGAGCAGCGCGGGCGCTGGGCGTACTACTCCCTGGTCCCCGGTGCACTGACGCGGCTGGCGACCGCGCTCACCGAGACCGCGGGCGACGGCTGACGGCCGAGCGGTCAGGAGGCGACGAGCTCGGCCATCTTGTCGAGGCACTGGTCGAGGCCGGTGCGCGAGAGGTCGCGCGCCTCGACCGTGGTGTAGCCGCGCTCGGTCATCGTCACGGTGGTCCGTCCGTCGCCGAGGTCGGTCAGGACGACCTCGTGCTCCCCTGCCTCGGGGACGCCGTCCGGTATCCCCGCCTCCGCGGGAGAGATCGCCTCGAAGTCGTCGTCGGCGAACCGGAAGACGTAGCGCAGCAACCGGGGCACCTCGAGCTCGGTGATGTCCCAGCGGGAGTGCTGGCGGAAGCCGCCCCACTCGGCGGGGGCCTGCATCGTGACGCGGATGCTGCCGCCGGGCCGCGCGTCGACCTCGGCCCGGGGGCAGGAGAAGCCCGCAGGGCCCCACCAGGAGCGCAGGTCCTCGGGCGTCGTCCAGGCTCTCCACACGCGCTCGACCGGCGCGTCGAGCACGCGCTCGACACGGACGTCGTACGTGGCCTCGCTCATGGTGCCGCCTCCTCGCGGATCGATGCCCACGACGGTAGCGGGCCGGACGGGCCCCGGAGAAGAGCCTGCCCGATGTGGGAGGAGTGCGGCAGGATGGCGGCATGACGCAGAGCACCGACGACGACGCCCGCCCGAGCGGGTCGGGAACGGCCGGCGGTGACCTCCTGCTCCTCGACACCGCGAGCCTGTACTTCCGGGCGTTCTTCGGCGTGCCCGACTCGGTCAAGGCTCCCGACGGCACGCCGGTCAACGCCGTCCGCGGGCTGCTCGACATGATCGCGACGCTCGTCGCCGACCGCCGTCCGGCGCGACTCGTCGCGTGCTGGGACGACGACTGGCGCCCGGCCTTCCGGGTCGACGCGATCCCGTCGTACAAGGCGCACCGGGTCGCGCGGGAGGTGCCCGGCACGACGGGCGTCGAGGAGGTCCCGGAGAAGCTCCTCGCGCAGGTCCCGGTGATCGTCGACGTGCTCGCCGCGCTCGGGATCGCGCGCGTCGGGGTCCCGGGCTACGAGGCGGACGACGTCATCGGCACGCTCACCGCGCTCGAGGTCGCGCGCCGGGCCTCCGCCGGCGCGTCCCTCGACGCGGACGGCCGCGCCGCCGTCGAGGTCGTCACGGGTGACCGCGACCTGTTCCAGCTCGTCGACGACGCCGCGGGCGTGCGCATCCTCTACCCGACCAAGGGGGTGCGGAACCTCGACGTCGTCGACCAGGCGCGCCTCGCCGAGCGGTACGGGCTGCCCTCCGGCCAGGCGTACGCGGACATGGCCGTGCTGCGCGGCGACCCGAGCGACGGGCTGCCGGGCGTGCCCGGCATCGGGGAGAAGACGGCGGTCGCGCTCCTCGCGCGGTACGGCGACCTCGCGGGTGTGCTCGCCGCGCGCGACGCGGGCGACCCGGGCCTCACCGTCACGCAACGCCGCCGGCTCACCGAGGCGGCGGACTACCTGGCGGTCGCGCCGCTCGTCGTGCGCGTCGCGCCCGACGCTCCCGTCGGCGAGATCGACGACGCGCTGCCGACGGCACCGGCCGACCCTGAGGCGCTCGCCGCCCTCGGCGAGCGCTGGGGTCTCGGGTCGTCCGTGCGGCGGGTGCTCGACGCGCTCGGGGCGCCGCGAACCTGACCCGCAGTCCTCCCTGCTCGTCGGCACGACCCACGAACCGTGACGGAAGGATCAGCACCATGACCATCTCGCCGACCAGGCTCTCCCCCGACGACGTCGCCGCCCTGCGCGACCGGCTCACCGGCACCGCGCTCGCCCGTGGCGAACGCGTCCCCGGAAGCGCCGACGACGACCCGACCGCGGCGGAGCTCGTCGCGGCGCACAGCACGCTCGTCGTGCACGACCCGGACGCCGTCGTGATCGCCGCGAGCGAGCAGGACGTCGTCGAGGCGATCCGGTTCGCGGCCCACCACGGCCTGCGCGTGCGCTCCCACGCGACCGGTCACGGCGAGTCCGCACCGATCACCGACGGGCTCGTGCTCGGGACCACCGACCTCGCCGGGGTGGAGATCGACCCAGAGACCCGCATCGCCCGCATCGGCGCGGGGACGCGGTGGAAGGCGGTCGTCGAGGCGGCGGCGGAGCACGGGCTCGCGCCCGTCACGGGGGCCTCCACCGGGGTCGGGGTCGTCGGGTACACGCTCGGCGGCGGGTACGGGCCGCTCGCGCGGAGCCACGGCGTCACGTCGGACTGGGTCCGTGGGTTCCGGGTCGCGCTCGCGGACGGCTCGGTCGTCGAGGCGAGCGCGGACTCCGAGCCGGACCTGTTCTGGGCGCTGCGGGGCGGCAAGGGCGGGTTCGGTGTCGTCACCCGGGTCGACGTCGAGCTCGCTCCCCTGCGCACGCTCTACGCCGGTGCGCTGACGTTCGACGCCCCGCACGTCGAGGACGTCCTGCGCGGCTGGGTCGACTGGACGGTCACCGCGCCCGACGACGTCACCACGTCGGTCGCGATCGTCGCCTTCCCGGAGCTCCCCTTCGTCCCCGAGCACCTGCGGGGCCGCACCGTGCTCAACCTGCGGTTCGCCTACCCGGGCGTCACGTCCGAGGGCGAGCACCTCGCCGCGCCGCTGCGCGCGCTCGCGCCTGCGCTCACCGACGCGGTCGGCGAGATCCCGACGACCGCCGTCGCGACGATCCACGACGACCCCGAGGGCGCCGGCTCGTCCTGGGTGTCCGGTGCCGCCCTCCGCGAGGTCGATGCGGCGTTCGTCGACCGGTTCCTCGCCGAGCTCGGACCGGGCAGCGGGTCCCCCTTCGTCGCCGTCGAGCTGCGCCACCTCGGTGCCGCCGCGTCGCGAGACGTCGACGGCGGGTCGGCCGTGGGCGGCCGCACAGCCGCGTTCCAGCTCAGCATGGTGGGCGTCAACCCGCCGCGGGTGCCGGACATGATCGAGGCAGCGGCGTCGTTCGCGCAGTGGTCCCAGCCCTGGGCCGCGACCGAGACGAACATCAACTTCCTGCCGGGTCCCTGGACGGACGAGACCCTCGCACGGGCATGGTCCCCCGAGACGGCGTCGCGCCTGGCGTCGGTGCGGTCGGCCTACGACCCGGCCGGCTTGTTCGCGTGGCGGTTCTAGCGGACGACCCGTCATCGGGACACCCGCGCTAAAGCCTGTCGAACAACTATCCGTGGTGGTCGAGTCGGCGTAGTAGGAGCCTGATCTGGGAGAGTGAGACGAAGGGCTTCGTGGGCGGTGAGGGTGGTCTCGTATTGGCGAACGAGTCGGCGGTGGCGGTTGATCCAGCCGTTGGTGCGTTCGACGACCCAGCGGCGTGGTTGGACGATGAACCCGCTTGCGGGTTTGGGTCCGGAGAGGATCTCGAGCTCGATCCCGGCCGCTGTCGCTGCTTGGGTGGCTGACGAGGATGTGACGTTTGATGCCGTCGGTCTTCTTCGGGCCGTCGAAGCCGCGTGGTCCTGGTACGGGTGTGGACTTGACGGACGAGGCGTCCACGGCTGCGGCGGTCGGGTGCTCGTGGCGCCCGTCCGCGATCCGGTCCTGGCCGCGCAGCATGGTGAGCACACGCTGCCAGAGCCCGCGCCTGGTCCACTTTGTGAAGTGCTTGTAAGTCGCGGACCAGGTGACGGTGAAGTCGTGCGGCAGCGCTCGCCAGGGGCAGCCCGTGGTCACGACGTAGAGCAGTGCGTTGACGTACTCGCGCCACCGGTGCTCGCAGCACGGGCGCCCGCCACGGGCATGAACGGGGATCACGAGCGCGCGGATGCGCGCCCGGGCGGTGTCGGTCAGGTCAGACGGGTACGGGAGGCGACGGCTGCGGCTGGCACACCCGCAGCATCGTGGGCGACGGCGCCGACATTCGCGGCCCGTGACCTGCGTGGTCATGTCGGTGGTGGCCGGTAGCTTGCGGGTCGTGGCGAGGCATACGACGTTCCAGTGGGTGGCTGACCCCACTATGGAACAGGCCCGTGCCCTGGCTCGCCACGAGGGCGCGGCGCGGTTCGCCTTCAACCAGGGCCTGCGACTGCATCTCGACGCCCGACGAGCCTCCATGGCGCACGAGGCGGCTGACGCGGGTGGCGATGTCGCTACGGCCAGGGTGCCGTGGACGGGGTTCGACCTGATCAACGCGTTCAACGCGTGGAAGAAGTCCGAGGACGCCGGGCGCCGGTTCGTCATCGACGGCTCAGGCGCCGCCGCGGTCGAGGTGACGGGCCTGGCCTGGCGCAGCGAGGTCAGCGCGCAGGTGTTCGAGGAAGCCGTCGTCGACCTCGGCAAGGCACTGAAGGCATGGACCAACTCCCGGCGCGGCAAGCGCGCCGGCCGGTCGGTCGGGCACCCGAGGTTCAAGAAGAAGAACCCCGAACGCGGCTCGTTCCGGATGCGGAACAAGACCGCCAGGACGAAGACCGGTCAGCGGACCACGATCCGGCTCGGCGAGGCCGGTCCCCGGTCGGTGACGTTGCCCGGGATCGGCGCCATCAAGGTCCACGACGACACCCGGCGGTTGCGTCGGATGCTCGACAAGGGGCGAGCACGGATCCTGTTCGCGACCGTCTCCCGGCGTGGCGGCCGGTGGCGTATCAGCGTGAACGTCGAAGCCGCCGACCTCCACCCTGCCGCCCAGCATCCTGTCCGCGACGACGCCGACCACGGCGGGTGGGCCGGCGTGGACCGCGGGCTGCACGCACCCGTCGTCATCGCCATGGCCGATGGCACCCAGACCCTGCGCATCGACAAGGCACCACAGGCGCTGCGTGCGGCGCAGCCCGTGACCCGGCGGCTGCAGAAGTCCGTGTCCCGCAAGGTCAAGGGCTCCGTCAACCGGCGGGCCGCCGCCAAGCGGCTGGCCCGTCACCATGACCGGGTCCGTGCCCGCCGTCACCACTTCCTGCACCAGGTCTCCAACGCGTCGGTCAAGACCCACGACCGGCTCGTCATCGAAGACCTCAACATCACCGGCATGCTCGCCAACCACCACCTCGCCGCAGCCATCTCGGACGCGGCCTGGGGTGAGCTCTCCCGCCAGATCACCTACAAGATGGCCTGGCGCGCCGGGCACGTCCTGACCGCGGATCGGTGGTTCCCGTCGTCGAAGACCTGCTCCGCGTGCGGGGACGTCACCACGACGCTCAGCCTCGCAGACCGGGTCTTCACCTGCGAGAGCTGCGGGCACACCATCGACCGCGACCTGAACGCCGCGGTCAACCTCGCCACCTGGGGCGTCAAGCACCACTCCCAGGTCCTGGACCCCGAAGCACGAGGCCAGGTCAACAACGCCCACCGACCGGACGGCTCTGGCCGACGCCCCCGCGTCGGCGAAACCAGCCGGGACGACGTGGGAACCCTCACCGCCACCGCGGCATAGGGACGTCCGAGAAGGACGCTGCCGTACACCTCACCGAGGTTTTCGACAGGCTTTAGCGACCGCCGGTCAACAACGTCAGGAGCTCGTGGACCCGATCAAGCGCGTCGACCGGGTACGGCGTTCGGTCGACGCGCTTGATGCGGTCCAGTGACATCGATTTCACCTGCTCGCACATCGCCACCGTGGCGGTGGCGGCCCCCGGCGTGAGGTTGACGTGCGTGGACCAACCGCGATCCGTGTGCGTCAGGGGCACCGCGATCAGCAGCCCACGAGCGCGGTGCAAGGGCGGCTCGGACAGGACCAGCCACGGTCGGTGCTTGGCCTGCTCTCGCCCGACGGTGGGGTCCATGCTTGCCCAGGCAACATCTCCCCGCCTGATGGGCCCGGTGAAGGACCGGGTCACTCGGCCGCCTCGAACCGCTCGATGTAATCCTCGGTGTCGGCCGCGAACGCGGCATCGGCCTCGGCGAGCTCGTCCCGATACTCCTGGTCGGGCGCCTCGGCTTCCAGCGCTGCCCAGAACTGTGCCTTGCGCCTCTGTTCGAGCATCTCCTCGATGAGCTGCCCTTGGGTCACCCGGGCCTCCCGAGCAGCATCGCGTACGTGGTCCCGGACCACACGGGGCACCTTGATGGTAGACATATCTGTCATACCTCCAGGTTATCGCGAAGGTATGACGCGGGGTACCCGTCAGTCGCGGCCAGGCGGGTCGATCGTCCGGGCTGCCGTGCGGCGGACCCAGCGGCGTTGCCACGGCGTCTCGACGGCGCGGGGGCGGTAGTGCGCGCGGACCCAGCCGACGGCCTCGTCGGGTGCGACTCCGCTCAGGACCGCGAGCAGCGCGAGCGCCGTGCCGGTACGACCGGTACCGCCTCCGCACGCGATCTCGACGCGCTCGCCCGCGGCCCGCTCGTGGGCCATGCGCAGCGCCACGACCGCTTCCGCCGTCGACCGGGGCAGCGCGAAGTCCCGCCACTGGACCCATCGCGACTCCCATTCCTGGGCGGGCGGGCGGGAACCGGTGAGGTAGATCCCGAGCTCCGGTTCCTCCCCGGGTGCAGGGGGGCCGTCGCGCAACCCCCGGCCGCGCACCCGGCGACCGTCCGGCAGCTCGACCACGCCCTCCTCGTGCTCCCACCTACCCACGCGCCCTCCTCTCACCGCCGGGCGTGCCGCTGCGCCGGCGCAGCGGCGGAACGCTGGCCGTCCGCCGCACGATGTGAGCGGCGGCGCAGGACGTGGACGACGTAGGCGACCGCAAGGAGCGCGACGACGACGAGGACGCCCTTCTGGTACGTCCCGATCGCGGCCTCGATCTGGGTCCACCGCTCACCGAGACCGTAGCCGAGCAGGATCAGCGCCGTGTTCCAGACGCCGCTCCCGAGCGCCGTGAGCGCGAGGAACCTCCCGATCGGCATGCGCTCGACGCCGGCGGGGACCGAGATGAGGCTGCGCACGATCGGGATGACGCGCCCGACGAGGACGGCGGTCGTCCCGTACCGCGCGAACCACGCCTCGGCGGTGTCGAAGTCCTCGGCCCGCACGAGCGGCAGGCGCGCGGCGACCGCGCGGAGCCGCTCGGCGCCGAGCGCGGCCCCGAGCCAGTAGAGGAGGAGGGCGCCGACGACGGACCCTGCCGTCGTCCACAGGATCGCCTCGAGCAGCCCGAGGCTGCCCTGTGCGGCGGTGAAGCCGGCGAGGGGCAGGATGACCTCGCTCGGGATCGGGGGGAACAGGTTCTCCAGCGCGACCGCGAGCCCCGCGCCGGGCGCGCCGAGCGACTCCATGAGGCTCACCGCCCAGTCGGTGAGGCGGCTGATCGGTCCGGCGTCGGCGGAGGTGCCCAGGTCCTGGGTCGTCGAGAGGGTCATGCCGTCGACGCTAGGGACGGCGCCGACCCGCCACAGCGCGGTGTCGCGCACGACCGGCTCCGGCATCCCGGACGCGATGGTGCGGTTTCCCGCAGTCCGCCTGCGGCGACGTCTGACTAGGGTGGGCGCGTGCCTGCCCGAGCGCCCTCCGTCGTCCGCGCGTCGTACGGAGTCGCGCTCGGGGTGTGCCTCGTCCCGATGGATGCAGCGGCACTGCTCGCCGCGGCGGCGGTCGCCCCGTTCGCGCGGACCGGGTCGGGCACGAGCGCGTGGCGCGACCGGTTCGTCCGGGGCGCCGTGCACGTCCACGAGCGGCGGCTGGAGCGGTGGCTCGGCTGGGTCGCGGACCCCCGCGAGGGCGGTGGTCGGCCCGCGCGCTACCTCGCCGCGCGCCTCGCGGTGGGCCTGCTCAGCGCGGGGATCGTGGCCCTGCTCGCCTACGGGGCGTTCGCCGCGACGCTCATGATCGCGTCGTGGGCGTTCGGCCTCCGCGTGCCCGCGCTCGCGGACGACGACAGCGACCCGACGACCGGCCTCACCGTCCTGTCGGCGGTGGTCCCCGGCGCGATCCTCCTGTACCTCGCGGTCATGGGCCTCGTCGGGTCGGCCGTGCTCGAGCGGGCGGCGGCGAGCCGGCTCCTCGGCGCGGAGGACCGCACACAGCTCCTCGCGCAGATCGAGTCGCTGACGGCGTCGCGCACCGACATCGTCGCGGCGGTCGAGGCAGAGCGCCGACGGGTCGAGCGGGACCTGCACGACGGCGTCCAGCAGCAGGTCGTCGCGCTCGGCATGCTGCTTGACCGCGGCCGGCGCGCCGACGACCCCGCGGTGCGGGACCGGCTCCTCGCCGAGGCGTCGGACGAGGCGGCTCGCGTGCTCGCAGGGGTGCGCGACGTCGCATGGCGCGTGCACCCCGCCGCGCTCGACACCCGTGGTCTGCGGCCGGTGCTGGCCCGACTCGCGTCGCGCTCCGCGCCCCCGGCACGGCTCGACTACCGGCTCGACGGTCGCCTGCGGCCGGAGGTGGAGGCGTGCGTGTACTACGTCGTGTCCGAGGCGCTCGCGAACGTCGCCAAGCATGCGGACGCGACGCGGGCGGCCGTCGCGGTGGCGGCGACCGACGGCGTCGTCACCGTGACCGTGACCGACGACGGACGGGGCGGCGCGACGACGCGTGGCGGGCGCGGCCTCGCCGGGCTCGCGGCTCGGGCGGCCGCGCTCGGCGGTTCGCTCGACGTCGACAGCCCGCTCGGCGGCCCCACGACCGTGACGGCGGTGCTGCCGTGCGCGTGATGATCGCCGAGGACTCGGCCCTGCTGCGCGAGGGGCTCCGGGCCCTCCTGGTGGACGAGGGCGTCACGGTCGACGCCGCCGTCGGCGACGCCGACGAGCTGCTCGCACTGCTCGGGCGATGCCCGGCCCCGGACGTCGTGCTGCTCGACGTCCGGATGCCCCCGACGCACACCGACGAGGGGATCCGGGCGGCGATCGAGGTCCGCCGCCGGTTCCCCGGCGTCGGCGTGCTCGTGCTCTCGCAGTACGTCGAGGCAGAGCCGACGCGCGACCTCGTGACCGGCGAGGGGGCGGGGGTCGGCTACCTGCTCAAGGACCGCGTGATGCGCGTCTCCGAGCTCCTCGACGCGCTGCGGCGGGTCGACGCGGGCGACTTCGTCGTCGACCCCGAGGTCGTCCGTCAGCTCTTCGCCGACACGCGCCGCTCCGACCCCCTGTCGCGGCTCACTGCGCGCGAGCTCGACGTGCTGCGACTCATGGCAGAAGGGCGGACGAACGCGGGCGTCGCGGCGGCGCTGCACCTGTCGCTCTCGGCGGTCGAGAAGCACGGCAACGCGATCTTCACCAAGCTCGGACTCGACGCCGCCGCCGGGTACAGCCGCCGCGTCCTCGCCGTCCTGCGCTACCTCCAGGGGTGAACGACCGAGTGGCGTCGACATGCCCGCTCACTCCGCGCTCTAGCCTCGAGACCGTGAAGACCGTCCTGGGATGGGCCATCGCCGGCGCGGCAGCTCCCGCAGCGCTGCTTCTGCTGACGTTCGTCCTCGTCACCCTGGCCATCGGCATCGACGACCTCGTCGCGAACATCGGCGCGTTGCTCCTCGCACTGATCATGATCGTCCCGCCGGGAGCGCTCGGAGGTGCCCTCATCGGGCTCGTCGATCACGCGCTGGAGCCGGTACGTCGCCCACGGCGAGACCGGGGCCTCCGCGCGTGCGCGGGCTCTGCCCGCCGCGCTCGGGCTCTTCGTGCTCCTGGCCTGCCTCGTCGTGGTCCTGCTGCGACTCACCGCCACGGACATGACGAACGTCGCGTTCAACTTCGTCGTCTCGGCGGCCGTGGCCGCTATCCCGGCAGCCGTCGCCTACGTGCGGTAATCCCGTCTCGCTGCACCCCTCCCCCAGGCGCACGACGCACGGTGGTGGTGCTTCCGGGACGACGGCGGCGCGTCCGGTCAGGCGCCGAACAGGGCGCTGAGCCGAGGGAGCCAGCGCGCGTTCGCCGCCTCGTCGTCGAAGTCCCAGTCCTCCCCGGCGGGCTCGCTCCGCGACGGTGCGACCGCCGTCCCCTCGCGCGCGGCGTAGTACGCCTCGTCGTCCTCGCCCGTCGCGCGCGACCACGCGTCGCCGACGAGCGAGTCGAGGGACTCGTACCCGAACCAGGCCGAGCCGCCGTCGGCCATCGCCGCGATCACGGGATGGTCGGCGAGCGAGTCCGGGTCGGCGAGCGTGCGCTCGAACGTCGCGCGCCCTGCGAGGACGAGGCCGTCGCGGAAGTCCATGAAGCCGTCGTCGCTGCACCCGCCCTCGACGAGGTAGGCCGCTGCCCAGACGGGCCACCCGTACGCCTCGTGCGAGAGCGCGTCGGATGTGACGGCGAACGCGAGGATCTCGTCCGCGCCGAGCCGCTCCACGAGGAGGTCGGTCAGTACGCCGGGGAGCGGGTCGTCCTCCGCGCCTCGGTCGTCCGCTCCGGAGCCGGCCCGGGCGCGGGCGTAGTCGACGAGCTGCCAGAAGGTCTCGGTGTCCATGGCCGAGACGGTAGGGCGGGGTACCCACACGAGCCCAGAGGTCAGCCGGTCCGTCGGGCCAGCACACCGGAGACGAACGTCTGGACGACCACGTCGGCGTCGTACCGCGGGTCGTTCGCCGCCCCGATGCAGAGGTTCCCGATACCCCTGAGCACCGTGTATGCGTCGAGGGCCGGACGAGCGACAGCTGGGCCGAGGGCGTCGTCGGGCACGGCGTCGAGCGCCGCGTCGAGGAGCGAGCCGCACACGGGAGGCCAGGCGCATGATCCCCGGGGCCTGCTCCTACCGCGCGGTCCGGGACGAGAGGCCGGTGGCGGAGGCCGCCGTGTGCAGAGCGTGACGGGCGGCGGCGATCGCGGGATGCCTCCGGGTGCCCCGGCGGTACGCCAGGGAGGTCCGGCGTCGGATCGCGAGCGGTGTGAGGACCACGCCGTCGGGAGCGTTCATCGTCCCGAGGTCCGGGACGAGGGCGACACCCTGACCGGCGGCGACCAGGGCCAGCACGGCGCCGAAGTCGTCGGCGTGGTGACGGATGGACGGCGTGAAGCCGGCGGCCTCGCAGGCCCGGACGGTCAGGACGTGGCACAGGGTCCCGGGCGTGCCGGCGATCCAGGGGGCGTCTCGACGGTCGGCGAGCGACCCGGGGTCGGTCGCCGCCAGGTGCACCGTCTCCTCCAGGAGCGGTTCGGACTCCAGACCGGGCTCCGCAGCGAGGGGGACGTGGTCGTACTCCTGGACCAGCGCGACGTCGAGCGAGCCGCCGCGGAGGGCACCCGGCATCGTGGCCGGGTCGAGCTCCGAGACCCTCAGGCTGAGCCCCGGATGGTCGGTGCTCAGACTGACGACGGCGGGGGTCAGGAGGGTCGGCACCGCGGTCGGGAACACCCCGATGCGCAGGACACCGCTCAACGTCGTGGCCGCCGACGCCAGGTCGGCGGAGGCCGCTTGCAGGATCGCGAGGATCGACTCCGTGTGCTCGACGAGACCCTCCGCCACCGGCGTCAGGGTGACCCGGCGGCCCGATCGCTCCAGGAGCGGCACCCCGGCCTCGCGCTCGAGCGCGGAGAGCTGTTGCGACACCGCCGAGGGCGTGTAGCTGAGCGCCTCGGCGACGGCCGCGATGGTCCCGCGGCGCGACAGCTCACGGAGGAGCCGGAGCCTGCGCACGTCGAGCATCAGCACACCTTACGTAGTGCAGCACCAACGTGAACTGGACCTGATGGCTGAGAGCCGCCGATCGTTGCTCCATGACGCTCTCCGGTCTCTACGTCCCCTTGGTCACCCCGTTCACCGCCGACGACCGGCTCGATCTCGACGCGCTCGCCGCGCTCGCCGCGACCGTCCTTGACGAGGGCGCCGCCGGCGTCGTCGCCCTCGGGACGACCGGGGAACCGGCGACGCTGAGCCGCCGCGAGGCGTGCGAGGTCGTCGAGGTCTGTGCTCGGGTCTGCGCCGAGCGCGGCCGACACCTGATCGTGGGCACGGGGACGAACAGCACCGCCTCGTCGGTCGGCCTGCTCGCCGACGTCGATCCCGGGACCACAGCGGCGCTCGTCGTCGTCCCGTACTACACGCGCCCGTCGCAAGACGGAGTCGTCGAGCACTTCCGCCACCTGGCAGCGGCGACGCCCGTCCCGCTGGTCGTCTACGACGTCCCCTACCGGACGGGTCTCACCCTGACCGTGGACACGCTGCACCGGCTCGCCGACCTGCCGGGCGTGGTCGGGTTCAAGCACACGGTGGGCTCGATCGACGACACCACGATCACGTTCCTGAGCGAGATCCGCCCCGACCTGTCTGTGCTGGCGGGTGACGACCTGTACGCGGGGCCCCTGATCGCCCTCGGTGCGCGCGGAGCGATCATGGCGAGCGCCAACGTGGCCGCGCGCGCGTACGCCGAGCTGGTCCGGGCGTGGCAGGACGGCCCTACCGAGCGTGCCCTGACTCTGCACAACAGGCTGGTTCCCCTCACTCGCGCCCTGTTCACCGAGCCCAACCCGGCCGTGATCAAGGCAGTCCTCGCCGCCGCGGGCCGGATCGCCAGCCCCCGCGTGCGGCTGCCGCTGCTCCCCGCCACCCCGGCCGCCGTCGCCGCGGCGGTCGGGTGCGCCGCGACGGTCGGCCGCCGCGTGCTCGCGTAGACCGCCCCACGAGCGGGCCTACCTGCACAGGGCGGCCCGTCGCGCTCAGGGGCGCGCGTGCTCGAAGATCACGCTCGTGCTCGTGCCTGCGACCTCGGGCCGGACGCTGATCGTCCGGGAGACGAGGTCGCGCAGGGCGTCGGAGTCGGCGACGGCCACGTGCAGGAGGAAGTCGCGGTCGCCCGTCACGAAGAACACGCTCTCGACGTCGGGCAGCGTCAGCAGGTAGTCGCGGAACGCCTCGAGGCCCCTGCGCGCGCCCGCCTGGAGCCGGATCGCGATGAGCGCCTCGAGCCCTCGGCCCAGCGCGGCCGGGTCGACGTCGGCGCGGAAGCCGCGGATCACGCCACGGTCCACGAGGGCGCGGACGCGCGCGTGGCACGTCGACGGGGCGATGCCGACGCGGGCCGCGATCGCCGCGTTCGTGGCGCGTGCGTCGGTCGCGAGGACGTCGAGGATGCGGCGGTCCACGTCGTCCAGGACGGCGGGTCGAAGATCCTTCGGCACGGTGGGCCTTCTCTCGGGTCGTCTCGACGATCACGACGATCTCCGTTCTACCGCACGACGATCCTGCGGTCCATCTTGATGCGCACCGAACGATCGACCACGCTGGTTCGTGTGCGACACCATCCCGTCGCACGCCAGCCACGCGCGCGCCTCGCCACCCGCGAGGCGGGCGTCGGTCGAAGGAGCCCGGCGTGAGCGTCTCGTCGCACGACCCCCAGAACCCGCGGAACCCCGCTCCCGCCGGCCGACCCGCGCCGTCCCCGGGCCGCACCCGAGCTCCCCGCACGGCCGTCGTCGTCGGCGCCGGCATGGTGGGCCTCGCGACCGCGTGGCACCTGCAGGAGCAGGGCGTCGAGGTCACGGTGGTCGACCGCGACGGCGTCGCCGCCGGGTCCTCGTGGGGCAACGCCGGGTGGCTCACCCCCGGCATGGCGATGCCGCTCGCCGACCCCTCGCTGTGGACGTACGGGCCGCAGGCCCTCCTCGACCCCGCCGCTCCCCTGCACGTGCCGCTGCGGTTCGACCCGCGCCTGTGGTCGTTCCTCGCGCGCTTCATGGGGCACGCGACGCAGCGCCGCTGGGACCGCGCGATGGCGGCCCTCACGCCGATCGACCGCGTCGCGCTCGGAGCCTTCGACGAGCTGGCGTCCGGCGGCGCCGTCGGGCACGGCGTCGAGGCACGCACGACGCCCGGACCCTTCACCGTCGCGTTCGAGCACGAGCGCGAGGCACGCCCGTTCCTCCGCGAGCTCGAGCACGTCGCCGCCGCCGGGCAGACGGTCCCGGTCCGACGCGTCGAGACCGGCGAGCGCGCGCCACAGCTCACCGACCGCGTCTCCACCGTCTACGCCCTGGAAGGGCAGCGCTTCCTCGAGCCCGGGCCGTTCGTGCACGCCCTCGCCGACTCGGTCCGTGCCCGCGGCGGGACGGTCCGCACCGGCGTCGACGTGAGCGCCGTCCGCCCCGACGGCACCGGCCTCCGCGCCTACGCCCGTACCCGGCGCGGAGGAACGTCCCTGCGCGCGGAGCTCACGCGTAGGCGCGCCGACGCCACGCGTAGGCGCGACGGCGGCGGGTCCGTGCGCGACGGCGGCGGGCCGGCCGGGACGGTCGGGCCGGCCGACGCATGGGGCGAGGCGGAGACGCTGCGCGCGGACGCCGTCGTGCTCGCGACGGGCGCGTGGCTGCCGGCGCTCGCGACGCCGCTCGGGGTGCGCACGCGCGTCCAGGCCGGGCGCGGGTACTCGTTCACCGTCAAGACCGACGCGCCCGTCGAGACGCCGATCTACCTGCCCGCGCGGCGCGTCGCGTGCACGCCGTACCAGGGGCGGTTCCGCATCGCGGGGACCATGGAGTTCCGCGGCCCGGACGAGCCGCTCCAGCCGCGACGGATCGACGCGATCCTCGCGTCCGTACGGCACCTGTTCCAGGGCGTCGACCTCGACGACCGTCACGACGAGTGGGTCGGGTCGCGACCGGTCACACCCGACGGGCTTCCGCTCGTCGGCGCGACGCGCACCCCCGGCGTCTACGTCGCGGGCGGACACGGCATGTGGGGCATGGTGCTGGGCCCGGCGACCGGCCGCGCGCTCGCCCGGCTCGTCACGACCGGCGAGACCCCGGACGAGATCCGCCCGTTCGATCCGCTGCGCTGACCTCACGCTCCACCCGCCGAACACGACGTTGCTGTCGTTCTCGGCCAGTTCACGACAGCAACCTCGTGCTCGACCAGGGGCAGGGTCGTGGTCGACGGCTGGGGCCGCGGCCCTACGCTGCGCCCATGGACCTCGCGCGCTCGATCCCGCTGTTCGTCCTCGCCGCGCTGCTCGAGATCGGCGGGGCATGGCTCGTGTGGCAAGGGCTGCGCGAGCACCGGGGGTGGTTGTGGATCGGCGCGGGCGTGGTAGCGCTGGGGTTCTACGGTGTCGTCGCGACGTTCCAGCCGGACGCAAACTTCGGGCGGATCCTCGCGGCGTACGGCGGGGTGTTCGTCGCCGGGTCGCTGCTGTGGGGCATGGTCGTCGACGGGTTCCGGCCGGACCGGTGGGACGTCGCCGGCGCATTGCTCTGCCTCGCCGGCGTCGCGGTCATCATGTACGCGCCCCGACCGGAGTGACCGAGAGGGTTCGCCCGAGCCGGGCTCCTCGACCGTCGAACACGGGGTGCCGCCCGTCTGCCAGGATGGCCGCGTGGTCATCGACGCCCCGACCGGCAGGGGGCCGGCGCACGCCGTCGGAGCCGGAGACCTCGAGCCGGCCCTTCCCGGTCTCGGCACGGAGCCGGGGCGGGAGCAGTACGCGAGCTGGAGGCGGCGCGTCGTCGCCCACCTGCTCGACATGGCGATCATCGCCACGGTGCTGTTCCTCGCCGTCGGCCCGGCCGTCACGGTGAGCTGGCTGCCGTCGATCGGCCCTGCCGAGAGCACCGGCGCCGCCGTCCCCGGCGGGACGTGGTGGGCGGTCGGGACGACGGGCGTGCTGATCGCGATGCAGGCCTGGACCGGCGCGACGCCGGGCAAGCGGACGGTGGGGATCGTCGTCGTGCGCGACACCACGCAGCGGCCCGCAGGTCTGATCCGGACCGTGCTGCGATGGCTCGCCCACGCCCTCGACGCCCTCCTCTACATCGGCTTCCTCCGGCCGTTGTGGCACCCGCAGCGGCGGACGTTCGCCGACTCGCTGTGCAGCACGGTCGTCCTGCGGCGGGTCCGCCCGCCCGTCCCGTTCCTCGGTCCCGGCACCGCGCTGGGCGGCCCGACGCCGTCGCGCACCCTCACCGGCGCCGCCACAGCCCTCTCCGTGGGGTGCGTCGCGTTCGCCGCCGGTCCCGCCACGTACGCGGGTGGCGGTGCGTGGACGTCGTCCTGCACACCGACGGTCACCGGGGCGTCACCGTTGACCGTCGAGGACGTGCAGATGGTCGGCTGGTCGGGGCCGGGGACGGAGACCCGGTGGGGCGTGACCCGGACGCGCCCGGTGCCTGACGACGCCGGGGACGGCACCGGCCTCGACGCGACCTTCGCGATCGACGTCGACCCGAGCGCCACGGTCACCGAGCCACTGGACGCCGCGCTCGTCGTGCGGCTGGAGACGTGGCAGGGCGACGACCTCGGCGAGCACCGGTCAGCGTTCCGGATCGAGCAGCGGGCGGACGGCGCCGTGGCGTGGGAGGTCGACCCGCCGACGCCGGGCGGCTCCGGGCTCCATGCGGTCCACGTCCCGGCGGCGACGGTCGCGGCGCTCCCTCCGGCGTGGCACTGGGAGGCCTCGGTCGTCGTGGAGGGCACGACGGTCGCCTCGTGCGGGGGCCGCGGTTCCACCTGATGTGAACCCTCCCGCGCCGAGCACGACCGTCCTCGCCGTCGAGAACGTGGTGTCGGCACGGGCCGCAGAACGACAGCAACCACGTGCCCGGCGGGTGGGGTTGTCTCACGCAGCGGCGGATCGTCCGCAACACGGACTTAACGCCGACGACGGCCGGGGGAAACGTCGCGGTCGCACGATGGAGGAGCGCCGGGCCTCGAGCCCGGCGCACCAGCATCCGTCCCGACCACCGCGGCCGCCGTGCGCCCGCGGGACCGAGGAGGCCCCCGTGCCGGACAACCGCCCGCTCTTCTCCGCCCCCAGCACCTCGACGGCCGCCCCCGCGAGGCACGACGTCCGTGCGTCGACCCGTCCCGACTCCCGCCCGCTGGACCTCGGCGTCAACGCGCACGGCGAGCCGCGCCGTCGGGCGAATCCGGGTGACGAGCTCACCGTGGACCCGACCGACCGCCGTCGGCGTGCCCGCGCGGCCCTGCTCGACCTGCGGCGCGACGTCGTCCGGCGCGGCGACGACGGTTGGTGAGCTGGTCGGCCCGGCCGCTCGTCACGACCGCGTGGGCGGACCCGCGTAGGTTGTCCCCATGCGGATCGGAGCCCACCTCGACCAGTCGGACGTCATCGCGCAGGCCGCGAGCATCGGCGCGGACGTCGCCCAGATCTTCCTCGGGGACCCCCAGTCCTGGAAGGGACCGGAGTTCACGTTCCCCGGCGGTGCGGAGGCGCTCAAGGATGCCGCGCGCGCCGCGGACCTCGAGCTCGTCGTGCACGCGCCGTACGTCATCAACGTCGCGAGCCCGAACAACCGCATCAGGATCCCGAGCCGCAAGCTCCTCCAGCAGATCGTGGACGGCGCGGCGGCGGTCGGGGCGGTCGGGGTCGTCGTCCACGGCGGCCACGTGACCGCGGCGGACGACCCGGCGAAGGGCTTCGACAACTGGCGCAAGGCGATCGACGCGCTGCAGACCGACGTGACGGTGTTCGTCGAGAACACCGCGGGCGGCGACTACTCGATGGCGCGCCGCCTCGAGCGCATCGAGGGGCTGTGGGCCGCGATCCAGCAGGCCGACGGCGCAGCGAACGTGGGCTTCTGCCTCGACACGTGCCACGCCTGGGCCGGCGGCATCGACCTCACGACGGCGGTCGAGCAGGTCCGCGCGATCACGGGCCGCCTCGACCTCGTGCACCTCAACAACAGCCGCGACACCGCCGGCTCGGGCGCCGACCGGCACGCGAGCCTCACGGCGGGGACGATCGACCCGGAGCTCCTGCTCGGCGTCGTGCGCGCCGCCAGCACCTCGGTCGTGTGCGAGACGCACGCCGACGTCCCCGCCGACGTCGCGTGGCTGCGCGAGCAGGTCGGCTGACCCGGTGAGCGACCCGAGGCCGCTGGGATTCCGCAACGCGACCGTCGACGCGCGCGACCCGCGCGCGCTCGCCGAGTTCTACCGCCGCCTCACGGGGTGGTCCTACACGCCCGGGCACGAGGAGGCCGACCCGGACGGCGACGACTGGCTCTCGCTCCAGATCCCCGGCGGGGTGTCGCGCCTCGCCTTCCAGCGGTCCGGCGCCGACGTCCCACCCTGGCCGGGAGGCGCCCGCGTGCACGTCGATCTCGACGTCCCCGACCTCGCGACGGCGCACGACCACGCCCTCGCGTGCGGCGCGCGGCCGCTCACGGGGACGCCGGAGGAGGAGGGCCACCCCGACGACCTCTTCCGCGTCTATGCCGACCCGGAGGGCCATCCGTTCTGCCTGAGCTCTCCGCCGCTCGCGCCGGCCGCCCGGGACTGACGTCGTCGGACCAGCGCGCTCGCCGGCGAGCTCACGAAGCTCCTGCGCACGGTGTGTCGATCTCGGCGGTCGGTCTTCGTCGTCCTGGTGTACGGCCGACCGGGCCGTACCCGAGGAGGAGGCACGATGAGCTTTCTGGACACGATCCTTCAGGCCGACCGCCCGCAGCGGTGGGCGGACGGCGCCCGGTACCGTGACGGGCGCAGCGTCGGCGACGGCATCGAGGCCGCCGACGTGGCGTTCTTCGGGCCGATGGTCTTCCGTCGGCCCGCCACGACGTGGACGGAGGAGTCCTGATGCGCTACCTGATGCTGGTGCTGAGCACGCCGGAGGACCCGGACCTGCGCCCGGAGGACGCCGAGGGAGCGCCCGCGATCGAGCAGTGGGTCGAGCGCCACTACGGCAGCGGTGCGGCGGTCCTGGGCGACCGGCTGCGGCCGCCGGCCGACGCGGTGGGCGTGCGGGTGCGCGGCGGCCGGGTCCTCGTCACGGACGGCCCGTTCTCCGAGACGAAGGAGGCGATCGGCGGTTTCGACGTCATCGAGGCCGACGACCTGGACACCGCGATCGCCATCGCGTCCGAGCACCCGATGGCGCACGGCGGGGCGATCGAGCTGCGGCCGGTCTGGCCCCTGAACCTCGACGAGGCGTGAGGCAACGGCACCGGTGACGAGCCCGAGCGACGCCGTCGAGGACGCCTTCCGCACGGAGTGGGGACGCGTCCTCGGCGCCGTCGCGCGCAGCACCGGCGACCTCGACCTCGCCGAGGAGTCCACGCAGGAGGCGTTCGCGACGGCGCTGCGCACCTGGCAGCGCGACGGCGTCCCGGAGCGACCCGGTGCCTGGCTGACGACCACCGCCCGCCGCCACGCGATCGACGTGCTCCGACGGCGTCGGGTCGAGGCGGACCGGACCACCACGGCGGGGCGGCTCGCCGAACGGGTGGTCGCGGGGCCGCACGGCGTCGGCCCCACCGGGGACCCGGTCCCCGAGGAGGTCGCGGACGCCCTGGACGACGACCGGTGGCGGCTCGACGACCCGGACGGGGACCTGCTGCGCCTGCTGTTCACGTGCTGCCACCCGGCGCTGCCCGCCGAGTCGCGGGTCGCGCTGACGCTGCGGTCGCTGGTCGGCATGACGACGGCCCAGGTGGCGCGTACGTTCCTCGTCCCCGAACCGACGATGGCGCAGCGGCTGGTACGGGCGAAGAAGCGCATCCGCGCGACCGGCATCGCCTTCCGCGTCCCGCCCCCGGAGCTGCGCGCCGAACGCGTCTCCGGGGTGCTGACCGTGCTCTACGTGCTGTTCACCGAGGGGTACGACGCCTGGGCGGAGCCCGCGGACGAGGCCGTCGGCTCGGCGGACCGACGCGCCCTGGCGGACGACGCCGTCCGGCTCGCACGGCTGGCCGCGCGGCTGCTCGACGACGAGCCGGAAGCCCGTGGGCTGCTCGCGCTGCTGCTGCTCCAGCACGCCCGCCGCGACGAGCGGACCGGACCCGACGGCGTCGCGCGGACGCTCGCGGAGCAGGACCGCACCCGGTGGAAGCACGACGAGATCGACGAGGGGCTGCGCGCGCTCGACGCCGCGCTCGCCGCGGGCAGCCCCGGCCCGTACCAGGTGCAGGCGGCGATCGCGGCGATCCACGCCCGCGGGAGCGACGACCCTGTCGCCGACTGGTCCGAGATCCTCGGCCTGTACGACGTGCTCGTCGCGATGACCAGGTCGCCGGTCGTCGCCCTCAACCGGGCGGTGGCCGTCGCGGAGGTGCACGGCCCGGCCCCGGGGCTCGCCGCCGTCGACGAGGTGGCGAAGGACCCGGCCCTCACCGGGTACCACCTCCTGCCCGCGCTCCGGGCCGAGCTCCACTCACGCGCGGGACGTCCCGCCGAGGCCGCCGACGAGCTGCGCGCCGCGCTCGCGCTCGTCGACCGGGAGGGCGACCGCCGCCTGCTGCACCGGCGCCTGACGGCGCTGACGGTGCTGACCGCACCGCACACGACGTCGGGGCCCGACGGCATGCTCGCCGCCGCCGACGTGTGACTCCCGCGGTCAGGGCCGATGCGCACGCCCGGCGACAAGGAGCCGCATCCCGGCATGACGGGCGGCCTTGCGGTCGAAGGTCACGATCGAGCCGCAACCCGCCTCCGCAGCGGTCTGCGCGATCACGGCGTCGGCGAAGTCGGCGCCGTCGCGCGTGCGCCGGAGGGCGGCACGAACGGTGTCGGACCGTTCGACCCGGAGCTCCTGCGTGACCAGGAGGGTCTCGACGAACGCGCGCCGCCTGTCGACGGGGATGCCGTACGCGCGCCCGAGCACCCACCAGCACTCGACGAGGACGACGAGCGGGACGAACCCGGGCTCGTCGGGTGGGAGGCCGTCGATCAGATCGTCGGCGAGCGCGGTCTGCGCCTCGTCGTCGCGCACGACGTACCGCACGAGCACGTTCGTGTCGAGACCGATCACGGAGCCGGCTCCTGGACCGACGCGTCGGCGGACTCCACGGCTCCCGCCGCGACCGCGGCGTCCATCTGCTCGAGGCTCACCGCGCGCCGGGGAGGCTCGCCGAAGAACCCCTTGAGCGACCTGACGGTCCGCGTAGCCGGGACGATCTCGACACTTCCGTCGGGAAGCTCGACGAAGTCCACCCGGTCGCCCGCGCGGAGCCCGAGTGCCCTCCGGACGGAGACCGGGATCGTGATCTGTCCTTTGGAGGTGACGGTTGCGGTGGCCATTCCACTACCTTACCTTGCTTCCAATTCCTTACCTTGCAGAAAGGCGTGCTCAGTCGTCGTCGCCCGGGACGTAGGGGCCGCGCCGCAGCTCGAGGTCGATCTGCTGGGCGTCGAGGAGGTCGAGCGCGTGGCGCAACGCCTGCGAGCTGTATGCACCGGACGAGCGCGCGTCGAGCAGCGCCGTGCGCTGGGCGTCGAGCGCGCGCAGCCGCAACTCCTTGTACTGCGCGAACAGCTCCGCCGAGGTGGCCGCGTCGGTGTCCCGGTTCTCGAGCTCGCGCACGACGTCGCGTCGCACCCGGGCGACGACGTCGCCGTCGTACGTGGTCCCGTCGGGACGCCGCAGGTCAGGCGCGTCGACCACGGCGACCGCAGCGGCGTCGAGCTCGGTGCGCACGGCGCCGCGGTCCTCGTCCGCGCGCGTGTGACCGCCCGAGAGACCGAGCCACCGCACGACCCACGGGAGCGTCCCGCCCTGGACGACGAGCGTGCCCGCCGCGACCGCGAACGCCACCAGGATGAGGAACGAGCGCTGCGGCGTGTCGAGCGGGAGCGTCTGGGCCGCCGCGAGCGTCACGACGCCGCGCATCCCGGCCCAGACGAGCAGCGTGCCCTCGCGCCATCCGAGGGGCTCGGCGGTGAGGTAGTCGATGTCGGCGGCCCGGCGGCGCAGCGACGAGCGGATACGACCGACGCGCGCCTCGGGGACCTGCTTCGGCCCGCCGGTACGCGCCCCGTCGAGGTGCCGCCCCGCCGGCTCGTAGGTCGTGCGCGGCGCGTCCGCCGGGCCGAACCGCGCGTCGAACTTCTCCTGCATCCCCTCGATCACGCCGCGCATCGACTCCCCGCGCCGGGCGCGACGCGCGAGGGACCGCAGGAGCGTCGCCACGTACGCCGAGCGCACGAGCAGCACGATGACGGCCGCGAGCGCCGCGATGCCGATCGCGCCCCACACGCTGCCGTGCGCCTCTTGCACGTCGGTGAGGAGCGCGAACAGCTCGAGGCCCATGAGGAGGAAGACGCCGCCCTCGAGGATCAGCTCGACGGTGCGCCAGTTCGACTCCTCGGCGATGCGGTGCTGCGGCCGCAGGTACCTGGCGGCGCCGTTGCCGGTGACGAGGCCGGCGGTCACGACCGCGACGAGGCCCGAGGCGCCCAGCTCCTCCGCGGGCAGGTACGCGATGAACGGGACGACGAACGAGACGGCGGTGCCCAGCGCGGCGCTGGCGAGGCGTCTGCGGACGAAGAGCCCGAGGAACCCGACGACGAACCCGATCACGACCGCGACGACGACCGCGAACACGAAGTCCCCCGCGACGGACCACACCGAGACGCTCGCCGGGGCACCTGCGCTGCCGACGGCCACGGCGATCCCCGCGATGGCCGAGCGCAGGAGGACCAGCGCGGACGCGTCGTTGAGCAGGCTCTCGCCCTCGAGGAGCGTGACGACGCGTGGCGACGCCCCGAGCCGTTTGACGATCGACGTCGCGACGGCGTCCGTCGGGCTGACGATGGCGCCGAGCGCGATGCCCGCGGCGAGCGGGATGCCGGGGATCAGCCAGGTGAAGAGAAACCCGAGCAGCACGGCGCTGATCACGACGAGCACGACCGACAGCCCGCTGATCGCGGTGAAGTCCCGGCGGAAGTCCATGGTCGGCAGGCCCACCGCCGCGGAGTACAGCAGCGGCGGGAGGATCCCCGCGAGGATCCACTCCGGCTCGAACTCGATCTCGGGCACGGCGGGCACGAAGCTCACGCCGACGCCGACGAGCACGAGCACGAGCGGCGCCGCGACCCCGGCCTTCGGCGCGAGGGCGTTGACCCCGACGATGGCAACGACCGCGAGCGTGCCCACGACGATGAGCGAGAGGATCTGCTCCTCGGTCAGGTTGAACGGGAAGCCCATCGACACCTCCGGCGACCGCGGCGCAGCGCCCGGGTCGGCGCGCGGGGAACGGGACCACGCTAACCGCCCGGTGCACGGCCGGTCCGGCGCCGCCCTGGCCGCCGAACCCGGGGTTGTGCGTCATCCAGGGGCCGAAAAGACCCCTATCCCCGGGTTCGGCACGCGCCCGTGATGACCGATGTCAAGAACTCTTGACATGCTGTCCGGCTCGCTTTACGTTGGCGATGTCACAGATGTTTGACATCGATCGGGAGGCGCCATGTCGTACGAGGAGAAGGGCACGTGGGTCTACCTCGTCGTGAGCGTCGTCGTGTACGCCGCGTACGTCGCGGTGATCCTGTCGCGGGCCGACGTCGGGGCGCTCGCTGAGGTCGCGTACGTCGCCCCGCTGCTGTGGTCGATCGGGGCGGCGATCGTCGCCGCGATCGTCGTCCGCGTCGTGGTGGAGACGGTCCGCCCGAGCGAGAGCGATCGCAGCGACGAGCGCGACCGCGAGCTCGCGCGCCGCGGCACCGTCGCCGGGCAGTGGGGCGTCGTGGCGGGGGCGCTCGGTGCGCTCGCTCTCGCTCTCGTCGAGGCCGACAGCTTCTGGATCGCCAACACGATCTATCTCGGCTTCGTGCTCATGGCCGTGACGTCGTCGGTCGTCACGATCGTCGCCTACCGCCGGGGGGCCTGACGTGGGCGGCAAGCCGACACGCGTCACCAACGCGATCCGCGCGCTGCGCTTCGCGCGCGGGGAGATGACGCAGGCCGAGCTGGCGGAACGCGTCGGCGTCACGCGCCAGACCGTCATCGCGATCGAGCAGGGTCGCTACTCGCCGTCGCTCGAGACGGCGTTCCTCATCGCCCGCGCGCTCGGCGCGCCGCTCGACGAGGTCTTCGGGTACCCGGACGACGGCGGCAGCGCCGCCGACCGCGACGAGAGGTGAGCACGATGAGAGCCGCAGTCTCCAGGACCTACGGGCCACCCGACGCCGTGCACGTCGAGGACGTCCCGGACCCGGTGCCCGGCGTGCGCGACCTGCTCGTGCGCAACCGGGCGAGCACGCTCGCCGCTGCCGGGGTCGCCGCGCGTGCGGGCACGCCATGGTTCGCGCGGCTCGCGTTCGGTCTGCGACGCCCGCGCTACCCCGTCCTCGGCGGCGAGGTCGCGGGCGAGGTGGTCGCGGTCGGCCCGGAGGTGACGGAGTTCGCCGTCGGCGACCGGGTCACCGCGCTCACCCGGATGGGCGCGGGCGCGCACGCCGAGCTCGTCGTCGTCCCGGCGGGCGGCGCCGTCGTGCCGACGCCCGCCGCGCTCACCGACGTCGACGCCGCGGTCCTCGCCGCGGGTCCGCTCACCGCGCTGCCGTTCCTCACCGACCACGCGCGCCTGCGCCCCGGAGCGGCAGTGCTCGTCATCGGGGCGTCCGGATGCGTGGGCACCGCGGCGGTCCAGCTCGCAGCCCACGCCGGCGCGCACGTGACGGCGGTGAGCGGACCGCGCGGGCTCGACCTCGTGCGCGAGCTCGGCGCGAAGGAGGCGGTCGACCGCACGACGACGGACGTGACGACCGCCGAAGAGCGCTACGACATCGTGTTCGACGTCGCGGGCGCGCTCTCGTACCGCCGGTGCCGTCAACTCCTCACCGCCGACGGCGTCTACCTCACGACCGACCCGTCGGTGCCGATCCTGTGGCGCACGCTGTGGACGGGCCGACGAGCGCGCGGCCGACGCGGCGTCGTGGCGTTCACCGGGCTGCGACCGACCGAACAGCAGCGCGCGACCCTGCGCGAAGCCCTCGTCCTGGGCCGCTCCGGGGCGCTGCGCGCCGTCGTCGACGCCGCGTACCCGCTCGACCGGATCGCCGAGGCGCACCGGCACGTCGAGCACGCGCACAAGGCGGGGACCGTCGTCGTGACGCTCGGCTGACGTCGTCGGTTCCACGACCGGCTCGAGGACCCCTGCGGTCGCGCGGCGACGCGTCCCGACGCAGGCTGCTCGGAGGTCACCGAGAGAGGGCGAGGGACGTACATGGACGGCGTGGCGGTGCTGGAGGACCTGTTCGGACGGATCGGGCCGGCGGTGACGCGCGCCGTCGACGGGCTCGACGACGACGCGCTCGCCGTGCGCCTCGACCCGGCGGCCAACACGATCGCGTGGCTCGCGTGGCACCTCGCGCGCAGCCAGGACGCGCAGGTCGCGGCCGCCGTCGGGCGCGAGACGGTGTGGACGCGCGACGGCTGGGCTCGCCGGTTCGATCTGCCGTTCGACGACGACGCGACCGGCTACGGCCAGTCCGCCGACGACGTCGGGCGGGTCCGCGCGGGCGGTGACCTGCTCCTGGGCTACGTCCACGCGGTGCAGGTCGAGTCGCACGACGTGCTCGCGGCGCTCACCGACGCCGACCTCGACCGCGTCGTCGACGACGCGTGGGACCCGCCGGTCACGCTCGGCGTCCGGCTCGTGAGCGTCGCGGTCGACAGCCTCGAGCACGCCGGACAGGCCGCCTACGTCCGGGGCGTCCTCGAACGCACCGGCCGCGCCTGACCGTCCCGACCGGACAGGCCGGTCACGGTCCAGGGTGCTGCTCGAGCTCGTCCGCGACGACGGCCTGGAGCTCTGCCGCGGTCGGGAGTGCGGCCCGAGCGTCGTCGGGCAGACCGCGGTAGTCGGCGACGGCGAGCGGAGCGGCGGTGGCGGCGAGCGCGTATCGGACGCTCGGAGATCTCTTGCCGGTGCACAGCAAGATCCCCACGGTCGGGGCGTGGATCTCCGGACGGCGGTACTGGTCGTCGACGATCGCGACGTAGGTGCCGAGCTGGCCGAGGTGACCGGGCTCGAACGTGCCGATCTTCAGCTCGACCACGACGTAGCGCAGCTGCTCGACGTGGAAGAAGAGCAGGTCGACGTAGAACTCGTCCACCTCGTCGGTCACGTCGTCGGGGACCGTGAGACGGACCTGACGGCCGACGAACGCCATGCCACGGCCGAGCTCGAGCATCGTGTCCTGGAGGCGATCCATGAGGGCCTGCTCGACCTCGCGCTCGACGCGCTTCTTCACGAGGCCCAGGTGCTCGAAGACGTAGGGGTCCTTGACCATCGCCTGCGCCAGTTCGGAGTCTGCGGCGTCGAGCGCCGCCGTGAAGTTCGTCGGTGCGGCACCGAGCGCGTCGCGCAGCCGGAACTTGATCTGATGCTCGAGCACGGGGCGGGTCCAGCCGTTCTCAGCGGCCTCCGCTGCGTACCAGTCGCGCTCATCCCGGGTGGTGAGCCGTTCGAGGAGGGTGATGACGTGGCCCCAGGGCAATCGGCCAACGGGACGTTGGCCGAACTCCTCGAGCGTGGGCCAGACCTCGGCGACCCTGCGCATGTTCTTCAGGTTCGAGGGCGACCAGCCTCGCTGCTCGGGAAACTCCCGCTGCAGGTCAGCAGCGAGCCGGGTCACGACCTTGGACCCCCAGCCCGCGGTCCGCTGGCGCTCGAGGATGTCACGACCGATCGACCAGTACAGGCGCAGCACCTCGGTGTTCGCGGCGCGCGCAGCGCGGAACTGGGTCGCGCGCACGCGCGCCTTGAGGTCGGTCAGCAGCTCGGCGTAGCCCGCCGGTTCGAGGTCGTCGCTCGCCGATGCCATGTGGTGTCCCCCGATGTCGTGGCGCCCTGTCGCGCGCGTCGCGCCGAACCTAGGGCACTGCGACTTCGGCGTGTCAAGGGTTGCGAACGAACAGGTTCACCTGCGCGTCGAGCTCGAGCTCGAGGTCCGGGCCCGCACGACCCCGGGTGCCACGCCGTCCTGACGGACGGCGCGGCACCCGGTCGGTCAGGAATCGAGAAGCGTCGCTCGCCCGACGTCCCTAGCGTGGAGTCGACCACACGAGTGCGAGACGAGGAGCTTCCATGACGGGAACGACGGAGGGCCTGTCCGAGCTGGAGCGGGCGGCGGTCAAGGAGCGGGCGGCGGAGCTGAGGTCCGAGGCGCGTCGTGGTCGTGGCGCGGAGAAGGCGGCGGCCGACGAGGCCGACGTACTGGCGAAGATCGCCGAGATGCCCGAGGCGGACCGAGCGCTGGCCGAGCGCGTGCACGCGATCGTGACCACAGTCGCCCCCGTGCTGGCACCCAAGCTGTATTACGGGCAGCCGGGCTATGCCAAGAAGGGAAAGGTCGTGTGCTTCTTCCGCAGCGGGCAGACGGACAAGGAGCGGTACTCGACCATCGGGTTCAGCGTGCAGGCGAACCTCGACGACCCGAGCGGCCTGTGGCCGACGTCGTTCGCCCTGATCGAGCCGACCGAGGAGGCGTGGAAGACCTTCACCGAGCTGGTCCGGCAGGCGGTGGGCTGACTCCTCCCCTCGTCGTGCGGCAACCGACCGCGCATCGGGACGCGTCCTGGGTGCCGCGCCGCCCCAGCACGAACAGCGCGGCACCCTGGTGGACCCTCAGGCCGGTCGGACGGCTTCCGACCAGCCGGTGAGGACGTCCCCGCCGGTGACGACGTGACCTGGCGCGCGGGCCAGGAGGATCTCGGTGAGCGCGGACTCCAGCGCTCGCGGCAGGCCCAGGGCCTGCAGGTGGGACACCCGCACGGCCAGCGGCCGGTCCGCGGTGAGCACGCGGTGGGCGCGCTCCTTCACGTCGTACGCGACCTGGGCGCGGTCGAGCGTCGCGAACACGCGTGCGGCGACGTCGTTGTCCGCCAGGCGCGGCGTGCGGCCGAGCTCGACCACCACGCACGACGACGGCGCGACGGCCTCGACCGTGACGTGCAGCCCGCGGTGGTCCCGCTCGACGACCGCGGCCACCTCGGCGCCGTCGACGGTCACGACCGGCCCTTCGCGCCCGGTCGGCCCCGACTGCCCGGCGACGCCGTCGCCGTCGGCAGCGAGCGCCGGGAACGTGAGCGTCCAGCGCCGTCGCGCAGGAACCACGCGCTCGTCCCCCTCGACCGGCCCGACGACGACGCGCCCCGCCGCCTGGTCGAACGTCACCGGGGTCCGCGCCTCTGCGGGGGCGCCGGGCACCGCCGTGGTCTCAGGCGTCGCCCCGCCGTCCGCACCCACCGGGAGGCCCTCGGCGTCCTCGACGAGGTCGAACGCGCCGTCGGACCCGACGACCACGAGCACCTCCAGGTGCTCCGGGTTGGCGACGCCGTTGCCGGGCACCGCCGCACCATCGAGCGGCACGATCGCGCCGCTCCGCGCCAGCACGGGGATCGAGGCCAGGTCGCGGTGCAGCCACGTCTCGCGGCCGCCGTCGTAGACGAGGCCGTCGAGCAGGTCGACCCACGTCCCCTCGGGCAGCCACGCTCGGACGCCGGCGACGCCCGCCTCGCGGTCCGCCGGCGTCGTGATCGGCGCGACGAGCAGCTGCGACCCGAAGAGGTACTGGTTGCGCGCGGCGTAGGCCTCCGAGTGCTCGGGCCACTCGTGGTAGAGCGGCTGCACGAGCGGCGCACCCTCACGCGCGGCGCGGATGTTCATGGTGTGGAGGTACGGCAGGAGCCGGTGCCGCAGGCGCAGCGCGGCGACCTGCGCGTCGCGGGCCTCGGGGCCGAAGGTCCACGGCTCCTTGCGCGTGAACGGGTTGCCCGCGGAGTGCAGGCGCAGGATCGGTGAGAACACGCCGTACTGCACCCAGCGGGTCGCGAGCTCGTCGTCCTTGATGCCGTGCATGTGGCCGCCGACGTCGTGGCTCCACCACCCGTACCCGACGTTGCTCGCGGTCGCGGTGAAGTAGGGCTGGAAGTCGAGCGACTCCCAGGAGATGACGGAATCGCCCGAGAACCCGACGGGGTAGCGGTGGCTCCCCGGCCCGGCGTACCGGGAGAACGTGAGCGCGCGCGTGGTGCGGCCCGCGGCGGCCCGGGACGCCGCGCCGTCGTTGTCGAGGTAGTGGACGTGGTTGAGCATCCACAGCGGGTCCACGCCCGGCACGCGCGAGACGCCGCCCTGCTGCCAGTCGACCCACCAGAAGTCGACGCCGTCGCGCTCGAGGCCGCGGTGCAGCACCTCGACGTACGCGCGCAGGAAGTCGCGGTCCGTCGCGTCGAACGCGATCGGGTCGCCCGCCTCGGCGTCGCGGCCGAGCGCCGCGGCCATCGCCGGGTAGGCGTCCTCGAACGCCCGGACCCCGTCCGCGGGGTGCACGTTGAGCGTGACGCGCAGGCCGTCGTCGTGCAGCGACCGCAGGAACGCGGCCGGGTCGGGGAACAGCTCGCGGTTCCAGGAGTAGCCCGTCCAGCCGCTGCCGTGGCGCGGGTCGACGTCCGTGAGGTGCCAGTCCATGTCGAGCACGGCGACCGACAGGGGCACGCCCTCCTGCCGGAAGCGCTGCAGCAGGTCGGCGTAGGTGTCGGCGGAGTACCGGTGGAACCTGCTCCACCACGTGCCGAGCGCGTACCGCGGCAGGACAGGCTGCGGTCCGGACACCGCGTAGAACGCGCGCAGCGCCGCGCGGTAGTCGTGCCCGTACGCGAAGACGTACAGGTCCTGGCGCGACCCGTCGCGCGGGGCGACCCAGCCGTCGTCGTCCAGGACGAGGCTCGCGGAGTCGTCGAGCACGGCCCAGCCGTCGCGCGACACGACGCCCGGCCCGAGCGGCACCGCGCCGTCCGCCTCGTCGAGCGTGCGCGCCGTCCCGCCGAGGTTGCCCGGCCCGTTCCCGACGGCGTCGGGCTCCACCGGCGCGGCCGTCGCCGGGACGCCCGGCCCGCTCTGCCCGTACCGCCACACCCCGTGGTACGCCGAGTGCGCACCGCGCAGCTCGACGCTCAGCCCGCTCGCCGTGAACGGGCCGCCGTCGTACCGCAGACGCAGGCGGTCCGTGACGACCTCGATCCCGCCGTCGTGCTCCGTCACCCGGAAGTCCGGGACCGGCAGGTCACGGTGCAGCGCGAACGCGGACGCGCGGTCCTCGAACACGCCGTCCTCGGCGCGCTCGAGGCGCACGAGCCCGTCGGCGAGCACCGTGATCCGGAACCGGTCGCCCCGGACCGTCGCCTCGGGGCGGGCGACGGGGCTGGTCGGGATGCGGGGCGGGAAGGTCATGTGCGGCGGTTCCTGTCGGTGCTGGGTCGAGTGCCGGTGCCGAACCCGGGGATACGGGTGGATTCGGCACCTGGGGTTGCTGCAACCCCGGGCTCGGCGAGACGGCGGAGGGGTGCGGCGGCTGGTCAGGTCACGAGCGCGCCACCTCGCACGCGACGCCGTCGAGCGTCGCGGCGTCGACCGGCCGGACCGCGCCGAGCGCGGGGACGTGCGTCGTGCCGAGCACGGCGAAGGACGTGCTGCGCCCGGGGAGCAGGTCGGCCCAGCCCGACGCGGTGACGCGCGTGCCGTCCTGCGCGACGGCGGCGCCGACGCCCCTCGCCGCGACCTCCCCCGCCGGGAGGTACCACGCGAGCTCGCCGCCGGGCAGCGGTTCGTCGCCCGTGTTCGTGAGGCGGACGGTCGTGAGCGTCGTGCGGCCGAGGGTCACGGTGCGCGCGTCGACGGAGCACGTCGCGGGCGGATCCTCGAGGAGGCCGTAGTTCCCGCCCTCGTCGTGGACCGTGCCCCACAGGTGGTGGTCGCCGTCGGGCTGCGACGTGACGCCCGAGACGCGGACGTCGGAGAACCGGTGGTCGCCACCGAGGCGCGCGGCGACGCCGTAGGAACCCGTGCGCTCGATGGTCGTGCCGCTGACGCGCAGGTCGTTGACCCAGTGACCGCCGCTGACGAGCAGTCCCTCGTACGTGGAGTCGAGGATCTCGGTGCCGCGGATCACGACGGGCGTCGTGATGTGGCTCGTGTCCGCGAACACCCAGATGCCGCCGAACGACGTGCTCCAGTTCGGCTCCCAGCCGCCGGTGCGGATCAGCGTGCTGTCCTCGACGACCGTGGTCCCGGAGAACGGCACCGGGTTGAAGCGCGTGCTCACGGCGACGCCCGCCGCGGCGGTGAGCGTGTCGCGCACGACGAGACCCGACACCCGGTTGGAGTCGCCGCCGTAGATCGCCGCACCGTTGCCGAGCAGCGGGCTCGTCACCGTGCTGCGGACGAACGACGAGCGCGTCACCGCGCCGCCGGAGGACCACATGGCCATCGCGTCGTCGCCGGTGTTGCGCACCGTAGCGTGCTCGACGCGCGTGTCCTGGACCCGGCCGTGCAGGTGGATGCCGTCGGCGAACGTGTCGCGGACGCGGAGGCCGAGCGCGTACAGCCCGTCGGTGCCGGAGTCGGCCCACAGGCCGACCTTGGTGTGGCTCGCCCAGACGTTCTGGAGCAGCGAGCCCTGGCCGAAGCTGCCCTCCAGGGCCGCGTCGAACCGGGCGTCGTCGCGGTACCGGACGTCACCGTCGATCATGAGGTCGGCGATCGTCACGCCCGAGCCCTGCGCGTAGAACCCGCCCTTGCCGTCGCGCCCGGCGATCACGGAGTACCAGGGGCCCGCACCGCGGATCGTCACGTCGTGCACGCGCACCCGGTCGGTGAGCGTGAAGCGGCCCGGCGGGACCCACACGCCCGTCCCGGCCTCGCGCGCCGCGGCGACGGCGGCCACGAAGGCGGCGGTGTCGTCGGTCGCGGTCGCCGCGTCGTCGGCGGGGGCGTCGTCGGTGGCCCCGTGGTCGCGCACGTCGACGAATCCGGCCGGGGCCGTGGCGGCCGCCGGGGCGACCTCGGTCTCCACGAGGTCGACGGTGTACGGGAGGTCGGCGGAGGCGTCGTCGCGCACGAGGCGCAGCGTGGTGCCGGCCGTCAGCTCGCGCGGCAGCAGCACGCGTGTCTCGTCGAAGAACCGCTGTTCCCCGCCCTGGGTCGGGTCGTTGCCGTACGGGTAGCCGCCGTAGACGTGCGAGTACCGGGAGGTGACGTCGACATCGGCGATCTTCCGACCGTCCGCGTAGACCCCGAGCGACCCGTCCTGGCCCGCACCGTCCGCCGTGTCCGGGACCGACGCGCGCACGACGAGCGCGTTCGCCGGCTCCGTGAGGGTCCACCCGACGTGCTCGCCGGCTCGGTCGAGCGTGACGGCCTGGCGACCTGACGCCTCGGCCGCGAGCGTGCGGAAATCCCGGCTGGGTGCGAGCACGTCACCGGTGGTGCGGTTGTGCTCGGCCTCGTACGTCGTCGCGGGCGTCGTCGCGCCGCGCTCGGCGAACGGTTCGCCGCGCTGGAGCGTCACCCGGTCAAGGACGAGGCCCGACGGCGCAGCGTCGCCCTGGTCCGGCGCGTCGCCCGCTCCGGCTGCCGGACTCGCCGGGTCCGCCGGGTCAGTGACCGTACGGCGCAGCTCGACGCTGCCCAATCCGGCGCGCAGCGGGAGCGTCACGGCGACGTCGCGCCACCGCTCGCTCGCCGGCAGGGCCAGGCGACCGAGCGGCTGCCCGTCGACGAGGACCACGGCGTCCTGGTCCGTGCCCATGGCGTTGCGGTAGCGGAAGGTGACGGTCTGCTCGCCCGACCGCGCGGCGTCGACCGCGACGACGAGCCGCGCCCGGGCCGCCGAGAGGTCCACACCTGCCGACCCGTCGGACGCGAGCGCGGTGCCGGCCGGGGCGCCGTCCACCGCGTCCACGGCAGCGCCGACGACGGTCGCGCCGTTCGCGACGAACGCGCCCTCGGCCTCGTAGGCCTCGCCGGCGCGCGGCGTCGTGGTCGGCAGGACGTGCGCGACGTCGTCGTACCGGGTGTCCGGGCCGGCGCCGGGCTCGGACCCGGGCTCGGTCGCGCCGCCACCGGGCGTCGAGAGGTCGCCGACCGTGGTCAGCGCGATCGCGTCGAGGTTGACGTTGCCCGTGTCGTCCGCGTCGAAGCGGTAGACGACCTGCTGCTCGCCCGCGTCGAGCGACACGACCTCCTGGTGCACGAACCACGTGCTCCACGACGCGCCCACCGCGGAGGGGAGGGTGACCTGCCGGTCCTCCGCGACGCCGTCGTGCACGACGACCTGCGAGAGCGTCATGTCCGAGCCGAGGCCGTTGGCGTACCGCAGGTTGAGCCCGTACTCCCCCGCCTCCGGGACGTCGAGCGCGAACGTCACGCTCGCGGTACCGGTGTGGTCGATGACGAACCCGTCGACGAAGCCCGACCCGGAGTGCCCGAGGTGGTTGTCGTTGACGCCCGCTCCCCCGGCGAGGACCGCGTCCTCCGCCTCGAGCTCGATCGGCAGCGGGGCCGCCGCCGCGGGCGCGGCGACCAGCGCCGTCCCGACGAGCGCCGCGACCACGACGGCCGCCACCCCCGCTGAGTGCATGAAATAGTCGCGGTCGGAACGATTCGAGGGCGCATTTTTCATGCACTCAGCGGGGGTGGGGGTGGGCCAGGTTCGGTGCACGACGATCTCCTTCGACCGTGAGACGGACGGCTGGGCGGGTGGAAGTGGACGTGCCGAACCCGGGGTTGCGGGCCGGTGCGGCGCCGAACCCGGGGATGTGGGCGGGTTCGGCGCCTCGGGGTGTCGCAACCCCGGGTTCGGCGGGAGGGCGTCAGCCCTGGGCGGCGTCGAGGAGCGCCTGGGCCTCGGTCTGCGCCTGGCCGACGAGCGCGTCGATGTCCGCGTTCTGGTCGGTGAGCACGGCCTGGACCACCGGGTCGAGGAGCGCGTAGATCTCCTGCGTCGCGCGCGCGGGCTCCGGGACGATCGGCTGCTCGAAGATGTTGTCCGTGTAGGAGCTCATCTGGTCGACCGGGACGTTGACGTAGTCGGCGATCCAGGTGCGCGACTTCTCGTAGGTCGCCTGGTCGAACACCGGCAGCTCGGGTGCGCCGACGGGCTGGTCGTTCGCGGCTGCGGTCTCGGCGTCGAGCCTCGCGGAGTCCTCGTCCGCGAGCTTCTCCATGTAGTAGAAGTCGATCCACTCGACCGCCGCCGCCTGCTCCTCCGGCGTGGCCTTCGCGCTCACCGCCGCGAGCGTGCCGCCGCCGAGGACGCCACCGTCGTCGGCGAGGGGGATCACCGTGAGGCCGTAGTCGTCCGGGTTCATCGCGTTCTGCGTGAAGAGGTTGCCGTAGTTGCCGCCGCCCGAGACGTACATGCCGATCTGACCCGCGGCGAAGTCCTGGTTGATGCTGCCCCAGTCGTAGAGGAAGTTCGCGCCCATGGAGTTGTCCTCCCAGCGCAGCGCGTGGAGGTACTCGAGCGCCTCCTTGACCTCCGGGGTGTCGACCGTCGCGGTCGCGGTCTCGCCGTCGAACTCCTGGATGCCGCCGCCGAGCGCGTTGGCGAGCGTCGTGAGGATCCAGCCGCCCGTGTTGCCCGACGTCATGGTCGCGTAGCCCGCGACGCCCGTGGTGTCGGCGATGGTCTTCGCCGCGGTGCGCACCTCGTCCCACGTGGTCGGCGGGGCGTCGGGGTCGAGCCCCGCCTGCTCGAACAGGGTCCGGTTGTAGTGCAGGCCCTGGCTGTGCGCGGCGATGGGCACGGCCCACATGTTCCCGTCCGCGTCCTGACCGGCCTGCGCGACGTTGGGGTTGAAGTCCTGCGCGTACGGGAGCTCCGCGACGAGGTCGCTGATGTCCGCGATCTGCCCGCGCTCGATGAGGCCGCGACCGTCGGTGAAGGGCAGGGTGAACACGTCGGGCAGCGTGCCGCCGGCGAGCTCGGTCGCGAACGTCGTGCCCTCCCACGTGTACTCGCGGGCCGTGACGGCGATGTCCGGGTGCTCGTCCTCGAACTGCGCGACGCGCTCGTCGAACTTGGCGCGCGCGTCGTCGTCGAGGCCGGCGTCGATCGGGACCTCGATCTCGACCGCACCGCCGGCGCCGTCGTCGGTCTCGCCACCGGAGCTGCAGGCGCCCAGGGTGAGGAACAGGGCGCCGGTGAGCGCGAACGCGCCCACCCTGGTTGCTGACTTCATCGTCTCTCCTCGCTGAGGACGTCCGGGGCCTATGATGCCCGCGGTCTGAGTGGTTCGGTACCCGCGCCGCCCCAGGGCAGCCGGCGGAGCATCCCGTCGACCGCTTCGCTTCAGGTTTAGCGCTACACGTTTAACGCTAAATCCACGTAGGCTCAGCCGTCAAGGAGTCCGTGGTCACGACTTGGTCACGGCTCCCGCGCAGGCGGTGCGAGACCACCGCGCCCCCACGCCGCTCGACGACGTACCGTCGACCCCGGACCGCCCGCGCCCACGAACGAAGGAGCCCGCCGACGATGGCACGCGTCACGCTCAAGGACATCGCGCGCGAGGCAGGCGTGTCCGTCATGACGGTGTCCAACGTGGTCAACGGGAACCTCGGCCGCGTGTCCCCCGCGACCGCGCGCGCGGTCGAGCGCATCGTCTCCGAGCGCGGCTACGTCCCGAACGGGCCCGCGCAGAGCCTCGCCGCGCGCCGCACCCGCCTCGTCGGGCTGCTCCTGCCCGACCGCTCCGACGGCGGCAGCCTGCTCGGCAGCCCGCACGACGTCGCGGTCGCGGGCGCCGTCGAGGCCCGGCTGCGCGAGCGCGACCACCACCTCATGCTGCGCGGCGTCGCCCACCACCGCGACGTGCTCGACTCGGTGCAGCGCTGGGACCTCGACGGCATCGTCGTCATGGGCTTCACCGACGACGAGCTCGCCACGCTCGACCTGCCCCGCGGCGTCCCCGCGGTCGTGGTCGACACCTACGTCGACTCCCCCGGCACGACGACCGTGCGCGCCGACGACTTCGAGGGCGGCCGGCTCGCGGGCGAGCACCTCCGGTCGCTCGGGCACCGGCGCGTCGTGTTCTGCGGACCGGTCGGCACCACGAGCCAGGTCGTCCGCGAGCGCCTCGCCGGGTTCCGCGCCGCGCTCGGGCTCGCGGACGACGACGGCGCCCACCCCCTCCCGGACGCCCACCGCGGCGCGGCGCCCGCGGCGGCGGGGGACGCCGTCGTGCTGGACGTCCTTGCGGCGAACACGACCTACGACGACGGTCTCGAGGCCGGGGGGCGCCTCGCGGCCGAGCACCCCGGCGCGACGGCGGTCTTCGCGACGGCGGACGTGCTCGCCGCGGGGATCGCGCGCGGGCTCGCGGCCGCCGGGACGCGCGTGCCCGACGACGTCTCCGTCGTCGGGTTCGACGACGCCGAGATCGCGCGGTACGTCGACCCGCCGCTCACGACGGTCGCACAGGACACCGTGCTCAAGGGCCGGACCGCGGCCGACCGGCTGCTCGCCGCGATCGACCGTCGTCCGACCGGGCGCGCCCGGCGACCGGCGTCGGCCCCGCCCGAGCCGAGGCACGAGGAGCGCCAGGCCGCCACGAGCGACGACGACCCGCGCACGAACGACCGTGAGGATCCAGCCGGCGACGAGCTCGCTGGAGTCACACGGATCGACGTCGCGCTCGTCGAGCGGTCGTCCACCGCGCCGGCCCGCTGACCGATCCCGCCCAGGCCTGCCGGCGCTCCGGGACGCGCCCCCGCTTGCGGGCTGGTCGGGCCGCGCGGAGCCTGGGAGTGGTCCGGGACAGGGCCGACGGAACCGCCGACGAGGGCTGAGGCGGCCGTGCACTCGTCGTGACGAGGACCCAGGAGGCCGCCATGACCGCCAGCACCGAACGTCCCGCGCCCGACGACGAGCGCAAGCCGAGCTCGCCCACCGAGCTGCGCAAACCGTCGTGGGGCTTTGCGTTCAAGGGCGCGGTCCGCGAGTTCATGGACGACCAGTGCACGGACCTTGCCGCCGCGCTCACGTACTACGCGGTGCTCGCTGCGGCGCCCGCGCTGCTGGCGCTCATCTCGATCCTGGGACTCGTCGGCGACGGCGAGAAGGCAGTGAACTCGGTCATGTCGAGCGTCGAGGGCATCGTCCCGGAGGACACGCTGAGGATCGTCGAGCCGCTCGTCGAGAACGCCGCCGATGCCCCGCGGGCAGGGCTCGCCCTCGTCATCGGTCTCGTGCTGGCCCTCTGGTCGGCGTCCGGCTACGTGAACGCCTTCGGCCGTGCGCTGAACCGCATCTACGAGGTCGAGGAGGGTCGCCCGATCTGGAAGCTGCGGCCGATCATGCTCGGCGTGACCGTGGTCGTCGTGCTCCTCGCCGGACTGGTCGTGGGGAGCCTCGTGCTCTCCGGGCCGATCGCGCGCCAGGTGGGCGAGCTCGTCGGGCTGGGCGACACCGCGATCGCGGTGTGGCAGATCGCCAAGTGGCCGGTGGCGCTCCTGCTCGTGGTGATCGTCATCGCCCTGCTCTACCACCTCACGCCCAACGTGAAGCAGCCGAAGTTCCGCTGGGTCAGCCCGGGGGCGCTGCTCGCGATCGTGGTGTGGGCGATCGCCTCCGCGGGCTTCGGCTTCTACGTCTCGAACTTCAGCAGCTACGGCGCGACGTACGGCACGCTCGCCGGCGTCATCGTCTTCCTGCTGTGGCTGTGGATCACCAACCTCGCCCTCCTGCTCGGGGCCGAGCTCGACGCCGAGCTCGAGCGCTCCCGGGAGCTGCAGGGCGGCATCGCCGCCGAGGAGCAGCTCCAGCTCCCGCCGCGCGACACGCGCGCGAGCGACAAGAAGGCGGCCAAGCGCGAGAAGGCCGTCGAGCAGGCGCGCGCGCTCCGCGACAGCAACGGCCGCACCACGGCACGCGACGGCGACGGCGACTCCGGCTGACCCGTCGCCGAGGTCACGTGCTCGCGCGCCGCACGACGACGGACGGGAACCTCTCGTCGCCGTCGCGACGGCGTCCCAGGAGCGCCGCCGTCGCGGCGGCGGCGATCTGCTCGACAGGGTGGGTCGCCGTCGTCAGGCCGGGGCCGGCCTGCTCGGCGAAAGGCTGGTCGTCGAACCCGGTGACGGCGACGTCGTCGGGCACGGGGACGCCGTCCTGCGCGAGCGCACGCAACGCGCCCACCGCGAGGGTGTCGCTCATCGCGACGAGCGCGTCCGCCGTCGGCCAGCGCCGGCGGGCCTCGCGCGCGGCGTCCGCGCCGGCCGCCGTCGTGAGGTCGGCGGCGAGCACCCGCGCGGGGAGCCCGGCGGCGCGCACGACGGCGTCGTACGCGTCGACGGCGCGCTGCGTCCCGGGGAGCCACCGTGGCCCCGCGAGCATGACGACGTCGCGGCGGCCCTCGGCGAGGACGTGCTCGACGAGCGCGGTGATCCCGGCCGCGGCGTCGACGTCGTACGACGGCACGCGCCCGTCGGCCGGACCGATCGCCACCACGCGCGACGCGAGGTCGCGCGGGACGTGGGCGAGGACGTCGGCCGAGTAGTCGACGAGCAGGACGCCGCCCACGCCCGGGTCGCGCGCGAGGCGCTCCAGCTCGTCGCGCGGGTCGCGCCCGAGCCAGCGCAGCGCGACGCCGACGCCCTGCGTGTCGGCGGCGCGGCTCGCCGCCGCGACGACGCGCGCGACGTAGGGGTCGGCGAGCAGGTCGGCCGACGGCGACCCGACGGCGACGACGATGCGCTCGCCCCGACCGCTCGCGAGCGCCCGGGCCCCGGGGTGCGGGACGTACCCGAGCCGTTCGACCGCGGCGAGGACCGCCCGGCGAGCCTCGTCCGAGACCGGGCCGTCGCCACGGATCACGCGCGACGCCGTCGACCGCGAGACGCGGGCGGCCGCGGCGACGTCGTCGAGCGTGGTGGACATGTCGATCTCCCGGGCGTGGACCGTGTCGGCGGTGACGGGCGGTGCCCGGAGGACCCACGCTATCCCGCCGAGCCACGCTGGTGGAAGCGTTCCCACGCGTGTCCCCTGCCCGACGTCCCGTCCGATACCCCGTCCGATGTGTGTCCCGCGTCGGGCACGTCAGCGCACGACGACGTCCGCGGGGACCCGCACCTCCGTCCACCCGCGACGCTCCGGCCCGGTCGGCGGGACCGGCGACGGCACGGGGCCGGTCGGCGGGAGCACGTCGGCCGCGACGAGCGGGCCGAGGTCCAGACCGGTCAGCGTCTCGACGTCGGCGACCGGGACCTGGAACGTGCGGAAGGGGCCGAGCGGGGGGACCTCGCCGGCCGCGAGCGCCCGCGCGTCCGCGGTGCGCAGGTCGATCTCGTCGAGCTGCGGGGTCTGGTCGAGCACGAACGCGGTGGCGGCGAGCTGCGGCCCGCCTCCCGGGGCGCCGGGCGGGAGCGCCCACGCGGCGACCTTCCAGAACAGCCGGGGGATGCCGACGCCGCGGTACACGGGGTCGTCGGGCGCGAGGACCGGCCCGGTGAGCACGACCAGCCGCTGCCGCTGGGCCTCGGCGTGGTCGAGCACGTGGTCCTCGAGCCCGTTCCACAACTCCTTCGACTGGTTGAACCGCGCGGCCTGCGGTGCCGCGTTGGGGTAGGCGAAGGTCTCGGTGTTCGCGCGACGCGCCGTGGCCTCGTCACCCCACACCGGGTCGCGCCGACGCACGAGGTGCCCGCGGTCCAGGTCGTTGGCGGCGTACAGCTCGGGGCCGGCCTGCTCGGACGCCGGGACCCGGGGGTCGAGGTGCCAGTCGTCGTCGCGCGGGACGTCGCGCAGGAGCGCGCCGTCGATGTCGACGACGGTCGCGGCCGCGAGCCGGCGCTCCGGGTCGAGCTGGACCGTGAAGTGGGTGGACGGCAGCTCGCGCAGCGCGCGGCCGGAGCGGGGCAGGGGGACGGGGACGCCGAGGAAGTCGGGATCGTGGCCGGTCACGGAGCGAGCCAACCACGGGACCGGCCGCGCCGCCGCCCGACCCTTCCCCGGTGTGGGCGGGACGAGATAGACCGTTCCCATGACGACGACGCCACCCTCCCCGCTCGCCTCCCCCGCCGCCTCATCTGACCCCGCCACCGCCGCCGAGGCGTGGTGGATCTGCCGCACGTGCGCGGTCGAGCACGCGACGCAACCCGACGTGTGCGCGATCTGCGCCGACGAGCGCCAGTGGGTGCCCGAGACCGGCCAGGCCTGGACGACGCTCGCGGAGCTCGCCGCGGCGGGCGAGCGCATCGTGGTGACCGAGCTCGAGCCGGACCTGTTCGGCGTGTCGAGCGAGCCGAGCGTGGGGATCGGGCAGCAGTCCAAGGTCGTGCGCACGCCGGCCGGCAACCTGCTGTGGGACCCGCCGGGGTACCTCGACGACGACGCCGTCGCCCAGGTGCGCGCGCTCGGCCCGGTCGTCGCGATCGCCGCGAGCCACCCGCACATGTTCGGCCTGCAGGTCGAGTGGAGCCGCGCGCTCGGCGGTGTTCCCGTGCTCGTCGCCGAGGCCGACGCCCACTGGGTCGCGCGCCCCGACGCGGTCATCGAGACGTGGACCGGCGAGCGCGAGGTGCTGCCCGGCGTCGTGCTGTCGCAGCCGGGCGGGCACTTCCCGGGGAGCGCCGTCGTGCACTGGGCCGCCGGGGCGGAGGGCCGCGGCGTGCTGCTGTCGGGCGACACGATCTTCGCCAACCCCGACCGCACGTCGGTGAGCTTCATGCGGTCCTACCCCAACCGCATCCCGCTGTCGGGCGCCGTCGTGCTGCGCGTGGCCGAGCACGTCGCGCGCCGCCCGTTCGAACGGCTCTACAACAACTTCGACGGCGTGATCCCTGCCGATGCGCGCGAGGTCGTCCTGCGGTCCGCCGAGCGGCACGCGGCCTGGGTGCGCGGGGACTTCGACCACCTCACCTGAGCGGCACGGGCCTCACCGCGCGACCGGCAGGACGACGTCGTCGCCGTCCGTCACGACGGTCACCGGCTCGTCGTGCGGGAGGCCCGGGACCAGGACGACGCTCGTCGAGGGCGCGACGTCGAGCGTGCACGGGTGGTGGTCGGTGCCCTCGCGGCGCCCGAAGCGGAACGTGATCGACCGATCCTCCGCGTCCCACGTGTAGTCGACGGGAGTCAGGGGGCACGAGCTCGAGCCGACCGTCACGACGTTGAGCGTCTGCGCCTCCGCGCCGCGCGCGTACCCGATGCCGGGCCGGTCGGGCCCGACGTGGGGACGCACGTCACCGCCCTCGGCGGGCAGGCCGACGTACGTGACGTCGGCGATCGACGGGTCGACCGGCGCGGGGACGCTCGCGCACGCGGCGGTCGCGCTCAGGACGACGGCGGCGGAGCCCGCCAGGACCGCACGATCACGGGGACGCATGGGAACCTCCTGTCAGAGCGGGGTGGGGGGGCCGGGCCGTGCCCGGCACCGGCCGACGTCCTCACGCTCGCCCTGAGGCGTTCGGCGGCGCATCGGACGAGCGGGCACGGTTCGACGTCGCCTGCGCCTCAGGGCGGTCACCGGCGCCTCAGGGTGGGACGGCACGCCTCAGACGGGCGCGCGCCAGGCGTGAGGACCCGAGGCCACGGGCGGCAGGGGCTCAGGTGCCGAGGAGCAGCGACACCCCGATCGTCGCCATGACGACGGCGATCGCGCCGTCGAGCACGCGCCATGCGACCGGACGCGCGAACACGGGAGCGAGGAGCCGCGCGCCGAAGCCGAGCGCGGTGAACCAGACGATGCTCGCGACCATGGCGCCCGCACCGAAGAGCCAGCGTGCGGCGTCGGGCCCGGGCGCGCCCGCTCCCCCGGCGTGCGCGGCCGCGTAGCCCGCCGCGAGCGTACCGAGCAGGAGGACCGTGTCGAGGTAGACGTGGGGGTTGAGCCACGTGAGCGCGAGCGACGTCCCGACGGCGGAGCGAGCCGAGGACGCGCCGGCACCCGAGGTGGGGTCGAGCCCGCTGGGTCGCAGCGCTCGCCGGGCAGCCAGCGCGGCGAGGGTCAGCAGGAACGCGGCGCCGCCCCACCGGACGGCGGTGAGCAGCGCGGGCGCGCCCGTGACGAGCGCTCCGAGACCGGCCGTGCCCGCGGCGATGAGCACGAGGTCGGACACGGCGCAGACCACGACGACCGGCAGGATGTGCTCGCGACGCAGCCCCTGCCGCAGGACGAACGCGTTCTGCGCGCCGATGGCGACGATGAGGGAGAGCCCGGCGGCGAGACCGGCGGCGAGGGGCGAGAGCGAGGCGAGCACGTCGTCCACGCTAGGCAGCCGCACTCATGAAGTACAGCGAAAGATTCTGAGCCTCCGTAAGATGTGCTCATGGTCGACCTGCAGCCCGATCAGCTCCGCGCGCTCGAGGCGATCGCCGCGACGGGGACGTTCGACGCCGCCGCGCGAGAGCTCGGCGTCACGCCCTCCGCGGTGAGCCAGCGCATGCGCGCGCTCGAGTCCGCCGTCGGGCAGGTGCTCGTGCGGCGAGGCCGACCTGCCACGCTCACCACACCAGGCCAGGTGCTCGTGCGGCACGCGCGACACCTCGCGCTCCAGCAGGCGGACGTGCTCGCGGAGCTGGGCATCGGCGGCACCGGGCGGCGCGCGGACGGCGCGCAGGGCGACGACGCACGCGCGACCGAGCCGCTGCCCGAGATCACGCTCGTCGTCTCCGGCGACGCGATGACGACCTGGGCGCTGCCGGCTCTCGTCGAGGCGTCGGCGTGGGCGCGGCTCGACGTGCTGCGCGAGGACGAGGAGCACTCGATCGGGCTCCTCCGCGACGGGACGGCCGTCGCGGCGGTGTCGTCGGTCGCCGAGGCCGTGCCCGGGTGCCGCTCGACGCTGCTCGGCCAGATGCGCTACCGGCCGATGGCGAGCCCGGCCTTCGTCGAGCGCTGGTTCCCCGACGGCCCCACGCGCACCGCGCTCGGCCGCGCACCCGTGCTCGCGTTCGACCGCAAGGACGACCTGCAGGAGCGCTACCTGCGCCTGCGGGCCGGGTCGGGCCGGCCGGCGCTCGACCCGCCACGCCACTTCGTCCCCGCGTCGAACGAGTTCCGCCGGGTGATCGAGCTCGGCATGGGCTGGGGCATGCTCCCCGACCTGCAGAGCGCGACGGCCGAGCGGGCCGGCCGGGTGGTCGGCTTCGACGACGCCCACGCCGTCGACGTGCCCCAGCACTGGCAGCAGTGGCGGCTGCACTCGACGTCGCTCGACCGGCTCGCGGCCGCCGTCGCCCGCGCGGCCCGCGCGGCGCTCACCTGACCCGACCCGCCGTCCGCCGTCCCGCCGAACACGACCTGAGTGTCGTTATCCCGCGGAGAACGACACTCAGGTCGTGTTCGGCAGCGCGCAGCGTCGTGCTCGGCGAACGTGTCAGCCGGCGGCCGCGGCGAGCTCCGCGTCGCTGCGCAGGATGCAAAACTCGTTGCCCTCCGGGTCAGCGAGGACGACCCAGCCCCCGCCGTCGGGCGTGCGGCGGTCGGCGACCTGGGTCGCACCGAGCGCCAGCACGCGCTCGACCTCCTCCTCGCGCGTCCGGTCGGTGGGCCGCAGGTCGAGGTGGACGCGGTTCTTGAGCTGCTTGTCGTCGGGCACCTCGACGAACAGGACGTGGCCGCGGCTCTCGTGGGGCGTCGTCGCGTCGACCGGCGGGACGATCATGCACTCCTCGTGGCCGGGGAGGTTGGGGTCGCCGGGCACGTCGGTGTACCCGAGGACCTGGGCCCAGAAGACGGACTGCGCGTAGGAGTCGCGCGCGTCGAACGTGGTGTGCGAGATGCGAGAGGTCATGGCGGCGACCCTGCCACACGCTCTCCGCGCGGGCACCGCCTTTTCGTCCCAGACTGGCTGGCGTGAGCGCACTGACGAGGCACGTCGCGTGGGCGGGCTGGGACGACGACCCGGACCGCCTCGAGGCAGCCACCGTCACGTTCGACGGTGACCGGCTGGCGGCGATCGGGACGTCGCGCGCGACGGGGTACGCGACGGCGTGGGCCCTGCGGACCGGCCCCGGCTGGGTCACCGAGGACCTCGACATCTCGGTGCGCGGCCTCGGGTGGTCGCGGCACCTCGAGCTCGTCCGCGAGCCCGACGGCGCGTGGTCCGCCGACGTGCGCGTCTCCGGCGTGGCGCCGGACGGCCTGGCCGCGCCGGGGATCGAGGACCCTGGCTCCCTGGTCGGCGCGCTCGACTGCGACATCGCGCTGTGCCCCGTGACGAACACCATGCCGATCCTGCGGCTCGGCCTGCTCGGGGACGCACCGCCGCAGGACGAGACCGAACTCGTCATGGCGTGGGTCGAGCTGCCGTCGCTGCGGGTGCTGCGCAGCGACCAGGTCTATGCGGCGCGGGCACCGCTCGACCCGGCGACAGGACATGGCGTCGTGACCTACACGAGCGACACGCGGGACTTCACCGCCGACCTCACCGTCGACGCCGACGGGCTGGTCGTCGACTACCCGGAGCTCGCGCGCCGCCTCTGACCCGCCCCGGCCCCGCCAACACGACATCAGTGTCGCCATCCCGCCGAGAACGGCACCCATGTCGTGCTCGCGCGGTATCGGGTCAGTCCTGCGGCGGGCGGCGCAGACGCTTGGTGTCGGTGCGCCGCTTCTTCGCGCCGATGCGCCGCTCGACGGACCCTCGGGTCGGTCGCGTCGCCCGCCGCGGCGGACCGGGTGGTGCGAGCGCGTCGGCCAGGAGCGCCGCGAGGCGCGCCCGCGCGGCGTCCCGGTTGCGCCGCTGCTCGCGGTGCTCGGACGCCACGACCGTCACGACCCCGCCGACGAGGCGTCGTCCGAGCCGGTCGACGAGCCGCGCCCGCTGGGCCTCGGTCAGCGCGCCTGACCGGGTGACGTCCCACGACAGCTCGACGCGCGAGTCCGTCGTGTTGACGCCCTGGCCGCCCGGGCCGGACGACCGGGAGAAGCGCCAGGACAGCTCACCCTCCGGGACGACCAGGGCGGGCGTCACGCGCAGGCCGGGGCGGGCGTCGTCGGGCATCCGTCCATCGTGCCCGACGGCGCTCGCACGGCCCAGGGGATTCGCGCCCCTGCGCGCGAGCACGGGGTCAGCGCCCGGAATCCGGCGAGGTCGGTCGCCAGCCCCGTGCTCGGCGGTCGCCCTGCCCGTGCTCGGCGGCCGACGCCGTCAGCGGTCGAGCTGCGCGTCGATCTGCGCGACGCGGGCCGCGACGAGGTCGCGGACGACGTCGTCCGGGAGCGGCTTGTCGGCGGAGAAGCGGATGGTGCCCTTCGCGTGGGAGAAGCCGTCGAGCCGGGACTCGACCGCCGCCACCGCCGCCGGGCTGAACGGGTAGACCGCGAGATGCTGGGCCGCCGCCACGGCGCTGAGCAGCGCCTTGCCGCGATGCAGCAGCGCCGGCATCCCGTAGCTCGCGCCCTCGGTCGCGTCCGGCGCGACCTCGCGCGCGACGTCGACCACCCGGGCGAGCGCCGTGCGGTCCGGCTCGTCCACGCCGGCGAGATACTCGGTGACGGTCCCCATCGCTCCATCGTCCCTCTGCCACACGCGTGCCGCGCGTCGAGCGGCGCGGGCGTCCGACCTGCAAGATCACAGCGCGCCCACCTTGACCTCAACCGTGGTCGAGGTCCTAGCGTGGCGGTACACCGACGGAAGGAACCTGAGGAACCATGCCTGTCTACACTCTCCCCGAGCTGTCGTACGACTACGGGGA
>NZ_JBZGBY010000005.1:0-199420 GCF_059159975.1 Cellulosimicrobium sp. BMG9.22 | reverse complement strand
TCGTCTCGCCCTGATCTGCACCAGCCTGGGCGGACCCGGGCTACGCCGAACATGCCGTTGCGGCTCGTCCCGGGCTCGGTGTCGTCGAGAAGTGGGAATCAGCCCCAGAATCGCGCGATTTCGGGGCTGTTTCTCACTTCTCGGCCTCACGAAGGGGGCGACGCCTGGTCGGCGCCCGGCCCGCCGCCGTCGTCTGTCGACCACGACGCTCTACCCGGCACCTACCTGGCGGGACCAGGGTTCTCTCTCGCGCGACCAGGGTTTTTCTCTCGGCCGCCTCGCGCGAGCTCGGTGCTGCTTCGCACGAAGTCCGTTCTCGGGTGGGCCGCGCGGTGGGCGCCCGACGGTGGACTGCGTGGTGGCGCCGGCCGCGCGGGGCCTACTCTTGTCGTCGATCTGTCCCGACAGCGAGTGCGAGCACACGCGCCCGCACCGGCACCCGGGAGGGCGATGGCCGCCACGCTGCTCGTCGCGAACCGCGGCGAGATCGCCTGCCGCATCGTGCGCAGCGCCCGCGACCTCGGCCTGCGCACCGTGGCGGTGCACTCCGACGGCGACCGGAGCGCCCGGCACGTGCGCCTCGCGGACGACGCGGTGCGGCTCGGTCCGGCGCCCGTCGCCGCGTCGTACGACGACGGCCGTCGGCTCCTCGACGCCGCGCTCGTCGCGGGCGCCGACGTGCTGCACCCCGGCTACGGGTTCCGCTCGGAGGACGCCGGGTTCGCCGCGGCGGTCGAGGCGGCGGGCATCGCGTTCGCCGGCCCGGCTCCCGACCAGCTCCGCGTGCTCGGCGACAAGGCCCGCGCCCGGGCGCTCGCCCGCGAGTGCGGTCTGCGCGTGCTGCCGGGGTCGGCGGTGCTCGCCGGGCTCGAGGACGCGATCGGGTGGGCGGGGGAGATCGGCTTCCCGCTCGTGCTCAAGGATGCGGGTGGCGGGGGCGGCACCGGCGTGCACGTGTGCCGCGACGCCGACGGCCTCGCCGCGGCGTGGCGCCGCGAGTCGTCGCGGCCGGGGTCGTCGGGGCGGCTGTTCGTGGAGCGGCACGTCGAGCGCGCGCGGCACCTCGAGGTGCAGCTCTTCGGGGACGGGTCGGGCCGCGTCGTCACGCTCGGCGACCGGGACTGCTCGGTCCAGCGCCGCCACCAGAAGGTCCTCGAGGTCGCGCCGGCACCCGGGCTCGACCCCGCCGTCCGCGGTGCGTTGCACGACGGCGCACGCCGGCTCGGCGAGTCCGTCGCCCTCCGCTCGGCCGCGACCCTGGAGGCGCTCCTCGACGTCGAGTCGGGAGAGGTGGCGTTCCTCGAGGTGAACCCGCGCCTGCAGGTCGAGCACACGGTCACGGAGGAGGTGACCGGGGTCGACCTGGTCGCCTGGATGCTGCGCCTCGCCCTCGGCGACGCGACCGTGCTCGACGGGGTGCCGCCGTCGGGCCCGCCCGTGCGTGGGGCGGCGGTCCAGGCGCGCGTCTACGCGGAGGACGTGCGGCACGGCAGCCCGGTCGCCGGCACGCTCGCGCGGCTGGACCTTCCCTCCGTGCACGACGGTGCGCTCGACGGTGGCGATCGCCGGGCCCCGGTCGAGCCGGCGGGCAGCACCGGAGCGCGGGCGACGACCGTGGTCCGTGTCGAGACGGGAGCGAGCGTGGGCGACGAGCTCGGCCCGCACGCGGACCCGCTGCTCGCCAAGGTCGTCCTCCGCGCGTCGACCCACGCCGACGCCGTCGCGGCCCTGCGAGCGGCGCTCGGGGACGTGCGTGTGGACGGGGTGCCGACGAACGTCTCGCTGCTGCGCACCGCGCTCGGCGACCCCGACGTCGTGGCGGGCACGGCGACGACCGCCACGCTGGGCCGCGTCCAGGACCCGTCGCCCTGGATCGACGTGCTCGACGCGGGGGTCCTCACGACGGTCCATGACTGGCCGGGGCGCACCGGGTACTGGGGTGTGGGGATACCGCCGTCGGGGCCCATGGACGACCTCTCGTTCCGGGCGGGCAACCGCGCGCTCGGCAATCCCGAGGGCGCGCCGGGCCTCGAGTGCACGCTCACCGGCCCGACCCTGCGCTTCTCGGACGCGACCACGGTGTGCGTGACGGGCGCGCCCGCTCCGGTCGCGGTCGACGGCGCGCCGGTACGGCAGTGGGAGCCGGTCGTCGTGCCGGCCGGGGGAGTCCTCGGCGTCGGCGCGCCGCACGGCGCCGGGCTGCGCACCTACGTGCTCGTGCGCGGCGGGCTCGACGTGCCGGAGTACCTCGGCTCGACGGCGACGTTCGTGCCGGGCGGCATCGGGGGCTACGCCGGCCGCGAGCTCGCGGCGGGCGACGCGTTGAGCCCGGCGCCGCCGTCCGCCGTCCAACCCGGGGTTGAGCGGCACCCGGCCGCCGCCGAACCCGGGGTTGCGCGTCAGGGACGTCGCTCGGTGGCGCGGAACCCCGGGTTCGGCGAGCCGTCGCCGGTGCCGACCGACGAGCGACCACGCATCGGCCACTCGTGGGAGCTCGCCGTGACGACCGGGCCCCAGTCGGGGGCGCTCACCCAGGCTGCGCTCGGGCGGCTGCGCACGGCGTGGTGGCGCGTCCTGCCGCACGCCGACCGCGCCGGGATCCGCCTCGAAGGACCGCCGCTGACGTGGGCGCGTCCCGACGGTGGCGACGCCGGGCTGCACCCGTCCAACGTCCTCGACAACCCGTACTCCGTCGGCTCGCTCAACGTCAGCGGCGACACGCCGATCCTCCTCGGCCCGGACGGACCCAGCCTCGGCGGATTCGTCTGCCCGGTCACCGTCGTCGCGGGCTCGCGCTGGAAGCTGGGACAGATGCGCCCGGGCGACGTCGTGCGGTTCGTCACCGTCCGCGACGACGGCGCGGGGCGCCTCCGTGTCTCCGACGCGGCGCGCGCGGCAGCGCGGGTACCGACGACGGTCCGGGCCGTTCGGGGCCGGGAATCCAGTGCGTTCTCGAGCGACGTCGTCGTGCACGACGGCGGCCATTTCCACGACCACGACCACGACCATGGGCACGGCGACGGCGACGGTCACGGCGACGGCGACGCGACGAGGCCACAGGACGTGCGCGGGCCGGGCGCGGCCCGCCCGCCCGCGGTCCGGTACCTGCGCGGCGCGGACGACAACGTGCTCGTCGAGTACGGCGGGGCCGACGGCGCCCTCGATCTGCTCGACCGTCTGCGCGTGCACGCCCTGTCCCGGGCACTCGACGACGCCGCACCACGCGGAGTGGTCGACGTGACGCCCGGCGTCCGGACGCTGCACGTGCACGTCGACCCCGACGAGCTGCGCGTCGAGCGGCTCGTCGGGCTGCTCCGCGAGCTCGAGCACGACCTGCCGCCCAGCGCGGAGATCGAGGTGCCGAGCCGCGTGCTGCGGCTCCCGCTGAGCTGGGACGACCCGGCGATCCGCGAGGCCGTCGAGCGCTACACCGCGGCCGTCCGGGCCGACGCTCCGTGGCTGCCGTCGAACGTCGACTTCGTGCGGCGCGTCAACGGGCTCACGAGCGTCGACGACGTGCGCCGCACCGTGCTCGACGCCGAGCACCTCGTGCTCGGCCTCGGCGACGTGTACCTCGGCGCGCCCCTCGCCGTGCCGGTGGACCCGCGGCACCGGCTCCTGACCACGAAGTACACGCCCGCCCGCACGTGGACGCCCGCCGACGCCGTCGGTCTCGGCGGTGCGTTCCTCTGCGTCTACGGCATGGCGAGCCCGGGCGGCTACCAGCTCGTCGGTCGCACCGTCCCGATCTGGTCGCCGCACGCCCAGCGCCCACCGTTCGAGAGCGGCACGCCGTGGCTCTTCCGGTACTTCGACCGCATCGTGTGGGAGCCCGTCGACGCGGACGAGCTCGCCGAGCGTCGTGCCGCGGCTCGCGCCGGGGTCCTGGACCTCGCGGTCGAGGAGGGGACGTTCTCCGGCCGCGAGCACACGGCGCTCCTGACGCGTGAGGCGGACGACATCGAGACCGTCGCCCGCTCGCGTCGCGCGGCGTTCGACCGTGAGGCGCGGGCGTGGGCGGACGCGGGCGAGCACGTCGGGACGTCGGCGCGGGCTCAGGTCCGCAGGTCGTCCGTCGGCGGGCGGCCACAAGACGAGCCGGACGAGCAGGACGGGCCGTCCCGGACCGTGCTGCGCGCCCCGCTCGGCGGCGTCGTGTGGCGGGTCGAGGCCCGCCCGGGTGACGTGGTGCCGGAGGGCGGTCCCGTCGTCGTGCTCGAGGCGATGAAGCTCGAGCTGCCCGTGCTCGCGCCCGCCCCCGGTCGCGTCGTCGAGGTGCTCGTCCGGCCGGGGGACCACGTGCGCGCGGGCGACCGGCTCGCCGTCGTCCGCGCGGACGACTGACGAGCCGGTCGCCCCCGGCCGGCGCCACCCAGCCGCGCCACTGATCGCCGCGACCCGCCGACGCGGCATCGCTCCCGGCGCGATCAGCGAGCGACGAACAGGCGCGCCGCCTGCGACTCCGCGTCCGCGTACGTCTGCGCCGCCGACCCGAGCGCCGCGGTGATCGCGTCGAGCGCCTCCTCGACCCGCGTCTGGGTGCCCTGCCACTGCGTCATGACCCCCGTGAAGGAGGTCGATGCCGTGCCGCGCCACGACGCCTGCAGGTCCGTGAGGTGCCGCATCATGGCGGCCACCTCACCGCGGATCGCCGTGACCGAGCCGTTCACCGCGGCGCTCGCCTGCGCGACGCGCACGCTGTCGACCTCGTACCTGCTCATGTCGTCCTCCGTCGTGTCGGGTGACCTCGGGGCCACGTCGCGCCGGTGGGACCCGGCGTTCGACAGGGACGTTAGGACGGAACGGGCGGCTCCCGCCGAGTCGGCACGGGAACCTGTGGACAACACTCAGGACGTCGAGGCTGTGGACGGCGAGGACGCCTCTGCCAGCCTGATCTGCTCCTTGCGCAGGCGTTGGAGCTCCGCGTCGAGGTTCTGCCGCGCGGGCTCCTCCCACGCCGTTCCCAGCGGGCTCGAGAAGAGCGACCGGCGGTCGAGCAGCTTCGTGAGGATCGCGATCCGCGCCCGCACGTAGTCGGGCTTCGGGATGTGCGCGTACTCGTCGCGCACGTCCTTGAGGTACTCCTTGTAGCGCTGCGGCTCGGCGGCGAGCATCGCGAGGTCCGCGTCGCACAGCACCGCGCAGTCGAAGTCCGTCGGGTCCGGTGCGTGCCGGACGAGCGCGTTGACGAGCTGCGCGACGCGACGCACGGCCGGCTCGGGGACGCCGAGCGCCGTGAGCTCCGTGTGCGCGAGCGCTGCGCTCGCCGACTCGTCCTCGCCGCCCTTGTTGGCGTAGGTCGCACGGCCCTTCGCGTCGAAGACGGCCCCGTGGTACCACGCCGCGAGGCGGACCAGGTCGGGGTCGTGCGTCTCCTGCGAGAGCTCGTCGACGCGACCGAGCACGTCGGCCAGGTGCCGGAGGTTGTGGAAGTGGCGGTCCGGCTGGTCCCACCGGTCGAGCAGCCTCTGCCCGACGACGCGGACCTCCTGGTCCGGCGCGGTCGCCCCGGCTCCGCGAGCACCGCGGACGAACGAGGAGAGGAACCATTGCGGTGCGTCGGCGCTGTTGACGCCCATGACTTCAGCCTTCTTCGACGACAGGGAGGTACGGGACCGGCCGGTGCTCCGGTCGGCAGGCCCGGCATCGTCCGTGGGCCTCGGCACCAGCCTAGGTCGGTCCACCGACGACGCGTCATCGTAGCCGCCGCGGTGTCACGTTCTCGTCACAAAACGGTCACGAATTCGTCCAGCGTCCGTCGGTGGGTGCTCAGGACGCGAGCGGGAGCTCGACGCGGACGGTGAGCCCGCCGCCGTCGGTCGACCGGACGGACACGTGCCCGCGGTGGGCGCCGACGATCGCCGCCACGATCGCCAGGCCGAGCCCGGACCCTCCCGACGCGCGGTTCCGCGACGAGTCCGCACGGAAGAACCGCTCGAAGAGGCGCGCCTCCTGCTCGGCGGGCACACCGGGACCGTGGTCGCGTACCTCGAGGACCGCGGCCGGCCCGTCGGCAGCAGGCGCCGAGACGGTGCCGAGCGCGATCTCGGCCGGTGTGCCGGCGGGCGTGTGCCGTGAGACGTTGCCGATGAGGTTGGCGAGCACCTGCCGCAGGCGGTCCTCGTCGCCGACGACGCGCAGCGACCCAGGAGCGTCGTCGCCGGGCGCCAGCCCGACGACGCGCACCTCGCGCCTCGGGTCGAGCGCGTGCAGGTCCTGGGCCGAGTCGCGCGCGAGCGCCGCGAGGTCGACCGGTTCGTGGCGCAGCGGTCGCCCCTCGTCGAGCCGCGCGAGCGCGAGCAGGTCGTTGACGAGGGCGCCCATGCGGGTCGCGGAGTCCTCGATCCGGACCATGGTGTCGTCGACCTTGTCGGTCGTGTCGAGCGCGCCCATCCGGTAGAGCTCGCCGTAGCCGCGGATCGTCGCGAGCGGGGTGCGCAGCTCGTGGCTCGCGTCGGACACGAAGCGCCGCATCCGCTCCTCCGACGCCTCCTGGGCGGCGAACGCCTCCTCGATCTGCGACAGCATCGCGTTGAGGGAGGCGGCGAGCGAGCCGACCTCGGTGGTCGGCGGGGCGGGGCGCACGCGTCGCGACAGGTCGCCCGCGGCGATGTCCGCCGCCGTCTCCTCGATCTCGCGCAGCGGGCGCAGCGCGCGGTGGACCGCCAGGTACGCGATCGCTCCGCCGACGAGCGCGATGCCGAGCGCCGACAGCGCGAGCGCCCGCCCGAGCACCTTGACGGTCTCGTGGATGCCCGTGAGCGGCAGCGCGACGAACGCGGTCCCGCCGAGCTGACCGGTGAACTTGTCGTAGTAGAAGAAGGGCGTGACGCGCCACTGGGCGGGGTCGACCCCGCCCACCGAGGGGACGGTGAACTGCGTCCCGACGGCGTCCTCGACCTCGGGGTTCGACATCGCGGGGATGTCGGGGGTGCCGTACCGAGTCGTCGTCTGGGGCCAGCCCTGCGACCAGCTGTTCCCGTCGAGGTCGCGGACCAGGACGTAGTAGTCGCTCGGCAGCGTGGCGGACGCGGGGGTCTGCCGGATCGTCGAGCTCGCGACGCCCTCGGCGGACCGTTCGAGCTGCGCGTCCACCTGGCCGACGAGATGGCTGGAGACGACCGTCGTCGTCACCGCCGACGCGAGGCCCAGCCCGGCGGCGAGCAGCAGCACCGTGATCGCGACGAGCCGCGCACGCAGCGGGATGCGGGCGAACCAGCCCCACTCCGCGGTGGGGACGGGCCGGCCGAAGGGGCGCTCCGCCGTCGGGCCGCCGGCACCCGGGGGTGACTCCGGCGCCCCGGGTACGTGCTCGCGCGCGCCCGACGTCGTGCGGTCGGGTCCTGCCGTCATGAGGTCGTCGACGCGCCCGGCGGCTGGCGCAGCAGGTACCCGACGCCGCGCTTGGTGTGGATGAGCGGCGGCAGGGCGACGGGCTCGCCGTCGGGGCCGGGCACGGTGAGGTTGTCGATCTTGCGCCGCAGGTAGGAGATGTAGGACTCGACGATGTTGGCGTCGCCGCCCCAGTCGTACTGCCAGACGTGGTCGAGGATCTGCGCCTTGGACAGCACACGCCCGGCGTTGAGCATGAGGTAGCGCAGGAGCTTGAACTCGGTGGGGGACAGGTCGACGTCGATGCCCGCGCGGCGGACCTCGTGCGAGTCCTCGTCCATCTCGAGGTCCGCGAAGCGCAGCACGGCGTCCTCGACGGGCTCGGCGTGCGTGCGGCGCAGCACCGCGCGGATGCGCGCCACGACCTCCTCGAGGCTGAACGGCTTCGTCACGTAGTCGTCGCCGCCCACGGTGAGGCCCGTGACCTTGTCGCGCGTGTCGTCCTTCGCGGTGAGGAAGACGACGGGCGTGTGCTGGCCCTTCTCGCGCAGCCGGCGCGTGACGGTGAACCCGTCCATGTCGGGGAGCATCACGTCGAGCACCACGAGGTCGGGCTCGACGTCGCGCACGAGCCGCAGCGCGCTCTGCCCGTCCGCGGCCGCGTGGACCTCGAACCCGGCGAAGCGCAGGGACGTGGCCAGCAGCTCGCGGATGTTGGGCTCGTCGTCGACGACGACGAGCCGTGCCTCGGGTGTGCTCATGCCCCCAGTGTCCTCCTGTGGTCTGGGAGTCGCCTGGAGATCCCCTCCGCCGCCTGGGGTCCCGCCGCCGGGCTGTGTCGGGCAGGATGGCGGTCGTGCGGATCACGGTGGACCAGAGACGGCGTCGGCTCGTCGCGCAGCAGCTCGCCCTGGGTGCGGACCTCCCGGGGCGACCGGCGGCGCACAGCCCCGAGGACGTCGTCGACCGGCTGCTCGCGCTGCACGCGACCGACGCGCCCAGCGTCTACCTGTCGGTGCTCGCGCGCGTGCCCGAGCTCGTGCTCGACGACGTCCGAGCCGCCGTCTTCGAGTGCCGGTCGCTCGTGAAGGTGCTGGCGATGCGACGGACCATGTTCGTCGTGCGGCGCGAGGTCGTGCCCGTGGTCCACGCCGCCGCGGCGGAGGCCGTCGCGCGCCGCCTGCGGGCGCACCTGCTCAAGGGGCTCGCGACGCTGCCCACCGACCCGCCGGTCGACGACGCCCCACGGTTCCTCGCCGCGGTCGAGGCTCAGGTGCACGCGGCGCTCGCCGAGCGCGGCCCGATGGACGGCGCGACGCTCTCGAAGGTCGCGCCGATGCTGCGCACCGCGTTCCTCCCGACGACCGACAAGTCGTGGGACGTGCGGCGCACCATGACGTCCCAGCTCCTGTCCCTGCTGTCCGCCGAGGGCGCGGTCTTCCGGGGCGAGCCCCGCGGGAGCTGGTCGTCCAACCGGCACGTGTGGTTTCCCGTCGAGGACTGGTTCCCCGGAGGCATCCCTGCGCTCGACGAGGCCGCGGCGCGCACCGAGCTCGCCCGCGCGTGGCTCGAGGTCTTCGGCCCCGCGACGGTCGAGGACCTCAAGTGGTGGACGGGCTGGAACCTGCGCGACACCCGTGCCGCGCTCGCCGGGCTCGACGCCGAGGAGGTCGAGGTCGAGACGGGGGCACCGGGCCTGCCCGAGGTACGGCCGGGCGTGATGCTGCGGGGGACCGACCTGCCCGGGCGCGGCGAGGCCCCGCTCGAGGGCCACGTCGCGCTCCTGCCGTCGCTCGACCCGACGACGATGGGCTGGGCCGCGCGCGACTGGTACCTCGGCCCGCACAAGGCCGCGATCTTCGACTCGATCGGCAACGCCGGAGCCACGGTCTGGTGGGAGGGCCGGATCGTCGGCGCGTGGGCCGTGCGGCCCGGCGGCGAGCCCGCGTTCCGCCTGCTGGAGGACGTGGGAACCGACGCCGAGCGCGCCGTCGCGGCGGAGGCCGAACGGATCGCGGCGCTGCTCGGCGGGGACGGCGTGACGGCGTCGTTCCCGACCCCGCTGTACCGCGAGCTCCACGCCTGACGCCGCCCGGCAGGCGGGTCAGAGGTAGCGCAGCGGGTCGAACTCCGCGAGCGGGATGATGCGGACGCGCGGCAGGACGGTCGTGAACGCGCCGACATGGTCCTCGAGGTCGAAGACCTCGAGCCCGCGCGCCGTGAGCTCCGTGAGGCGGACGTTGACGAACTCCCGGAACGCGAGGACCCCGACGCGGCGGTCCGTGTCGTCGAGCAGCGCCTCGACCTGCGGCAGGAAGTCGCCGTCGTGGCTGGCGAGCAGCACGTCGCCCGGCCGGTCCGCGATCGCGTCCAGCATGCGCTGGATACCGATGTCCACGACCTTCTCGTTGCTGGAGCCGGACAGCGGGATCGGCCGGTAGCCCATCGCGAGCAGTGCCTGGACGAACGACATCGGCATCTGGCCGGACGACGCGTTGAGGAAGAACAGCGGCGTGACGTCCTGGCCCCATGCCTGCCGCGCGAAGTCGACGATCCGGTCCCAGCGCGGACGCTCCTCCGGGTTCGGGCGGTGACCCAGGACGTTCATGCCCAGCGTCGCGTCGATGTTCTCGCCGTCCACGACGAGGTAGGTGCGGCGCGGTGTCGCGAGGGTGCCGGCGGGGCTCTGGGAGTCGGACATGCGGCTCAGCCTAGCCGCGTGCGGTGCGACCGGTCGCGCGGGTTCACGGCCCGAGCGAGCCGTACGCCCGCGCCCGCGACGTGGAGGTTTGGGCGTTCGAGGGTCCGAGTGGGTACGGTCGGACCTCGTGACCACCTACCACGCCGATGCCACGGCAGCGACCGGGACCGTCCGGCTCACGGTCGTCCAGAACTCCCCGGACGTCGGCCTCGATGCCTACGCGGACCAGCTCGTCACCGACCTGCGCGTCGTCCGCGCGTTCGAGGGTGAGTCGCTCCCGGCCCTCGACGAGCTCGATGACGGACTCGTCGTCCTCGGCGGCCACATGTCCGCGTACGACGACGCCCGCGCGCCCTGGTTGCCCGCGCTGCGCGAGCTCCTCCTCGCCGCCGCGACGTCCGGCGTCCCGACGCTCGCCATCTGCCTCGGCTCCCAGCTCCTCGCGGTCGCGGGCGGCGGACAGGTCCAGGTGAGCGCGCCCCCTGGGCGGGAGCTCGGCGCGACGCGCGTCTTCTGGCGCGCCGAGGCGGAGACCGATCCCGTGCTGTCCGCGCTCGCGGCGGGCGACGACCCGGTGCGTCACGTGACGAGCATGCACGCCGATGCCATCGTCGACCTGCCCGTCGGCGCCGTCTGGCTCGGCTCGTCGAACATGTACCCCTACCAGGCGTTCCGTCTCGGCTCGGCGCTCGGCGTGCAGTTTCACCCCGAGACCTCGCGTGCCGGGCTCGCCGCGTGCTGCGAGGGGCTCGACGACGTCGACACCGACGCCGTGCTCGGCGCGTTCGACGAGCACGCGCCGGAGATCCTCGACGGTAACCGCCGCCTCGCCGAGGCGTTCGTCGCCCACGTTCGCACGACACCCGGACGGCGCGTCCCCGCCTGAGCGAGGAGGCCGGACCGTCGGTGCTTCGTCAGAGGCGGGAGATGCGCCGGTCGACCGCTCGACGTACGGACCGCAGGACGAGCGCCGCGGCCCAGGCGGCGCCGGCCCAGCTCGCGGTGCGCATGCTGCTGCGGGCGACGCGGCGCCGTCGGCCGCGGAACTCGCGGATGGGCCAGCCGACGTCCTGCGCGTGACGTCGCAGCCTCGTGTCGGGGTTGATCGGGCACGGGTGGCCGACGGCTTCCATCATGGTGACGTCGTTGAGCGAGTCGCCGTAGGCGTACGACCCCTCGAGGTCGAGGTCCTCGCGCTCGGCGAGCGCTCGCACCCCGGCAGCCTTCGCTCGCCCGTGCATCATGTCGCCCACGAGCCGTCCGGTGTAGAACCCGTCCTCGTGCTCGGCGACGGTCCCGAGCGCGCCGGTCGCGCCGAGCCGGCGGGCGATGAGCTCGCCGATCTCGAGCGGGGTCGCGGAGACGAGCCACACCTGGTGCCCCGCCGCGAGGTGCTCGTCGATGAGCCGGCGCGTGCCGGGGTAGATGCGCAGGGAGAGGACGGTGTCGTAGACCTCCTCGCCGATGGCGGTGACCTCGGCGACGGAGCGGCCGGCGATGAGCGCGAGGGCGCGGGAGCGGATGCGGTCGATCTGCTGCTTGTTCTCGCCGAAGAGGAGGTAGCGCGCCTGGTGCACGGCGAAGCGCACGAGGTCGCCCGTCGAGAAGAACTGGCGCTGGTAGAGGGCTCGGGCGAGGTGGAACGACGACGCGCCGCGGATGATCGTGTTGTCGACGTCGAAGAACGCGGCGGTGCGGTGCGCGGGGCCCGGTGGGACCGGTGCGTCCGTGGTGGCGCGGGACGTCCTGGGGGTCCGGGAGGTGCCCGGACCGCTCGACGTCACCATGCCCTCCACTCTATGCCGTCGGGCCCACCTGCCCTCGTACGCTGGGACCGTGAGCGACCCCGAGCAGCCGACCCCGCCCGTCCTCCTGTACGGCAGGCAGGGGTGCCACCTGTGCGACGACGCCCGGGTCGTCGTCGAGGCCGTGTGCGCCGAGGCGGGGGTCGCCTGGGCCGAGGTGGACCTGGACGACCCGGCGACGGACCCGGCGGTGCGCGAGCAGTACGGCGAGTACGTCCCGGTGGTGACGGTCGGTGGCGTCCAGCAGGGCTTCTGGCGCGTCGACGCGCGCCGCCTCGCGCGCGCGGTGGGCAGGATTTCGGGCGCACGCGCCGACCTGGGATGATCGGCACGAACGACGAGCGACCGTCGACGAGGACGGTCCCAGGACAACGGTGGTGACGGTGGCTGAGCAGGTTGTCGGTGAGGTGACGGCGCCGGGGATCCCCAGCGCGACGGTGGCGCGGCTCCCGTCCTACCTCCGGGCGTTGCGGGACCTCGTGGCGCGCGGCGTGACGACGACGTCGTCGGTCGAGCTCGCCGAGCTGTCGGGCGTGGGCCCGGCGCAGCTGCGCAAGGACCTGTCGTTCCTCGGGTCGTTCGGCACCCGTGGCGTCGGCTACGACGTCGACTCGCTCGCGCAGTACATCACCGAGGCGCTCGGCCTCGTCGACGAGCACCGGATCGCGATCGTCGGCATCGGCAACCTCGGGCACGCGCTCGCGAACTACTCGGGGTACGAGCAGCGCGGTTTCCACGTCGCGGCGCTGCTCGACGCGTCGGCGGACGTCGTCGGGACGCGGGCTGCGGGGATCGTCGTCGAGCACGTGGACTCGCTCGAGGAGGTCGTGGAGCGCGAGAAGGTGACGATCGTGGTCCTCGCGACTCCCGCCGCGCACGCGCAGACCGTCGCCGACCGTGTGGTCGCGGCGGGCGTGCGGGAGATCCTCAACTTCGCGCCGCGCGCGCTGCAGGTCCCGCCGGACGTGGACGTGCGCGGCGTGGACGTGGGCAGCGAGCTGCAGATCCTCGCGTTCCACTCGCAGGCGCGAGCCCTCGCCGAGGCGCGCGACTGAGCCGCCTCGCGGCCGCCCGGGACGCGGGAGAGGACGGGCACGGCGAGAGGCCGCGTGCTCGCGCACGCGGCCTCTCGGGCGGCGCCCTGCCGGAGGGCGACGGTTGCCCGGCCGGTGGCCGGGGCTCGGCGTCAGGCCTGCTTGATGGCCGAGACGTCGAGCGAGATCTTGATCTTGTCGCCGACGAGCACGCCGCCGGTCTCGAGCGCGGCGTTCCAGGTGAGGCCGAACTCCTTGCGGGAGATCTCGGTCGAGGCCTCGAACCCGGCGCGCGGGTTGCCGAACGGGTCCGTCGCGGTGCCGGCGAACTCGGTCTCCAGCTCGACGGGCTTGGTCACGCCGTTGATGGTGAGGTCGCCCGCGACCACGTAGTCGTCGCCGTCGCCCGAGATGCTCGTCGACGTGAAGGTCCACGTCGGCTTGTTCTCCGCGTCCCAGAAGTCCGCGCTGCGCAGGTGGTTGTCGCGGTTCGCGTCGCCGGTGCTGACGGACGCGGCGTCGAGCTCGGCGGTGACGGTGGTCGACTCGAGGTCGTCGCCGACCGTGATCGAGCCGTTCGTGATCGCGAGCGTCCCGCGCACCTTGGAGATGCCGGCGTGACGGACGGTGAACGCCGCCTGCGAGTGCGAGGCGTCGAGAGCGTAGGTACCGGTCGTGAGACCGGTGGGCAGCGACGTGGCCATGGGTGCTCCTGGAGGTCGTGGTCCCTGCGGGACGCGAACTGGTTGAAGGTTCAACTTCGTACGGCGGTATCAACATACGCGGTCGCGCCGTCTATTCCCAGCAGGATGGAAGAATGCTCCCGACGCCCCGTCACCCGAGCGAGAGGACCCCATGCAGCACCCGAGGACTCCATGACCAGCAACGACGTCGGCTCCGCACTCGCCCCGCGCCTCGCTGGCACCCCCGACGAGGAGCTCGAGCCCCGCTGGCTCGACGCCGACCAGCAGCGCCTGTGGCGTGCGTACCTCGACGGCACCGTGCGCTTCATCGAGGCGCTGGGCCGGGACCACGAGGAACGGTCGGCGGTGTCGCTCAACGAGTACGAGCTGCTGGTCCGTCTCTCGGAGAGCCCCGACCGCACGCTGCGCATGTCGGCCCTCGCCGACGGCCTCGCCCGGTCGCGGAGCCGGGTGACCCACACCGTCGCGCGCATGGAGGCGCGCGGTCTCGTGCGCCGCTCGGCGAGCACCGGCGACCGGCGTGGCGTCAACTGCGCGATGACGGCGGAGGGCTACCGCGTCCTCGTCGCCTCCGCGCCGACGCACGTCGCGGCGGTCCGCCGGTACATGGTCGACGTGCTCACGCCCGAGCAGTTCCGGGCGCTCGGCGAGGCCATGGCCGTCGTGGCCGAGGCGTGCAAGGGCGACCGGGAGTCCTGACCGCTGGTGTCCGCCGGGCCGTCACGGACGAGGTGCGGTGCCGCCGCGCGGAGTGCGGGACACTGGTGCACATGGTCTCCACCATCGTCCACCTCCTGCGCCACGGCGAGGTCCACAACCCTGACGGCGTCCTCTACGGACGCATCTCCGGCTACCACCTCTCGGAGCGGGGTCACGAGATGGCCCGCCGCGTCGCCGCGCACCTCGCCGGCGAGCCGGGCCCCGACGGGACCTCGCGGCCCCGGGCGGACCTCGTCGTCGTCACGGCCTCCCCGCTCCAGCGTGCCCAGGAGACGGCGGCCCCCGCGGCCGAGGCGTTCGGCCTCGAGCTCGGCACCGACGACCGCCTCATCGAGGCGGCGAACCACTTCGAGGGCATGACCTTCGGCGTGGGCGACGGCTCGCTGCGCCACCCGCAGCACTGGCGCTACCTGTGGAACCCGTTCCGGCCGTCGTGGGGCGAGCCGTACGTCGAGCAGGTGGCGCGCATGCAGGCCGCCGTCGTCGACGCGCGCGAGAAGGCGGCGGGTCACGAGGCGCTGCTCGTGAGCCACCAGCTCCCGGTGTGGCTCACGCGGCTGGGCTACGAGAACCGTCGCCTGTGGCACGACCCGCGCAAGCGGGAGTGCTCGCTCGCCTCGCTCACCTCGCTGCACTTCGAGGACGACCGCCTCGTCGGGCTCCACTACACCGAGCCGGTTGCCGACCTCCTCCCGGGGGCCGCGACCGTCTCCGGCGCGTGAGATCGGTCATGCCGGACGGCTCGAACGGGCGTCCAGCGCCCGGAGCGCCCGAGATCCGGGTGACCTCGGTCACGTCTCCCAGGTGGCGCCCAGGAACGGCGGGCAGGGTGCGTCCCGTGATGTCGTCGTGACCGCCGGGCCTCGCGCGCGCCGCGCGCGCTCCGCACCTCCCCGGGTACCCGCCCGCCGAGCGCTCGCCGCGGGCGTGCTCGCCCTGACCGCGCTCACCCTGACCGCGTGCGCCCAGGACTCCGGCGCGACGACCGACGTCGTCGGGCAGGGGTACGTGTCCGGCGACGGGTCGGTGCGGACCTGGGAGGCCGACGACCGCGGGGACGCGGTCGCCCTCACCGGCACCGACTACGAGGGCGAGGCGGTCGACACGAGCGCCTGGGTCGGCGACGTCGTCGTGCTCAACACCTGGTACGCGGCGTGCGCACCGTGCCGTGCTGAGGCGCCCGACCTCGTGGCGCTCGCGAACGACCGCGCCGACGACGGCGTGCAGGTCCTCGGCATCAACACGACCGACGAGGCCGGCGCCGCCCAGGCGTTCCAGCGCCGGTTCGAGATCCCCTACCCCTCGATCGACGACCGCAGCGGCGAGGTCGTCGCGACCCTCTCCGGCACCGTGCCGCTCCAGGCCGTCCCGTCGACGGTCGTGCTCGACCGTGAGGGCCGCGTCGCGGCGCGCGTGATCGGGCTCGCGGAGGGCTCGACGCTCACCGCGCTCGTCGACGACGTGCTGGCCGAGGACGAGGCGGCCGGCTGACCGTGCCCGTTCTCCCGTCTCTCGCCGCCGTCCCGGCCATCGTCCCCGCGGTCGCCGCGACGAGCGTCGGCGACACGTTCGCCACGACCGTCTTCAGCGGCTCGATGCTGCTCGCGCTGCCCGTCGCGGTGCTCGCCGGGCTCGTGTCCTTCGCGTCGCCGTGCGTGCTGCCGCTCGTGCCGGGCTACGTCGGGTACGTGAGCGGGATGGCCGCCGCGAACGCCGGTGGCGGGCGCGGCTCGCGGGGCGCGTCCGGCACGACGGCGACGCGCACGCAGACCGCCGCCCCGAGCCGCGGCCGGGTCCTCGCCGGGGTCGGGCTGTTCGTCGCCGGGTTCACGCTCGTGTTCGTCGCGCTGATGTTTGCCGCGGGCGCCGTCGGTGTGCACCTCGTGCGCTGGGAGGACGTCATCACGCGCGTGCTCGGGGTCGTCGTGATCCTCATGGGCTTCGCGTTCATGGGCGCGGTGCCGTTCCTGCAGCGCGAGCGCCGGCTGCATCTCAGCCCGCAGGCCGGGCTGTGGGGCGCGCCCCTGCTCGGCATCGTCTTCGGCCTCGGCTGGACGCCGTGCCTCGGCCCGACGCTCGTCGCCGTCCAGTCGCTCTCGTTGAGCGAGGCGTCGGCGGGGCGCGGCGCCGTGCTCGGGGTCGCCTACTGCGTTGGGCTGGGCGTGCCGTTCCTGCTCATCGCGCTCGGGCTGCAGAGCTCGCAGCGCATGCTCGGCTTCCTGCGCCGGCACCGCCTCGCGATCATGCGGACCGGCGGCGGGCTGCTCGTGCTCATCGGCCTCGCGCTGGTCACGGGCCTGTGGACGACGTGGACGTCGACCATGCAGGGCTGGATCGACGGATTCGTGACGGTGGTGTGATGGCGGAGAAGACCGAGCGCTACCGCCCGGAGGGCATCGACGACGCGTTCGCCGAGGGAAGCACGGCCGGTCCTGGCGACGGCCCCGGACCGGGCGACCGGCCGCCCTCGGACGGCTCCGGCGGACCGGCGCTCCCGACCCTCGGGTGGCGCGGCACGCTGCGCTGGACCTGGCGACAGCTCACGAGCATGCGCGTCGCGCTCATGCTGCTCATGCTGCTCGCCGTCGCGGCGGTGCCCGGCTCGGTGCTGCCGCAGCGCCCGCAGGACCCGGCGGCCGTGCTGCGCTACCTGCAGGAGAACCCGACGACGGGCGAGTGGCTCGACCGGCTCGGCTTCTTCGACGTGTACGCGTCGGTGTGGTTCTCCGCGATCTACCTCCTGCTGTTCGTCTCGCTCGTCGGCTGCATCCTGCCGCGGACGGTAGCCCACCTGCGCTCGGTGCGCGCCCGCCCGCCGCGCACCCCGCGCCGGTTCGACCGGTTCCCCGCGCAGGGGCGCGCGGTCACCGACGCGTCGCCGGACGACGTCGTGGCGGCTGCCGGCTCGCACCTGCGCGGCCGCCTGCGGTGGCTCCCGACGTTCCGCGTCGACACCGGGTCCGAGGACGCGACGCCCGCGAAGGGGCGGACCGCGCCCCGCCCTGCGGCCCGCACGGTGTCCGCGGAGCGCGGGTACCTGCGCGAGTCGGGGAACCTGCTGTTCCACCTCTCCCTCGTCGGGCTGCTCATCGCCGTGGCGACGGGCCAGCTCCTGCACTACCGCGGCCAGGCGATCGTCACCGAGGGGCGCGGGTTCGCGAACGCCGTCGTGGACTACGACACGTTCGAGAACGGCGCGTGGTTCCGGCCGTCGTCGCTCGTGCCGTTCTCCATGACGCTGGACGCGTTCGAGGCGGAGTTCGCGGCGGATGCGGTCGCGTTCGCGCAGTCGCGGGACTTCACCGCGAGCGTCACGGTGCGCGACCCCGACGGCGAGGCGCACGAGGAGACCATCAAGGTCAACCATCCGCTCACGGCGGGCGGCGCGAAGATCTACCTCCAGGGCAACGGCTTCGCGCCCGAGGTGACCGTGCGCGACGCCGACGGCGAGGTCGCGTTCGCGGGCCGCGTCCCGTTCCTGCCCGAGGACACGATGTACACGTCGCGGGGCGTCATCAAGGTCCCGGACGTGTCGGCGGGGCTCGACCAGATCGGCCTCGTCGGGTACTTCCTGCCGACCGCCGAGCTGAGCGAGGACGGCACGACGGCGACGTCCGTCTACCCGCAGCCGATCAACCCGATGCTCGTCCTCGAGGTCTACCGGGGCGACCTCGGCCTCGACGAGGGCCTGCCGCAGAACGTCTACCGCCTCGACACCGACGACCTCACCGCCTCGGTCGATGAGCAGGGCGAGCGCGTGAAGCTGCTCGTCGCGCCCGGCGAGACGGTTGAGCTCCCGGACGGTCTCGGCACGATCACGTTCGAGTCGCTCCCGCGCTACGTCGCGCTCGACCTGCGCCACGACCCGTCGCTGACCTGGGTGCTCGTCTTCGCGCTCGGCGCGCTCACGGGCCTGGCCGTCTCGCTCTTCACCCCGCGCCGCCGCGTGTGGGTGCGCGCGTGGCGCGAGGAGGTGGCCCCGGGCGAGGGGGCGCCCGCGGACGACGCACCGCGCGAGCGCACCGTCGTCGCCGTCGCAGGGCTCGCGCGCGGCGACGACGCCGGGCTGCAGGGCGAGGTCGACCGGCTCCTCGCCGCGCTCCCGGGCGTGACACCATCAGGTGAGGCCGACCTCACCTCCCGCCCGACCACGAACCAGACCGCGCAGGACCGTGCACGAAAGGCTGACCGATGACCGTTGCCGAGCTGAGCCAGGACCTGGTCTGGGCGGCCGCGACCGCGCTGACCATCGCGCTCGTCGCGTTCGCGATCGACCTCGCGCGGCTCGCGGGACGCCGTGACGACGAGCGCGCGGCCGACCGGACGGTCGAGGCTGACCGCGAGAACGACCGCGCGGAGGTGCTCGCGGCCGCGGGGAACGCGCCGGGCAGGGCGACGTCGTCGGGCTCGCCCTACGGCCCGGACGCGCCGACTCCCGCCTCGACGGGCGACGCCTCGACCGCCCCGGCGCCGTCGCGCAGGGCGGCGAACGTCGGGATCTCGGTGACGTGGCTCGGGACCGGGCTGCTGCTCGCCGCGATCGTCACGCGCGGCATCGCCGCCGGCCGCACGCCGTGGGCCAACATGTACGAGTTCACGCTCGTCGGCGCGTTCGTGGCCCTCGCGGTGTTCCTCGGCGTCTCCCTCAAGCGCGACGTCCGCTTCCTCGGGTCGTTCGTCACGGGGCTCGCGGTGCTGTTCCTCGTGCTCGCGCAGAACGCGTTCTTCGTCGCGGCGACGGGTGTGCAGCCGGCGCTCCAGTCGTACTGGCTCGTCATCCACGTGGGGGTCGCGATCATCGCGACGGGCATCTTCACGGTCGCGTTCGTCACGTCGGTGCTCCAGCTTCTGCGCGACTCGCGTGACGGCGGCAACGCGTTCCTCGGTGCGCGCGGCTGGCGCTGGCTCGACTCGATGCCCGGCCCGACGCAGCTCGAGGCCCTGAGCTTCCGCCTCAACGCCGTCGCGTTCGTGCTGTGGACCTTCACCCTCATCGGTGGGGCGATCTGGGCCGAGCACGCGTGGGGTCGCTACTGGGGCTGGGACCCCAAGGAGGTCTGGAGCTTCGTCGTCTGGATCGTGTACGCGGCGTACCTCCACGCCCGCACGACCCGCGGCTGGTCGGGCCGCCGGGCGGCGTACTTCGTGATCGTCGGCTACGCGTGCGTGCTGTTCAACTTCACCGGCGTAAACCTGCTGTTCAACGGCAAGCACTCGTACTCGGGCCTCGACACCGGCAGCTGACCACCGCCGCCCGAGCCGGCCGCCCGAGCCGTCGAACACGACATGGGTGTCGTTATCCGCCGGATAGCGACACCCATGTCGTGTTCGACGACGCGCAGAGACGTTTTCGCGCGCGGTGCGGGCGCGCCGGGCTGAGTCAGCGAGCGGAGTCGTCGCCGTCGTCGGGGCCCTTGGGTGCGGTGCCGTCGTTCGACGTCGGCTCGTCAGGGTCCGACGTGCCGGCGTCCGACGTGCCGGCGTCCGACGTCCCGGCGTCCGACGGCGGGGCGTCGTCCGACGTCGCGTCAGGAGCGCCGGAGCCGCCGTCGCGGGCCTGGCGGCGCTGCTGCTGCTCGAGCTGCCAGAGGAAGTCGGGGTCGTCGTCGGGCGCGACGGGCGCACCTCGACGGCGGCGCGTGACCCCGCCCGACGAGCCGCCGGGGCGGCCGGGGCGCTCGGGCGCGCCGTACCGCGAGCCACCTCGGGACGCCGACCGCTTGACGACGATCCACGCGATCGGGCCGAGGAACGGCAGCAGCACGATGAGCACGATCCACAGACCCTTGGGGATGCCACCACGCTCCTCGTCGTCGCTGGAGGCGAGGTCGACCAGCGCGTAGACCGCGAGGCCGACGGCGATCAGGGGGAGCAGGACGCGGAGCATGGCACCAGCCTATGCGCCGTACCCTGGAGTGGTGCCTGTCGTCGTCTACTCGGTCCTGCGCCTGCTGCTCTTCGGGGCGGCGCTCGGTGTCCTCTGGCTCGCCGGGCTGCGCGGGTGGCTGCTCGTGCTCGTCGCGGCCGTCCTCGCGCTCATGCTGTCGTACATCACGCTGCGCGGTCCTCGTGAGGCCGCATCGCGCTACCTCGCCGAGCGGGCCGAGCACCGCGCTCGGACGGGCGAGCGCTTCTCCCGCGAGATCGAGGACGACGCGGCCGCCGAGGACGCGGCCTTCGACGCGGCGTCGGACGAGGCGTCGGGCGGTCGCCCCGAGGCTCCCCCCGCGCGCTGAGCCGTCCCGCCCGGCGACGCCCGGGTGCGCGGTGCTCAGAGCGCGAGCCCGACCCCCAGCAGCACCCCGTACGCGAGCTCGAACAGGCCCGTCCCGGCGAGCACCGGCACGAGGAGCGGACCTCGCGCGCCCGCGATGACGGGGAGCGAGAGCAGCACGGCGGGCAGGAGCAGGATCAGCACGCCGAGGGTCCACGGTGACGCGAAGGCGCACACGACGGCGAGCGCGAGCGGCAGCCAGATCATCGCCAGGTAGGCGCGCCGGGCGCGGAAGTCGCCGAGCCGCACGGCGAGCGTGCGCTTGCCGGCGACGACGTCGGTCGGGATGTCGCGGATGTTGTTCACCATGAGGAGCGCGCACGCGAGCAGACCCACCGCGACGGCGCCCACCACCGACGGCCACGTGACGACGTCCGCCTGGGTGTACGTCGTGCCCAGCGTCGCGACCAGGCCGAAGAACACGAACACCCCGACCTCGCCGAGCCCGCGGTACCCGTAGGGGTTGCGCCCGCCGGTGTAGTACCAGCCCGCGAGGATCGCGAGCGCGCCCACGGCGATCAGCCACCAGTGCCCCGAGACCGCGCACAGCGCGAGCCCGAGCACGGCCGCGACGCCGAACGCGCCGAAAGCCGCCGCGCGCACCTGGCTCGCGGGCGCGGCGCCGGTCGCCGTGAGCCGCATCGGCCCGACGCGGTCGAGGTCCGTCCCGCGCACGCCGTCGGAGTAGTCGTTGGCGTAGTTCACGCCCACCTGGAGCGCGAGCGCGACGCCGAGCGCGAGGAGCGCGGGCCAGAACGCGAAGCCGTCCACCTGCGCCGCGGCGCCGGACCCGACGATGACGGGCGTCGCGGCGGCGGGCAGGGTGCGCAGGCGCGCGCCCGCGACCCACTCGGTGGTGCTGGCCATGGTGCTCCGTTCGGTCGTGCGGCGTCGTCGTGCGGCGTCCGGGTCGTGCGCGGCGGCCGTCAGCGGTCGGTGTGCCCGACGACGAGCCGCGCCACCGCGGCGCGGTCCACCTTGCCGGGCCCGCGTCTCGGGAGGTCCGGGACGACGAGCACGCGGCGGGGAGCCGCTGCCCGGCCCAGCCTATCCGCGACCCGGCGCCGGACGGCGTCGACCAGCGCGGGATCGGCGTCGACCGCGCGGCCCGTCGCGGGACCGGCCGCGCACGCGGCGAGCGTCACCACGGCCACGACCTCCTGGCCCCACTCCGGGTGCGGCACGCCGACGACGCACGCCTCGCCGACGCCGTCGGCCTCGGCGCGCATCTCGGCGAGCATCTCCGCCAGCACACCCTCGACGGCCGCAGGGGCGACGTTGACCCCGCCCGTGACGAGGACGTCGTCCGCGCGGCCGAGCACCGTGAGGATCGGGGCGTGCACCGGCCCGTCGAGCCGGCCGAGGTCGCTCGTGCGGAACCAGCGCGTCCCGTCCGGGTCGGTGCGGAACGCGGCCGCGGTCGCGGCCCGGTCGCCGAGGTAGCCGTCCGCGAGGAACGGGCCGGCGAGCTCGACGACGCCGGCACCGCCGTCCACGGCCGCCTTGCGGGGCACGCGCTCGTCGGTGCTCTCGACCGTGCCGTCGCCCGTGCCCTCGTGCGGGACCACGCGCACGCGCGCCCCGGCGAGCGGGACGCCGTCGTACACGCAGCCGCCGCACGTCTCGGTCATGCCGTAGGTGGTCACGACGCGTGCACCCGCCGCGCGTGCGGCGCGCAGCAGCGGGGCGGGGGTGGCGGCGCCCCCGAGGAGGACGGCGTCGAGCGAGCACAGCGCGTCGAGGCCGCGCGCGCCGCCGTCGGCCCCTGCCTGCGCCGCGGTGACGAGCCGGTGGAGCTGCGTGGGCACGAGCGAGGCGTACCGGCGCTCGCCTGCCGGCGCGTGCGCGACGAGCGCGGCGAAGCCCGCGGGCGTGAACGGATCGTCCGGCGGGGCGACGCTCAGCCCGCGACCGGCGGCGTGCGCGCGCGCGACGACCTGGACCCCGGCCACGTGCGTCGGCGGGAGCGCCAGGAGCCAGTGGCCCGGGCCGCCGAGCCGCTCGTGCGTCGCCGCGCCCGACCCGAGCACAGCGGCCGCTGAGAGCACGACCTCGCGCGCGGTACCCGTCGAGCCCGACGTGCGCAGGACGAGTGCCGTGCCCTCAGGCAGGCGCACGTCCGGGTCGTCGGAGGTCTCGGGTCGGTCGAGCAGGGGGACGGGCGCGACGGCCGGTCCGTCGCCATCGAGCGCGGCCCCGACCGACCGGACGAGCCCGGCCAGGTCGGCAGGGACGACGGCGCGGGTCACCCGCCCAGCGTAGGACGCGTCGTAGGGTGTCCGGCAACGAGCCGCCGGCAGGGGGCAGCCACGGGCAGCGTCCCGGGTGACGGGAGGTCGAGGGTGACGAGGGTTCGAACCGCGCGGGCCGGCGCGAGAGCCGCTGCGGTGCTCGCTGCCCTGACGCTCCTGGTCGCGGCGTGCGGCGGGGGTGAGCCGGCGGCCCCCGTGACGCAGACCGTCGACGCCGACGTGTCCGCGGACAAGGGCACGCCGCCGGAGCCCGACGTGCCGGTCGTGTGGCCGCTCACCGGCGTCGCGGCCGAGGAGGTCGCGGACCGGCCGGCGCTCGCGGTGAAGATCGAGAACGCGCCGCAGGCCCGCCCGCAGACCGGGCTCGAGCAGGCGGACGTCGTGTGGGAGGAGGTCGTCGAGGGCGGCATCACGCGCTTCGTGGCGGTCTACCACTCGCAGGTGCCCGAGAGCGTCGGACCGGTCCGGTCGGTGCGCCCGATGGACCCGGCGATCGTCGGCCCGGCGCACGGCATCCTCGCGTACACCGGTGGCCAGCAGCCGTTCATCGACGCCGTCGGGGCGGCCGGCATCCAGTCCGTCGTCATGGACCACGGCGACGACGGCTTCACGACGACCCGGTCGCGGCGCGCGCCGCACAACGTCTACGGGAGCCCGGAGGACTTCTGGGCCCAGGCCGACGACGACCGCACGTCCCCGCCGCCCGCCGAGCTCGTGTTCGCGCGCGAGCCGGGGCGGGGGACCGCGACCCTCACCGGGGGGCCCGCGGCCCGCCTCGACGTCCGCCTCACGCACGCGAGCCGGGCCGTGTGGGAGTGGGTCGGCGACGAGGGCGTGTACCGGCGCAGCGAGGGCGACGAGCCTGCGGTGTCCTCCGAGCAGGTGCGCCTGTCCGCGACGAACGTCGTGCTGCTCTCCGCGACGATGGTGAACACGCGGTTCAAGGACCCCGCCGGCGTCCCGGTGCCCGAGACGCAGCTCGTCGGGTCGGGGGAGGGCGTCGTCGCGAGCGGCGGCAAGCAGGTCGCGGTCACGTGGTCCAAGGAGGCGGTCGACGCGCCGCTCGTGCTCACCGGCAGCGACGGGAAGGCCGTCGCGCTCGAGCCGGGGACGTCGTGGATCGAGCTCGTCCCGACCGGCTCCGGGAGCTGGGAGATCGGCTGACAGTCCCGGTGTGCCCGGCCGCTGGCCAGTGGGCGCGCGTCGCGCTCCACCCGCGGGCGGACCGGGGACTACGCCCGGGGGAGGAGCGCGGTCCGGGCAGAGGGTCCGGGGGGCCGATGTGCCGGGTAACGCCCGGGCGGCACCGTGGCGGTATGGCAACCGACGTCCAGCACCCCGCCCACCACCTGCCCCAGCCCGGCGAGCGCCCGCAGGGTCAGCTCCCGCCGTCGTACACCCCGAGCACGCCGAGCGACCACGAGCCCGGCGTCGCCCGCTCGGCCGCGCCCGTCGTCGTCTCGGTCGGTCTCCTGTTCGGCCTCGCCGTCGCCGCGGCGTTCGTCGGTCGCGGCCTCATCGAGATGCTCACGAGCCTCGTCGGGGGTTCCTGATCTCGACCTGTCAGCAACCGGACACGCTCGGGTGCGACGTGCTGCTGACAACTTCCGGGGCGCGGCCGCTCGGGTCGCGAACCTCAGTAGGCGTAGCCGAACCGGCCCCAGTCCGGGTCGCGCCGCTCGAGGAACGCGTCCCGACCCTCGACGGCCTCGTCCGTCATGTAGGCCAGGCGGGTCGCCTCCCCGGCGAACACCTGCTGGCCCATGAGCCCGTCGTCGGCGAGGTTGAACGCGAACTTGAGCATGCGGATCGCCTGCGGTGACTTCGTCGCGATCGTGCGGGCATATTCGATTGCGAGCGCCTCGAGGTCCGCGTGGTCCGCGACCTCGTTCACCGCACCCCACTCGTACGCGTCCTGCGCCGAGTACTCGCGCGCGAGGAAGAAGATCTCCCGCGCGCGCTTCTGACCGACCTGCCGCGCCAGGTACGCGGACCCGTAGCCGCCGTCGAACGATCCGACGTCCGCGTCGGTCTGCTTGAACCGCGCGTGCTCGCGGCTCGCGATCGACAGGTCCGCGACGACGTGCAGCGAATGCCCGCCCCCGGCCGCCCAGCCGTTGACGACCGCGACCACGACCTTCGGCATCGTCCGGATGAGGCGCTGCACCTCGAGGATGTGCAGGCGCCCCGCGCGGCCCGGGTCGACGGCGTCGCGCGTGTGCACCTCGCCGCCGCCGTCGGGCGCGGTCGTGTACTGGTACCCCGACCGCCCGCGGATGCGCTGGTCCCCGCCCGAGCAGAACGCCCAGACGCCGTCCTTGGGCGAGGGCCCGTTGCCGGTGAGGAGCACCGTCCCGACGTCGGACGTCATGCGCGCGTGGTCGAGCACCCGGTAGAGCTCGTCCACAGTGTGCGGGCGGAACGCGTTGCGCACCTCGGGGCGGTCGAACGCGACGCGCACCACCGGCAGGTCGCGCACGACGGCGCCGCTCGCGTCGCGCTCGACGCCACGGTGGTACGTCATGTCCGTCAGGCCCTCGAAACCTACGACCTCGCGCCACGCGCTAGGGTCGAACGTCTCGGACACCGTCCGGGGGAGCTTGGCCTCGGGCTCGGTCGGGTTGCCGGCGGGGGAGCCGGGCGTGGGGTCGGTGCTGCTCACGCCCGCCACGGTAGCCGGTGCGCGCCTACGCGTGCGCTCGGCGCGGGGGAACGTTCCTCCGCGCCGAGCGCACGCGTAGGCGCGGCGGGCCGCCGCGCGGCGCGGGGCGACTCAGACCGAGCAGGAGCCCGGCGCCGACGACGAGCGATCCGACGACGGCCGTCACCGCGAGGTCCTCGAAGCCGAGCGCGACGGACACGGCGAGCGCGGACACGGGCATCAGGCCGGCGAACAGCCCGGCCCGCGCGGGGCCGACGACCGCGAGGCCCGAGTACCAGAGCAGGAACGCGACCGCGGTGACGACGACGGCGAGGTAGGCGAGCGCGACGAGCTCGCCGGCGTCGGGCACGGCGAGGAAGGGGCCGGGCACGACGAGCCCGAGCAGCGCGAGCTGCGGCACGGCGAGGACGCACGCGTACGCCGAGACGCGCAGGGCGCCCAGCCTCGGGAGCAGCGGTACGGCGAGCAGGGAGAAGCAGACCTCGCACGCGAGCGCGCCGAGCGCGATCGCCACGCCGACGGGGTCGCCCGAGCCGCCGCCCTCGACGAGCACGACGCCGCCCGTCACGACGAGCGCCGCCACGACCGTCCGCGCCGCGACCCGCCGCGTACGCAGCGCGGTCGTCACGGCCAGCACCACCGGCGTCGCGCCGACGACCGCCCCGACGAGCGACGGGTCCGCGCGACTCGTGCCCTCCACGACGAGGACGCTGAACGCGACGAGGCCGGTCGCCGCGAGGGCGAGGAGACGCAGCGTGTCGCGCAGCGAGGGCAGGACCCACGGCACGCGCCGCCCCGCCAGGACCGCGAGCAGCACGAGCGCCGCAACCGCGTACCGCACGGCCTGCCCGCCGAGCACGGGGAAGTCGACGAGCGCCGCCGACGCGACGAACGACGCGCCGACGATCACCATCCCGGCGGCGCAGCGGAGGTCGCCGACGCGGGTCGACGGCGCCGCGTCGCCGGGCGACGTGGACCTGGGCGACGTGGCGCCGGGCGGTGTGGCGCCGGGCGTCTGAGGGCCGGGGGCGGGTGCGCGCCCCGACGGGCGCACACGGTCCGCGACGGCAGCGGGCGAGACGGGGAGCACGGGGTCGGAGGTCGGCACCACCCGACCGTAGGTCGGCATCTGGATCAGTGTGCAGGGCCAGAGTCCATCTGATTCACTGGGCCAGATGACGACCCGGCTGGAGCCCGACGCCCTGCTCCTCGCGCTCGGGCCGCGGCCGGCGCGCGACGTCGGGCGCTGGCTCCACGAGGGCCTGCGGTCGGCGGTCGTCGAGGGTCGCCTGGAGGCCGGTGCGGTCCTCCCGTCGAGCCGGGACACGGCGTCGGCCCTCGGCGTCTCGCGTGGGACGGTCACCGCGGCGGTCGACGTCCTCGTGGGCGAGGGGCTGCTCGTCTCCCGGCCACGGTCGGGCGTCGTGGTCCCCGCGCTACCTGCGCCGTCGGCCGCGCGCGGTCCCGCGGCTCCCGCGGGCGACGGCGCGCGGCGGCTCCCGAGCGTCGGTACGCCCGACCCGGCGCTCTTCCCGCGCGGAGCCTGGACACGGTCGGTGCGCGACGCCGTCCGCGGGCTCTCGGACGCCGACCTCGGCTACCCGGACCCGCAGGGACTGCCTGCGCTGCGCGAGGCGCTCGCGGTGCACCTGCGCCGCAGCCGGGGCGCGCAGGTCTCGGCGCGCGACGTCGTCGTCGTGAGCGGGGTCGCCCAGGCGCTCTCCCTCCTCGCGCGGCTGCTCGCCGACGGGGCCGTCGCCGGTCGCACGCCCGGTCCGGGTGCGCGGACGCCAGGACGCGGGGAGGCCGCGTCCGTCGCGGTCGCGGTCGAGGACCCGTCCTCGGCGGGAGCGCTCGAGCTCCTGCGCGACGCCGGGCTGCGCACGCCCGCCGTCCCCGTGGACGGGGACGGCCTGCGCACCGACCTGCTGCCCGACGACGCGCGCGCAGTCCTGGTGACGCCCGCGCACCAGTTCCCGCTCGGCGTCGTCCTCGCGCCGGACCGTCGCCGTGACCTGCTCGCCTGGGCGGCGGCCGGGGACCGGCTCGTCCTCGAGGACGACTACGACGCGGAGCTGCGCTACGACCGGCGACCCGTCCCCTCGATGCAGGCGACGGACCCGGAGCGGGTCGTCCTCCTCGGCTCCGTCTCCAAGCTCCTGTCGCCCGCGCTGCGGCTCGGCTGGGTCGTCGCGCCGCCGCACGTCGTCGCGCCGGTGGTCGACGCGAAACGGCGCGCCGACCTCGGCAGCTCGGTCCCGGAGCAGGCCGCGCTCGCGGAGCTCGTGACCTCGGGGGCGTACCAGCGGCACCTGCGGCGCGCGCGGCTCGTCTACCAGCGTCGGCGGCGCGCGCTGCTCGAGGCGCTCGAGCGCGCCGTCCCGGGCGCCGTCGTGAGGGGCGTGGCCGCGGGGCTGCACCTCGTCGTCGCCCTGCCGGACACTCCGAGCGAGCGGCGGGTCGTCACCGCGCTGCGGTCCGCGGGGATCCCCGCGGAACCGCTGAGCGGCTCGGGCGTCGAACGGACCGAGCGCGGCGTCGTCCTCGGGACGGCGCGCGTGCGCGAGGGCGACGTGGCTACTGTGGTCGCGGCCCTGCGGGCGGAGAGCCGCGGGGGTTGACACCGCGTCCAAGACTGGTACGTTAGTACCAGTTCTGCGCACGACGGCGGGCCCTGCCACCCGGTGCGCCGACCGAGGGAGTCCCCCCATGGCATGGATCATCCTCATCCTCTCCGGCATGCTCGAGGCCGGCTGGGCGCTGAGCCTCAAGGCGTCGGACGGCTTCACGAAGCTGTGGCCGAGCGTCGCGTTCGTCGGCATGCTCGTGCTGAGCATGGTCGGGCTCAGCATCGCCCTGAAGTCCCTCCCCGTGGGCGTCGCCTACGGCGTGTGGGTCGGGATCGGTGCCTCGCTGACCGCCGTCCTCGCCGTCTTCCTGTTCGACGAGTCCGTCACGGTCCTCAAGGTGATCTCCCTCGTGCTGATCGTCGCGGGCGTCGTGGGGCTCAACCTCTCCGGTGGAGGACACTGACCTCATGGCGAGCACGAGCGTCGACCCGCGCCCCGCCCCACGTCGCCAGGCGCGGGGCGTCGCCCGCCGCGACGCCCTCGTGCGCGCCGCGGCGGACCTCATCCTCCGCGAGGGACCGGCCGTGGTGACCCACCGCGCGGTCGCGGCACGCGCCGACGTGCCGCTCGCCGCCACGACCTACTACTTCACCGGCCTCGACGACCTCATGAGCGCCGCGGGTCGGCTGATCGTCCAGGGCTGGGCGGAGCACGCCCGGGGCGCGGCCGAGCGGGCGGAAGGAGCAGCCGCCTCGCGGCCCGACGACGGCCGCCAGGACGTGCCCGGGGTGCTCGTCGACGCCGTGCTGCCGCCCGGTGGCGAGGTCGAGGTCCGGGGGTTCTACGAGCATCTCCTCGGAGCGGGCCGCTACCCCGCGCTCGCGCAGGCCTACGCCGACGGCAGGCACCACCTCGACGCGGCCGTCGCCCAGCTCCTCGCCGTGCGCGGTCCCGCGCAGGTCTCGCCGGCGCTGCTCGTCGCCGTGATCGACGGCGCCGCGGTGAGCGCTCTGAGCGAGGGCAGGGACGTGCGCGAGACCGCGGTCCGCCTCGTGACGGACCTCGTCGCAGGCCGGGGCGCCGGCGTCGTGCGCGAGGGCCTGGACGCGGGCGCGTCGTCGCCGGTGGCATAGCCTGGGACGCGTGCCCGGCCCCCTCGTCGTCTACCGCACCCGCCTCACCACGCGCTTCCGCGGTCTCGACGTGCGCGACGGCGTGCTGCTGCGCGGAGACGCCGGCTGGGGCGAGTTCTCGCCGTTCTGGGACTACGACGACGCGGAGTCGGCCGCCTGGCTGCGCGCGGCCCGCGAGGCCGCCGACGATGGCTGGCCGGCCGCGGTCCGCGACCGCGTCCCCGTCAACGTGACCGTCCCCGCCGTCGGCCCCGACCGTGCCCGCGAGCTCGTCGTCGCGTCGGGCGGGTGCCGCACCGCGAAGGTCAAGGTCGCCCAGCGCGGACCCGACGGCACGCTCGAGCCGCTCGCCGCCGAGGTCGCGCGCCTCGAGGCCGTGCGCGACGCGCTCGGCCCGGGCGGGCGGGTACGCGTCGACGCGAACGGCGCGTGGGACGTGGACGAGGCCCTCGCCCGGCTCCCGCACCTCGACCGCGCCGCGGGCGGCCTCGAGTACGTCGAGCAGCCGTGCGCGGACGTCGCCGGGCTCGCCGCCGTACGTCGCGGCCAGCGGGGGGAACGGGCCGTGCCGGTGGCGGCCGACGAGTCGGTCCGGCGCGCGGAGGACCCGCTCGCCGTCGTGCGGGCCGAGGCGGCGGACGTCGTCGTGCTCAAGGTGCAGCCCCTCGGGGGCGTGCGCGCGTGCCTCGACCTCGCCGAGCAGGTCGGCCTGCCCGTCGTCGTCTCGTCCGCGCTCGAGTCGTCGGTCGGGATCGCGGCGGGCGTGGCGCTCGCGGCCGCGCTGCCCGAGCTGCCGTACGCGTGCGGCCTCGCCACCGTGAACCTCTTCACGGCCGACGTCACCGGCTCCCCGCTCGTCCCGGTCGACGGCGCGCTGCCGGTCGAGCGACCGACCCCGACGCCCGAGGGTCTCGCGGCGACCGCGCCCGGCCCGGAGACCGAGCGCCGCTGGCGCGAGCGGTACGAGCGCGTCGCGGCGTTGCTCGCGAGCACGGAGGCCGTGCGATGACCGAGGCGCGCGGGCCCGGCGCCGACGGGCCGGACGCCCTCGGCCCGCCCGTCGGGGTCGGCGATCAGCCGCCGGCCGTGCGTGCGGCCTTCGCGCTGGTCGACGCCCTCGCGCACGACGGCGTGCGCGACGTCGTGCTCGCCCCCGGGTCGCGCAGCGCCCCGCTCGCGTACGCCGTCGCGGCCGCCGCAGACGCCGGGCGGATCACACTGCACGTCCGCGTGGACGAGCGGTCCGCCGGCTTCCTCGCGCTCGGCCTGGCGCGCGGGTCGTCGGCGGTCGGGGGCGGAGGGGGCGAGGGGGCCGGGCTGCCGCGGCCCGTCGCCGTCGTCACGACGTCCGGCACCGCCGTCGCGAACCTCCACCCCGCGGTGCTCGAGGCCCACCACGCGGGCGTCCCGCTGGTCCTCCTCACCGCCGACCGACCCCACGAGCTGCGCGGGACCGGAGCCAACCAGACCACCGACCAGGTCGGGATCTTCCGTGCCGCGGTGCGCTACGCCGTCGACCGGCCCGCGCCCGCCGGGCACCCTGAGGAGGTGCGGGACCTCCTCGCCGTCACGACCCGCGCGCTCGCCGCGGCGACGGGCACGCGCACGGGCTCGCCCGGTCCGGTCCACCTCAACCTCGCCTTCCGCGAGCCCCTCGTCCTCAGCGCCCCGCTGGACACGGAGCGGCCGGCAGCGACCGGCGCGGACGCCGCGCCCTCCCGGATCCCGGTCGTGGTCCCACCGGTCGTCACGGTCGCGGGCGGCCCGCCGCCCGCGGGGCGGACGGTCGTCGTCGCCGGGGACGGCGCCGGACCCGTCGCGCGTGAGCTCGCCGAGGCGCGGGGCTGGCCGCTCCTCGCCGAGCCCTCGTCCGGTGCCGCGGGCGGGCCGAACCTCGTCGTCGCGCACCCGCTGGTGCTGGGTGTCGGTGAGCTCGCGGACGACGTGGAGCACGTCGTCGTGCTCGGGCGGCCCACGCTGTCGCGACCGGTCCAGCGGCTCCTCGGCTCGGCGGCCGTCGACGTCACCATCGTCGCGCGCGGCGGCGCGCCTTGGCCCGACGCCGCGCGCAACGCGGCGCTCGTGCTGCCCGCCGTCCCGCCGGGCTGGCTCGCGTCGGGCGTGGCGGGCGACGGCGGTGCGGCGCCGGCGACGAGGTCGGCGTGGCTTGCCCGCTGGCAGACGGCGTCCCGCGCGGCCGCGGAGGTCGTCGCCGCCGCGACCGACGGCTCGCGCACGGACGGCCCGTCGGTCGCGCGCGCCGTCGTGCAGGCGTCCGCAGCGGGCGACGTGCTCGTCGTCGGGTCCTCGAACCCCGTGCGCGACCTCGGCGTCGTGCTCGGGACCGATCCGCCCGACGGCGCGACCCCGGCGCCTACGATCCTCGCCAACCGCGGTCTGGCGGGCATCGACGGTATGGTCTCCACCGCGCTCGGTGTGGCGTTCGCGGCCGCACGCCGGGGGGTGCGCACCCGCGCGCTGCTGGGCGACCTGACGTTCCTGCACGACGTCGGTGGCCTGCTGCGCGGCCCGCACGAGCCGCACGTGGACCTGCAGCTCGTCGTGGTCAACGACGACGGCGGGTCGATCTTCGCGGGCCTCGAACCCGGCGGTCTCGGCGAGACGTCGGAGCGCGCCGGCCGCACGTTCGAGCGTGTGTTCGCCACGCCGCACGGCGCCGACCTCGCGCAGCTGTGCACCGGGTACGGCGTGGACCACCAGCTCGTGCCCGACGTCGCGTCGTTGCGGCACGCGCTCGCCGCGCCGAGCAGGGGGGTGCAGGTGCTCGAGGTGCGCGTGCCGCGCACGGACCGGCGTGCCGCGGGTCTCGACCTCGCCGCGCGGGTCCGCGCCGCCGTCGGCACGGCGCTCGCCCGAGACCCGCACGCCGAGAAGTGAGCATCAGCCCCGGATCAGCGGGATTCCGGGGCGGAAGACCACTTCTCGGCGAGGTTCGACTGCCGGTCGTGCGGCCAGACTCGCAGTGAACTCCCAGGTGCGTTCAAGGGTTGTTCAAGCGCGGTGGTGTGAAGTAGTGGGCAGAAACGAGGAGGCCCACCATGACGCACACCCCCGACACCGAGCGCACCCCGATCGACGCGACGCAGCCGATGCCGGCCGCCGCCGAGCACCCGCAGGCGCAGCCGACGCAGCCGCTCGCCCCGCCCCAGCACGTCCAGCACGTCACGCCGGCGGCCCCGTCAGGTCTCCCGACCGCGACGCCCAACCCCTACGCGCGCCCCACCCAGGGCGCATCGGGAGCAGCCGCCGCGCACACGCCTTCGGGCACGTTCGGCCCGCCGCCCGCGCCGCCGGCCCCGCCCGCGCAGGGTGCGGGCGCCGCGCCGACCGACAAGCGCCGACGCACCTGGGTCCCGGTCGTGAGCGCGGCGGCCGCCGCCGCGATCCTCGCGAGCGCCGGCACCGCGGGCCTCACGGGAGCATTCGACGACGACGGCCAGGTCGGCTCCTCGCTCGCCGACGTCGGGCAGCAGCAGGAGGCCACGACCGCTCCCGTCTCGGACTCCTCGTCGCAGAACCCGAACTGGGAGTCCGTCACGCAGGCGGTCGCGCCCTCGGTCGTCGCGATCCAGGTGCAGACGCAGGCCGGCGGCGGAGAGGGGTCGGGCGTCCTCATCGACGACCAGGGCCACGTCGTGACGAACAACCACGTGGTCGCCGGCGCGGCGAACGACACGGTGCAGGTCACCCTGAGCGACGGCCGCCTCTTCGAGGCGAAGATCGTCGGGCTCGACCCCGCGACCGACCTCGCCGTCGTGCAGATCGTGGACGCGCCCGACGACCTGCAGCCCGCGACGCTGGGCGACTCCGACGACGTGAGCGTCGGCGAGTCGGTGCTCGCGGTCGGCAACCCGCTCGGCCTGGCGAACACGGCGACGACGGGCATCGTCTCGGCCGTCGACCGCCCGGTCTCCGCGTCGGGCGAGGGCGGCGGCACGTCGGTCGTCACCAACGCGATCCAGATCGACGCGGCCATCAACCCCGGCAACTCGGGCGGCCCGCTGTTCGACGCGCAGGGCCGCGTCATCGGCATCACGTCGTCGATCGCGACCCTGTCGGGCGGTGGCACGCAGTCCGGGTCGATCGGTCTCGGCTTCGCGATCCCCGTGAACCTCGCCGAGTCGATCGGCCAGCAGCTCATCGAGAACGGCACTGCCGAGCACGCGTTCCTCGGGGTGACCCTCACGGACGCGACCGCGACCGCGGACGGCGTGACGCGTCGCGGCGCGCAGGTCCAGGAGGTCACCGAGGGCTCGCCCGCCGCCGAGGCGGGCATGGAGCCCGGCGACGTCGTCGTGGCGATCGACGGGGCTGCCGTCGGCGGCGCCGAGTCCCTCACGGCATTCGTGCGCGAACGCGTCGCCGGTGCGGAGTCGACCCTGACCGTCGTGCGCGACGGCGAGACGCTCGAGCTCGACATCACGCTGGCGACGCGCCCGGCCGACAGCACGACCCAGCCCGGGACGGGCGAGGGCCAGACACCTGGCGAGGGCGAGCAGGGTCAGCAGCCGGAGCAGGGCGACCAGGGACAGCTTCCCGGTCGGGGCCAGCAGGGCGGCGGGCAGGGTCAGGAGACCGACCCGACCGACCCGGGCAACGTCCCGAACCCGTTCGACTGGTTCTTCGGCGGGCAGGGCTGACGCTCCGCACCACCGTCATCCCCGACCTGGTCGGCACGGACCTCCGTGCCGGCCGGGTCGTCGTCGTAGGACGCGGTCCGCGGGACGCGGGCCGGCGTCAGGCCGGAGCCGGGCCGGACCAGGTCGGGGTGAGCCCGGCGTCGAGAGGGGCCTCGACGGGCGGCTCGAGGCGCTTGGTGAAGAAGCCCGCGGTCTCGACGTACCCGCCGGCGACGTAGAACTCCTTGGACAGTCCCGTCGCGAGGCCCACGCGGCGTGCGCGCACCTCGACCGCCCAGGCCTCGGCGCTCTCCAGCAGCGCGCGGCCGACTCCCTGGCGGCGGTGCCCCGGTGCGACCGCGACCTCCTCGACCCGGCACACGACGCCGCTCGACGCGAACGTCAGGTGCCGGTTCGCGAGCACGTACCCGACGACGCCGTGGTCGGGCAGCTCCGCGACCGCGAAGTACGTGTCGAGCGCCGCGAGCAGCGGTCCGAACGATCGGTCGAAGGGTTCCCGTTCCGGGTCGTGGCGGGGCAGCTCCCGCACCAGCGGCCACACCGCGTCGCGGTCGGCGACCGTCGCGCGGCGCACGAGCACACCGGTCGGGTCGGTGGGACGGGGGTCGAGGGGGCGCGTGGTGGGAGGCACCTCGCGAACGTAGCAGCGGCGTCGTGCCTGGTGACAGGGTCGTCCGGTGAGCGGTCCACTGCTCGGGGTGGTGCCGTCCGGCTACCCGCCGAGCGCGTAGCGCATGGGCTCGAGCTTCGCCTCGGACTCCGCGACCTCGGCGGCAGGGTCCGACGCGGCGACGATCCCGCACCCGGCGAAGAGGCGCACGGTGCGCGGGTCGGTCTCGGAGAGCTCGGCGGAGCGCAGCGCGATGCCCCACTCGCCGTCGCCGTCCGCGCCGAGCCAGCCGACCGGTCCGGCGTAGCGGCCGCGGTCCATGCCCTCGATCTCGCGGATGAGCTCGCGCGCGAGGCTCGTCGGGGTCCCGCACACGGCCGCGGACGGGTGGAGCGCGGCGGCGAGGGCGAGGCTCGTCGGACCGGCCGCCCCGCCGGCCGACGCGCCCGGGGCGCCCGTCCCCCGGGCGAGGACCGCCGTGACGTCCGAGGCGAGGTGCATGACGTTCGGCAGGTGCAGCACGAACGGTGCGTCGGGGACGTTCATGGACGAGCAGAACGGCTCGAGCGCGTGGGCCACGGACCGCACCGCGTACTCGTGCTCCTCGAGGTCCTTCGAGGAACGAGCGAGCTGCGCCGCCCTGAGGAGCGCGTCGTCGTCGGACAGCCCGGCGCGGCGGATCGTGCCTGCGAGCACGCGCGAGGTGACCAGACCCTTCTCGCTGCGCACGAGCAGCTCGGGGGTCGCGCCCACCAGGCCGTCGACGGAGAACGTCCAGCACGCCTCGTACGCGGTCGCGAGCCGCGCGAGGAGCCACCGCGGGTCGACGGGCTCGCTCGTGTGCGCGACGACGTCGCGCGCGAGCACGACCTTCTCCAGCGCGCCCGAGCGGATGCGCTCCACCCCCTCGGCGACGACGGCGGCCCAGTCGTCCGCGCGCAGCGCGCCGTCGCGCCAGGCGACCGCGCCGGGGGCCGAGACGGGCGTGCGCGGCGTGCGGGCCAGGGCCGCGGCCGGAGCGGACGCGAGCGACCCGGCCGTGTCGACGGTCGTGAGCCAGGTGCGCCCGTCCCGACGGCCCACCACGACGCGCGGCACGACGAGCACCCCGCCCGCGCGGACCGGCTCGTGCGCGTCGTCGCCGGCCGCGGAGTCGTCGAACGCGAACGACCCGAAGGCCACGGGACCCGTGCCCGGCAGCCCGACCTCGTCGCGCACGACGGCGCGCGCGAGCGTCTCGTGCCACGCCGCCTCGGCGTCGGCGAACCGGCCCGGCCCCCAGGTCTCGAGCCGCAGCGACTCGCCCCAGCCCACGATCCCGTCGCCGCGGCGCACCCAGGCGAGGGGCCGCGCGTCGGGCAGGAGGTCGACCAGGGCGTCGAGACCGCCGGGCAGGTCGGGGAGCTGCGTGGTCCGCACGACCAGAGGGTGGGGCTGGGCGGCCGGGGCCGACGGTTCTGCGCTCATCGCCTCCCAGCGTAAGCGCGACGCTGACGGCACGCGTCCGGCGAACCTGCTCCTGCTACTGTATGAGCATGTCGGTCCTCGAGCGTCGCCTGCAGATCCTGATCGACCACGCCCGGTACGAGCGGCTCGAGGCAGAGTCGCGCCGGACGGGGCGATCGGTCGCGTCTCTGGTCCGCGACGCGATCGACCTGCAGTTCGGGGCGGCAGACGCCGGGCGTGCCGCTGCTGCCCGCCGACTTCTCGCCGCTGATCCTGCTCCCGCCGAGGATTGGTCCGAGTCCAAGGCCGCGCTCGCCGGCGACGTCGTGATCGACGCCTCGTGAGCGCGCCCCGACGGATCGCCGTGGACACCGCCGTCCTCGCCTACGCCCTCGGCGGCGACCACCCGCAGCGCGGTTCCTGCCGGGCGATCGTCGAGGCGGCCGCTCGGGGAGACGTCGAGCTGCACGCGAGCGCCGAGCTCGTGCAGGAGCTCGTGTTCCACCGGATGCGCAGGCTGGGCGGTTCTGCCGCGGCTCGGGCGGACGCGGTACGCACGGGCCGCGACGTCATGGAGCTGTGCGTCCTGCACCCGCTCGACGAGGCGGTCCTCTCGCGCTCGTTGGACCTCGTGCTCAGCACGTCCCTCGGCGGTCGCGACGCGATCCACGCGGCGACCGCCCAGCTCCACGGTTTCGACGCGTTCGTCACACCCGACCGCGACTTCGACGCCGTTCCCGGCCTGGCGCGCGTCCCGCCCGAGGACGCGCTGCGCTGAGCGTGCCGGCCCGGGCCGAAGGCGTGGAAACATGGGCGCATGCCCCGCGCCAGCCTGGACAAGAAGCCCGCCGAGGTCGCGTCGATGTTCGACGGGATCGCTGCCCGCTACGACCTGACGAACGACATCATGTCGTTCGGCCAGGACCGTTCGTGGCGCCGGGCGACGGTGCGCGCGGTCACCGCGCTGCCGGGCGAGAAGGTGCTCGACCTCGCGGCGGGGACCGGCACGTCGTCCGAGCCGTTCGCCGACGACGGCGTGCGTGTCGTGCCGTGCGACTTCTCCTTCGGCATGCTCCAGGTGGGCAAGGAGCGCCGGCCCGACCTGCCGTTCGTCGCGGGCGACGCGACGCACCTGCCGTTCGCCGACGCGACCTTCGACGCGGTGACGATCTCGTTCGGGCTGCGCAACGTCGTCGACACCGAGGGCGCGCTGCGCGAGATGCTGCGCGTCGTGCGGCCCGGCGGACGCGTGGTGATCTGCGAGTTCTCCACGCCGACCTGGGGCCCGTTCCGCACGCTCTACCAGGAGTACCTGGTCCAGGCGCTGCCCCGCATCGCCGCCGCCGTGACGCGCGAGGGCGGGTCCTACCAGTACCTCGCCGAGTCCATCGCGGCGTGGCCGGACCAGCAGGGCCTCGGCCGCCTCCTGCTCCGCGCGGGCTGGGAGAAGGTCGCCTACCGCAACCTGTCGGGCGGGATCGTCGCGCTGCACCGGGGCGTGCGCCCCGCATAGCCGTGCCCGACGGCGCGGCGCGGGCCCATGGGCTGCCTCACCACACACCGGGTCGCGGCGTCAGGCGTCGTGTCTGTGCGGAAGGCGTCGTACGTCTCACCGAGGACCTGAAAGCGAGAGCCTCGACGCTCGACTCGATCGCGGACTGGGCGTGGACCCTATTCCTGGACTCTTGTCTTGCGGTGGTCGGTCCATCTGTATCTGCGCTTCGTGCTACGCGAGGCACCGACTCCTTCGACGAGCCCGGCTCTGATAAGAACGTCGAGGTGCCGCAGTACCGTCTTTCGGCTCTTGCCGGTTGCGGCGGCCAGTTCGCTCGTCGTGGCTGAGCCGAGTCGTCGGATCGCTTCCTCGGTCGTCGAGTCGTGAAGGATCGGCCCCGGTTCGGCTGAGAGCCCTGAGAACAAGTCCGCCTCCGGTCGTGGCGCCGACCGGTCGGCGAGCACATACCTCGCGTAACGCCGGCCGCCCTCGCGAACGGCGACGCCAGCCGTCACGAGGTCTCGGAGGACTGTGGTCGCGTCGACGCGATCGACGCCCCATTCACGAAGGATCTCGTTCGTGACGAACCCCGAGCGGAGCATGGCGGCAGCGATCTCGTGGGCGTGCGTGCGGGGGAGGCGAAGGCTGTCGATCCATCGTCGAACCTCGGGGGACAGCAGCTCGGAGCGTTTCATGGTCACGGTGAAAGACGTGAGCTTGCTGCGGAACTCCGGTCTCGGAAGTCCTTGACCTCGAGCCAACGAGATCATCTCGGGCACTCCGGAGCCTCGATTCTCAGCGACGAGCTCGGTGCTGTGGGGCAGGTACGTGTCCGCGAGCAACACCGCGAGCCGGGCGTTCCTGGAGGACGAGACTCCGCTCTCACCGAGGTCGTCGGTCGAGATGCCGCCGAAGAGGCCACCAGGGCTCCTGATCACCAGGGTCTCCGGGTCGAGCTCGACCTGCACCTGCGTCCCTCGGGTGACGGGGCTGTAGTCGCGATGCAACAAGGCGTTGACGATGGCCTCCCGGACGGCGAGCAAGGGGTACTCGTGCTCGTCTCGGCGCCCACGATCGCTCATGATCGCCCGGACCGCGACGTTCCGTGTGACCACGTCGAGAGCGTCCTGGACCATGTCCGGGATGGGTCCGCGCGCCGAGACGTTGTCGAGGAACCGGGGTCCGCTGGTCGTCGCGGCGGGTCGTACGACGACCGACACCATGAGCTGGGGAAAGTACTGCTGCGGATACTGACCGAAGGTCAGGAGCCCGGCAAGGGTGAGAGGGGCATCGGGCCGCGGTGCGGTCGTGATCCCCAGGCGGTGCAGCACGACCTCGTCCGCGGCATCACGCATCCGCGACGAGCCGCTGCGGACCCGTTGAAGTGCGCGGAGGAGATGTCCCTCGTCGAGGTCGGCACGACTGGTTCCCGGAATCTCCTCGCAGTCGTAGGTCGGCTGTGTACGATCCGCCACAGTCAGCGCGATCTCGGCGTGGGTCATCAAGCGGTCTCCGTCTCCCACTCTGAGGTAGGCGCCGCCCGTGACACCCTTACGGGTCACGAACGCGGGGCGCTGGTCCACGGGAAGCGGAGGGACGAAGGCGGCGACGACCGGTCTTCCTTCGAGCTGGACGACGTCAGCCTGGATGCGAAGCGGCGGCGAGATCGCATCGCTCGCGATCCCGACGAGGTGGTCGCGCGAAGCACCCGGGTCTGCCAGTTCGACGGGTACGAAGCCGGCGGACTCGTCGATCCCGATGAGGATCGTGCCGCCCTCGGTGTTCGCGAACGAGACAAGAGATTCGACGACCGAGTCGGGAAATCCACCTGCTCCGCTCTTGACCTCGACCACTGTGGACTCGGAACGAACGAGTCTCAACGACTCGATCAGCGCCGCCATCTCGTCGCCGGTCACAGAATCTCCCCCGCTCTCATCTGCCTGAGCCAGACATGGACAGCCATGTCCATGTCCATGTCCATGTAAGGGTGGCATGTCCGTGTCGTGCACGCCAGAGTCAGTACGCGACACGCACGCGACGTCCGGGCCGATACGGCTGGTCAGACGGGTGCGAGCGGCGTGTGCGGCTCGTCGGGGAAGGTCGCGACGACCTCGTCGCCCGCCGTGATGGTCCCGCCTCGCTCGACCACGGTCATGATCCCGGCCTTGCGGACCAGGCCGCCCTCGCCGTCGGGCATGACGACCTGCTTGAGCAGGCCCGGCCGGAAGTCGTTGATCTGCTGGCACGGGTTGCGCAGGCCGGTGACCTCGAGGACGACGTCCGGCCCGATCGCGAGGCGGGTGCCGCGGGGCAGGCCCAGCAGGTCGATCCCCCGGGTCGTGACGTTCTCGCCGAGGTCGCCCGGCGCGACGTCGTGACCGGCCTGGGCGAGCTCGCCGAACAGCTCGGCGTGGATGAGGTGGACCTGGCGCAGGTTGGGCTGCGTCGGGTCGGCGCGGACGCGGCTGCGGTGCTGGACGGTCGTGCCGGCGTGGGTGTCGCCGACGATGCCGTGGCCCGCGACGACCCGGACCGCGGGCGCGGTCGGCTTGCTGAAACCGTGGTCGGGGCTCGACGCGGCGGCGAGGACGTAGGGGGCGCTGGGGGTCACGTCGTCATCCTGCCGCACCGGCCCGGAGCGGTCGAGAGCCGCCTCGAAGGGCCCTCTGACCTCGGACGTCACTCCCGCGCGCACAGGACCTCCGTCACCGGATCTCCAAGGAAGGTTCACCTTGCTACACATCGCCCGCTGCGAGTGACTAGAGTGACGGTTGTTCATTGTGACCGACTTCACAAGGGCTGTGGGTGCACCGCGCCCCGGCCCGGGTCACGGTGGGTGCGAGCTCCGAGAGTGCTCCGACGACCGGACGGCGAGGTGAGGACGTGCGTGGCAGCAGCGACGACGCGGACGTCATCGTCGTGGGCGCCGGTCCCGCGGGGTCGACGGCGGCCCACTACTGCGCCGCGGCGGGCCTGTCCGTCATCCTCCTCGAGAAGTCCGCGTTCCCGCGCGACAAGATCTGCGGCGACGGGCTGACCCCGCGCGCGGTCGCCGAGCTCGTGCGCATGGGGGTCTCGACCCGCGCCGAGGACGGCTGGATCCGCAACGAGGGTCTGCGGGTCGTCGCGAGCGGGCGCTCGTGGGAGCTCGCGTGGCCCGACCTCGCGTCGTACCCGAGCTACGGCATGGCCCGCGCCCGGCACTCGTTCGACCGCACGCTCGCGGAGCACTCCGTGCGCACGGGTGCCAAGCTCCTCGAGCGCACCGCCGTCACGGGCCCGCTCCTCGACGAGCGGACGGGCCGCGTCGTCGGCGTCACCGCCCGGCCGGTGGACGACAAGGGGCGGCGAGCGGGGGACGAGGTAACGTACCGGGCGCCTGTCGTCATCGCGGCCGACGGCGTCTCGTCGCGGTTCGCGCTCGCGCTCGGCCTCGCGCGGCGTGAGGACCGCCCGATCGGCGTCGCCGTCCGCACGTACTTCCGCACCCCGCGCCACGACGACCCGTGGATGGAGTCGCACCTCGAGCTCTGGGAGGGCGAGCCGAACCGCTCGGCGCTGCTGCCTGGTTACGGCTGGATCTTCGCGCTCGGCGACGGGACGGCGAACGTCGGGCTCGGCGCGGTCAGCTCGACGCCGGCGAAGCAGTCGGCGGCGAACACCGACTACAAGGACCTCTTCGCCACCTGGATGCGCAACGCGCCCGCCGAGTGGGAGCTCACCGAGGAGAACCAGCTCGGCCCCGTGCGCGGCGCCGCACTGCCGATGGGGTTCAACCGGACACCGCTGTACACGCGCGGTGTTCTGCTCGTCGGGGACTCGGGTGGCATGGTCAGCCCGTTCAACGGCGAGGGCATCGCGTACGCGATGCAGGCTGCGCGCACGGCGGCCGACGTCGTCGCGCAGTCGCGCGCCCGGGCCACGGACGCGGGGCGCGAGCGCGCGCTGCAGACGTACCCGAAGGTCATGCGCCGCGAGCTCGGCGGGTACTACACCCTCGGGCGGTACTTCGTGCAGCTCATCGAGCACCCCGAGATCATGCGGATCTGCACGCGGTACGGGCTCCCGCGCCCGGTCGTCATGCGGTTCGTCCTCAAGCTCCTGTCCGACTGCTACGAGCCCCGCGGCGGCGACTGGGTCGACCGCGTCATCGCGGGGCTGACGAGGGTGGTGCCATCGTCATGAGCTACCGAGGTGGGCCGGCACCGGGGAAGGCAACGATGCCGCCGCTCGCACCACCTGACCGTGAACCCGGACGCCGTCGTCCAGGGATCCCGAGCCTGCGTCCGAGGAGTCGACGATGACCAATCCTTACGTCCCGCTGCTCGTCCTCATGGGAGTGGCCGCCGTGCTGGCTCTCGGCGGCGTGGCCGCGAGCGCGGTCATCGGCCCCAAGCGCTACAACCGCGCGAAGCTCGATGCGTACGAGTGCGGCATCGAACCCACGCCCCACGCGATCGGCGGCGGGCGCTTCCCGATCAAGTACTACCTCGTCGCCATGACGTTCATCGTCTTCGACATCGAGGTCGTCTTCCTCTACCCGTGGGCGGTCGACTTCGCGACGCTCGCGACCTTCGGGCTCGTCGCGATGCTCGCGTTCCTCGCGCTCATCACCGTCCCGTTCGTCTACGAGTGGCGCCGGGGTGGACTGGATTGGGACTGACCACGGGACCGAGCCGGCACCTGCACACCTGTCCGCGGCACGACCGCGCTCGCGACTGACGAGGGACGAGGAGAACACCATGGGGATCGAGGAAGCTCCCTCGGGCTTCTTGCTGACCACGATCGAGGACCTCGCGGGCTACCTGCGCAAGGCCTCGCTGTGGCCGGTGACGTTCGGGCTCGCGTGCTGCGCGATCGAGATGATGGCGGCGGGCGCGTCCCGCTTCGACCTGTCGCGCTTCGGCATGGAGGTCTTCCGCGCGTCGCCGCGCCAGGCGGACCTCATGATCGTCGCCGGTCGCGTCAGCCAGAAGATGGCTCCCGTCGTGCGCCAGGTCTACGACCAGATGAGCGAGCCCAAGTGGGTGCTGTCGATGGGCGTGTGCGCCTCCAGCGGCGGCATGTTCAACAACTACGCGATCGTCCAGGGCGTCGACCACATCGTCCCGGTGGACATCTACCTGCCCGGCTGCCCGCCGCGGCCCGAGATGCTCATCAACGCGATCCTCGCGCTGCACGACCAGATCCAGAACGAGCCGCTCGGCGCGAACCGCAAGGAGGCGGCGCGTGCCGCCGAGGCGGCCGCCCTCGAGGCGACGCCCACGTTCCAGATGAAGGGGCTGCTGCGGTGACGGACGAGAAGACCGGTGCGGGCACGCCGGTGCCGCAGCCCGAGGAGGTGAACGGCCCTCGGTCGGGCGACCTCGTGAGCGGCGCGCGGGCGCCCCGCACGCTCGAGGTCGTCGAGGTGCGCCAGGGCATGTTCGGCACCCAGGGATCGGGCGACACGTCAGGCTACGGCGGGCTCGTCCAGCCGGTCGCGATGCCGGGCGCGAGCCCGCGCCCGTACGGCGGCTGGTTCGACGACGTCGTGGACGTCCTCGCCGAGGTGCTCGCCGAGGCGGGGGTCGGGTTCGACGCCGCGGTCGAGCGCGTCGTCGTCGACCCGCCCGGGAGGCACGCCGAGCTGACGCTCCACGTCCACCGCGACCACCTGCTCGACGTGTGCCGCGCGCTGCGCGACGACCAGGACCTGCGCTTCGAGCTGAGCCTCGGCGTGAGCGGCGTGCACTTCCCGCACGACGTCGGCCGCGAGCTGCACGCCGTCTACCACCTCACGTCGGTCACGCACGGGCGCCGTCTGCGCGTCGAGGTCGCCGTTCCCGACGCCGACCCGCACGTCCCGTCGACGACGTCGGTCTACCCGACGAACGACTGGCACGAGCGCGAGACGTGGGACTTCTTCGGCATCGTCTTCGACGGCCACCCGGCGCTCGCGCGCATCGAGATGCCCGACGACTGGCCGGGCCACCCGCAGCGCAAGGACTATCCGCTCGGCGGGATACCGGTCGAGTACAAGGGCGCGACCATCCCACCCCCGGACACGAGGAGGTCGTACTCGTGAGCACGCACACCACCGGCGCCCCGGGGTCCGCCCCGCACGCCACGCGACCGCCCGTCGGGGACTTCGAGCCCGGCGTCCCGAGCTTCGAGGCGTCGGGCGGCGACTGGGAGGACATCGCGCAGAGCGCGGTGGCCGCCGCCGCGCTCGGCGAGGAGCGCATCGTCGTCAACATGGGCCCGCAGCACCCGTCGACGCACGGCGTGCTCCGGCTCATGCTCGAGATCGACGGCGAGACGGTCACCGAGGCGCGGTGCGGCATCGGCTACCTGCACACGGGCATCGAGAAGAACATGGAGTTCCGGACGTGGACGCAGGGCGTCACGTTCTGCACCCGCATGGACTACCTCGCGCCCCTGTTCCAGGAGACGGCGTACTGCCTCGCCGTCGAGAAGCTCCTCGGGATCACGGACGACGTCCCCGAGCGGGCGAGCGTCATCCGGGTGCTCATGATGGAGCTCAACCGCATCGCGTCCCACCTCGTGTGCCTCGGCACCGGTGGCAACGAGATGGGCGCGACCACCGTGATGACCGTCGCGTTCACGGCGCGCGAGGAGATCCTGCGGATCTTCGAGGCGGTCACGGGCCTGCGCATGAACCACGCGTACGTCCGGCCCGGCGGGGTGTCGCTGGACGTGCCGCCGGACCTCGTCGAGCAGGTGCGGAACGCGGAGCCGATGATCCGGCGCTACCTCGGTCAGCTCGGCGACCTCATGCTCGCCAACCCGATCTTCAAGGGCCGGCTCGTCGGTGTCGGGCACCTCAGCCTCGCCGGGTGCATGGCGCTCGGGATCACGGGGCCGGTGCTGCGCTCGACAGGCCTGCCGTACGACGTCCGCAAGTCCGACCCCTACTGCGGGTACGAGACGTACGACTTCGACGTCCCGACCGCCGAGGGCGCCGACTGCTACGACCGCGTCGTCCTGCGGCTCGAGGAGTGCTACCAGTCCCTGCACATCGTCGAGCAGTGCCTCGAGCGCCTCGAGGCCACGGCCGGGCAGCCGGTCATGGTGGGCGACAGGAAGATCGCGTGGCCCGCGCAGCTCGCGCTCGGCAGCGACGGCCAGGGCAACTCGCTCGACCACATCAAGGAGATCATGGGCACCTCGATGGAGGCCCTGATCCACCACTTCAAGCTCGTCACCGAGGGCTTCCGCGTCCCCGTCGGGCAGGCGTGGCAGACCGTGGAGCACCCGCGTGGCGAGCTCGGGGTGCACCTCGTGTCCGACGGCGGCACGCGCCCCTACCGGGCGCACTTCCGCGACCCGTCGTTCAACAACCTCCAGGCCGTGGCGGCGATGTGCGAGGGCGGCCAGGTGGCCGACGTCGTCGTCGCGGTGGCGTCCCTGGACCCGGTGCTGGGAGGGGTGGACCGATGACGATCGACGCCGGACCTGCGACGAACGGCTCGCCCGCGGGCGGACCGCGCTCGCGACCGGGCTACGACGCCGAGACGTACGCGCGCCTCGCAGCCGACGCCGCGCAGATCGTCGCGCGCTACCCCCAGGCGCGCTCGGCGCTCCTGCCGATGCTGCACCTGGTGCAGTCGGAGGACGGGTACGTCTCGCGCCACGGCATCCTGTTCTGCGCGGAGCAGCTCGACCTCACCGCGGCGGAGGTCTCCGCCGTCGCGACGTTCTACACCCAGTACAAGCGCCACCCCAACGGCACCTACACCGTGGGCGTCTGCACCAACACGCTCTGCGCGATCATGGGCGGCGACGCGATCTTCGACGAGCTGTCCGAGCACCTCGGCGTCGGGCACGACGAGACGACCGACGACGGCGCGATCACGCTCGAGCGCGTCGAGTGCAACGCGGCCTGCGACTACGCCCCGGTCATGATGGTCAACTGGGAGTTCTTCGACAACCAGACCCCCGGCAGCGCGACCGACGTCGTCGACCGCCTCCGCGCCGGCGAGCAGGTCGCCCCGACCCGCGGCGCCGCGAGCGTCTGCAGCTTCAAGCAGATGAGCCGCGTCCTCGCCGGCTTCTCCGACGGCCGCGCCGACGAGGGCGTCGGCGCCGGCGAGCCCACCCTCGCCGGCCTCCGCCTCGCCCGCGAGCACGGCTGGACCGCCCCCACGGGCGAGCCGAGCGCCGAAGCCCCCACCCCGCCGTCGGGCACGACGGAACCCACGACCGCGGGTGAGACGGACGCAGAGGCGGGGGAGGCGGCGTCGGAGGCGAAGGGCGTGGCGGGCCTGGCGGGAGCGCCGCGAGGAACGAGCGGCGCGGATGGTAGCCCGAGCCCCGACGCCGCCTCCCCCGCCGGAGGCGAGCCAGCCACAGGGGAAGAGCAGTCGAGCGCCGAGCGCCCACCCACGACCGACGCCGACGTCGACCCGGGCGGCAAGCCCGGCACGCCCGGCACGAAGCCCGACCCGTCGAAGGGAGCGGACGCATGAGCGAGCAGAACGGGACGCGACACGACCCGCTGACCCCGGTCCTGTCGGACACGTGGGACGCAGACCGGTCGTGGACGTTGCAGTCCTACCTCGACCGCGGAGGGTACGCGGGGTTGCGCGCGGCGCTCGCGCAGGACCCGGCGGACGTCGTCGCGACGGTCAAGGCGTCGGGCCTGCGTGGCCGTGGCGGCGCCGGGTTTCCCACGGGCATGAAGTGGGGCTTCCTGCCCCCGCCCGACGGCGGCCCCCGCTACCTCGTCGTCAACGCCGACGAGTCCGAGCCGGGCACGTGCAAGGACATCCCGCTCATGCTGGCGAGCCCGCAGGCGCTCGTGGAGGGCGTGGCGATCACGTCGTACGCGATCGGGTGCGACCACGCGTTCATCTACGTGCGCGGCGAGGTGCTGCACGTGTACCGGCGGCTGCTGCGCGCGGTCGAGGAGGCGTACGAGGCGGGGTTCCTGGGCAAGGACGTCCAGGGCTCGGGCTTCGACCTCGACGTCACGGTCCACGCGGGTGCGGGCGCGTACATCTGCGGCGAGGAGACGGCGCTGCTCGACTCGCTCGAGGGCCTGCGCGGCCAGCCGCGCCTCAAGCCGCCGTTCCCCGCGGTCGCGGGCCTGTACGCGCGGCCGACGGTCGTCAACAACGTCGAGTCCATCGCGAGCGTCCCGTCGATCGTCGAGCGGGGCGCGGACTGGTTCACGTCGATGGGCACCGAGCGCTCGGCGGGCTACGGCCTGTTCTCGCTGTCGGGACACGTGACGCGGCCGGGCCAGTACGAGGCGCCGCTCGGGACGACGCTGCGCGAGCTGCTCGACCTGGCCGGCGGGATGCGCGGCGGCAAGGCGCTCAAGTTCTGGACGCCCGGCGGGTCGTCGACGCCGCTGTTCACCGACGCGCACCTCGACACGCCCCTCGACTACGAGTCGGTGGCGGCGGCGGGGTCGATGCTCGGCACGCGCGCGCTGCAGCTCTTCGACGAGACCACGTGCGTCGTGCGCGCGGTGAGCCGGTGGACGGACTTCTACGCGCACGAGTCGTGCGGCAAGTGCACGCCGTGCCGCGAGGGCACGTACTGGATGAAGCAGGTGCTGGCCCGCATCGAGGCGGGACAGGGCACCGAGGCCGACCTCGACCTGCTCCTCGACACGTGCGACAACATCCTCGGGCGCGCGTTCTGCGCGCTCGGCGACGGCGCGACGTCGCCCGTGACGAGCAGCATCGAGCTCTTCCGCGACGAGTACGAGGCGCACATCTCCGGGCACGGGTGCCCGTTCGACCCCTCGGCCGCGGCGCTGTTCGACTACACGCCCCGCGCCGCGCGCGTCCTGACGGCAGGAGCTCACTGATGACGACGACGACCCCCGCGCCGGGGACCGGCCCGGCACCCGCCGCGCCGTCGGGCGGCCCGGCCACGCCGCCCGTGCCCGCCGACCACGTGACGTTCACGATCGACGACATCGAGATGTCGGTGCCGAAGGGCACGCTCGTGATCCGCGCGGCGGAGCAGATCGGCATCCAGATCCCGCGGTTCTGCGACCACCCGCTGCTCGCACCGGCCGGTGCGTGCCGCCAGTGCCTCGTGGAGGTCGCCGCGCCGGACCGCGAGGGCAACGTCAGGCCCATGCCGAAGCCGCAGGCGTCGTGCACGCTCGAGGCGACGCCGGGCATGGTGGTCAAGACCCAGCGCACGAGCGCCGTCGCGGACAAGGCGCAGCACGGCATCATGGAGATGCTGCTCATCAACCACCCGCTCGACTGCCCGGTGTGCGACAAGGGCGGGGAGTGCCCGCTGCAGAACCAGGCGATGAGCAACGGGCGCGCGACGAGCCGGTTCGTCGACGTCAAGCGCACGTTCCCCAAGCCGATCAGCGTCTCGACCGAGATCCTCCTCGACCGCGAGCGCTGCGTGCTGTGCCAGCGCTGCACGCGGTTCTCGAAGGAGATCGCGGGCGACGCGTTCATCGACCTGCAGAAGCGCGGCGCGGCCCAGCAGATCGGCCGGTTCGACGAGGCGGTGCTCGACTGGGCGCCGCCGGCGGGGCAGGAGCCGGGCGACCGGCCGGTGGGTCTCGCGCTCGAGGACGAGTCGGGGCTGCCGTTCGCCTCGTACTTCTCGGGGAACACGGTGCAGATCTGCCCGGTGGGTGCGCTCACCGGCGCGGCCTACCGGTTCCGCTCGCGTCCGTTCGACCTCGTGTCGACGCCGTCCGTGGCCGAGCACGACTCGTCGGGTTCCGCGATCCGGGTCGACCACCGCCGCGGCGTGGTGCTGCGACGCCTCGCGGGCGACGACCCGCTCGTCAACGAGGAGTGGATCACCGACAAGGACCGCTTCGCGTTCACCTGGCAGTCCGCGCCGGACCGCCTCACGCACCCGCTGGTCCGCGACCGCGAGGTCGCACCGGACGGCACGGTCACGCGTGGCGAGCTGCGCCCCGCGTCGTGGGCCGAGGCGCTCGAGGTCGCGGCGGACGCGCTCACCCGGGCGCGCGACGCCGGCGGCGTGGGCGTGCTCCCGGGTGGGCGGCTCACGGTCGAGGACGCCTATGCCTACGCGAAGGCCGCGCGGACCTGGCTGCGCACCAACGACGTCGACCACCGCGCCCGCGCGCACAGCGCCGAGGAGGCCGACTTCCTCGCGCACGCCGTCGCCGGGACGGGCCTGGGCGTGACGTTCACCGAGCTCGAGAAGGCGCCCGCGGTGCTCCTCGTCGGCCTGGAGGCCGAGGAGGAGGCGGGCGTCGTCTTCCTGCGCCTGCGCAAGGGCGTGCTGCAGCACGGTGTGCGGGTCTTCGCCGTCGCGCCGTTCGCGTCGCGGGGGATCGAGCGCCTGCACGGCACGCTGCTCCCGGCGGCGCCGGGCACCGAGGCCGAGTGGCTCGACGGCATCGCCGCGGGGGACCGCGTCCGCACGCTGGACGAGGCGAGCGGTTCCGACGCGCTCGCCGACGCGAGCGACGCACTCCGGGTCCCCGGCGCGGTGATCCTCGTCGGCGAGCGCCTGGCGGCGACGCGCGGCGGGCTGAGTGCGGTCCTGCGGGTCGCGGCGGCGACGGGCGCGCGCGTCGCGTGGGTCCCGCGCCGCGCGGGCGAACGCGGCGGCGTCGAGGCCGGCACGCTGCCGGGCCTCCTGCCGGGCGGACGCCCCGTGGCGGACGCCGCGGCGCGCGTCGACGTCGCGACGGTCTGGGGCGTGCACGCCTCGGACGACCTCCCGACGGGCCTGCCGGCGACGACCGGTCGCGACACGGGCGACATGCTCGACGCCCTCTCCGTGGGGCAGCTCTCGGGCGTGCTCGTCGGCGGCCTCGAGCTCGACGACCTGCCCGACCCCGCGCACGCGCGCCGCGCGCTCGAGGCGGCGGACGTCGTCGTCTCGCTCGAGGTGCGGCGATCGGCGGTGACCGAGCTGGCCGACGTCGTGCTCCCCGTCGCGCCGCCGGTCGAGCGCGAGGGCGCGTACGTGAGCTGGGAGGGGCGTCTGCGCCCGTTCCCCGCGGCGCTCGCGTCGACGGCCATGACCGACCACCGCGTGCTCGACGCGCTCGCCGACGCGGCGGGCGTGACGCTCGGGCTCGGCACCGTGGACGCGGTGCGTGCCGAGCTCGCGCAGCTGCTCGGCGACGCCGCGTGGGACGGCGGACGCGTCGCCGCACCGGACGCCGCGACGACCGAGCCGCCCGCCGTCGCGCCGGGGACCGCGGTCCTCGCGAGCTGGCGCCTCCTGCTCGACGACGCGCGCGGCCAGGACGGCGAGCGCTACCTCGCGGGGACGGCCAAGCGGCCGGTCGCCCGGATGTCCGCCGTGACCGCGGCCGCCGTCGACGTGTTCGACGGCGAGCTCGTGCGGGTCGCGACCGACCGGGGAGCGCTCACGCTGCCGGTCGTCGTCACCGACATGGTCGACCACGTGGTGTGGGTGCCGCTGCGCTCCGCCGGCTCGGCGGTGCACGCGACGCTCGGCGCGGTACCCGGCGACGTCGTGACGCTCGAGCCCGGGAGCACCGACGGAGGGAAGGTCGCATGAACGGCGCCCACGTGGTCAGCGCTCTCGCGGCCGAGACCCCGGGCGTCCCGGGGATCGTCGCGAACTTCTCGCAGGACAACGGCTGGACGTACCTGGTCAAGGCCGTGCTCATCATCGTGTTCCTGCTCACGAGCGTGCTCGTGGCGATCTGGTTCGAGCGCAAGGTCGTCGCGCGCATGCAGGTGCGGCCCGGCCCGAACTGGCACGGCCCGTTCGGCCTGCTGCAGTCGCTCGCCGACGCGATGAAGCTCCTGCTCAAGGAGGACATCACCGTCAAGGCCGCGGACAAGTTCGTCTACCTGCTCGCGCCGATGATCTCCGTGTTCTGCGCGTTGCTCGTGTTCGCGGTCATCCCGTTCGGTCCCGAGGTGCAGATCCCGTTCACGGAATTCGTCACCCCGGCCCAGCTCACCGACTTCCCGGTGGCCGTGCTCTACATCCTCGCGTGCGCCTCGCTCGGCGTGTACGGGATCGTGCTCGGCGGCTGGTCGTCGGGATCGACGTACCCGCTGCTCGGGTCCGTGCGCTCGACCGCCCAGGTCATCAGCTACGAGCTCGCGATGGGCCTGTCGCTCGTGTCGGTGTTCGTCATGGCGGGGTCGATGTCGACGTCCACCATCGTCGACTCGCAGACCCAGCTCTGGTGGTTCCTGCCGCTCCTGCCCGCGTTCGTCATCTACGTCATCTCGATGATCGGCGAGACGAACCGCCTCCCGTTCGACCTCCCCGAGGCCGAGGGTGAGCTCGTGTCCGGGTACATGACCGAGTACTCGTCGATGAAGTTCGCGTGGTTCTTCCTCGCGGAGTACATCAACATGCTCAACGTGTCCGCGGTCGCGACGACGCTGTTCCTCGGCGGGTGGCGTGCCCCCTGGCCGCTCTCGGCGATCAACGACGGCATGTTCAACGAGGGCTGGTGGCCGATCCTCTGGTTCCTCGCCAAGACGTGGGCTTTCATGTTCCTGTTCGTCTGGGTCCGCGGCACGCTCCTGCGCCTGCGGTACGACCAGTTCATGCGCTTCGGCTGGAAGGTCCTCATCCCCTTCGCGCTCGCGTGGCTCGTGCTCCTCGCCGTCGCGCAGGCCGTGCGCCAGTTCCTCGACGTCGACCTGCGCGTGTTCGTCGGGATCGCGGTCGCGATCGCGCTCGTCGTCGTGGTCGTGGTGTGGTTCTGGCCCGAGAAGAAGGCGCCCCCAGGCGCCCCTGGGGCCCCGGGCGCTCGCGGGCGCGTGGGGACCGAGCCGTTCGACGCGTTCGCGGGCGGGTTCCCCGTCCCGCCGCTGCCCGGCCAGTCGCTCCCGCCGTCGCCGCGCCGTCGTGCCCTCGTGCCCGACGACGCACGCTCGGCCGGGACGCCCGGCTCACCCGGCGGCTCCGCCGCCAACCCGCCTCACGACAAGGAGGTCGACCGTGGCTGACGACCAGAAGCAGCGAGCCGGTGAGGCCGGACCGACGGAGCCCGGGGAGTACACCGTCCGGCGCCCGCAGGCGACGGGGCTGCGCGAGGCGCTCGCCCCGGTCGCGGGGTTCGGCGTGACGTTCTCGTCGATGTTCCGACCGACCGTCACCGAGCAGTACCCGCGCCAGAAGGTGCCCACCAAGGCGCGCTACCACGGGCGGCACCAGCTCAACCGGTACGCGGACGGGCTCGAGAAGTGCATCGGCTGCGAGCTGTGCGCGTGGGCGTGCCCCGCGGACGCGATCTACGTCGAGGGCGCCGACAACGCCGACCTGCCTGACGGCGGCCACATGTCGCCCGGGGAGAGGTACGGCCGCGTCTACCAGATCAACTACCTGCGTTGCATCTTCTGCGGGCTGTGCATCGAGGCGTGCCCCACGCGTGCGCTGACGATGACGAACGAGTACGAGCTCGCCGGCCCGACGCGCGAGGGGCTGATCTGGGAGAAGGAAGACCTCCTCGCCCCGCTGCGGGAGGGGATGCTCGCGGCGCCGCACCCGATGGTCCCGGGGGCGTCGGACACGGAGTACTACCGCGGCGAGGTGACCGCGACGGCGGACGAGCAGGTGGCGTGGGTGCGCGAGCACCGCCCGGACGACCCGACCCTGCCGCCGGAGCCCGCGGGCCCGACGCCGGAGGTCCGGCGGGTCACGCCGTCCGGCCGGGGAGCGCGCACGACGGCCCGGAAGGTGACTCCGTGACCGCGAGCGGCGGCGAGGCGGTCCTCTTCTGGGTCCTCGCCCCCCTCATGGTGCTCGCGGCGCTCTCGCTGCTCTTCTCGCGCAAGGCGGTGCACGCGGCGATCGCCGTCATGTTCGTCATGGTCGACCTCGCGATCCTCTACATCGCGCAGGAGGCCCCGTTCCTCGGCGTCGTGCAGATCGTGGTGTACACGGGCGCCGTCATGATGCTGTTCCTCTTCGTCCTCATGCTCGTCGGCGTCGACGCGTCGGACTCGCTCGTCGAGACGATCCGCGGCCAGCGCTGGATCGGCGTGCTGCTCGGCCTCGGTCTCGGTGCCGTGCTCGTCGGGGTGGTGTCGCAGGCGACCTTCCCGCCGGCGGTCGGTCTGGCCGCCGCCAACGAGGCGACGAACCCCGTGGCGCTCGCGCGCGTGCTTTTCGCCGACTACGTGTTCGCGATGGAGGTCGTGGGCATCCTGCTCATCACCGCCGCGGTGTCGGCGCTCGTGCTCACGCACCGGCGTCGCCTCGTGCCCAAGGTCGGGCAGCGCGAGCAGGCGGACGCGAAGGTCGCCGCGCTCGAGCAGGGCGGCCGCCTCACACCGCTCGCCGCGCCCGGCGTCTACGCGCAGAACAACGCGATGGACACCCCGGCGCTCGACCCGCAGGGCCGGCCCATCGAGGAGTCCGTGTCGCGCATCCTGCGCATCCGCGGGCAGGAGCGCTCCGCGGGCACGATCCTCGAGGCGGAGCGCGAGGTGCTCGTCGAGCACGAGCCGCTGCGCGCGCTGCGGGCGCTGCGGGCCGGCGACGCGAGCGAGCGCACCGTCCCGGTCGAGCCGGCGGGCGAGGAGCCTGCCGGTGATGTCACGGGACCCGACCAGCCCGGCCGGTCCCGCGTGCCCGGCGACGCTCCGGGAGCCCGGGGAGGAGACGACTGATGGAGCTCACCAACTACGTCGTGCTCGCCGCGATCCTCTTCGCGATCGGCGCCGCGACCGTCCTGCTGCGACGCAACGCGATCATCGTGTTCATGGGCGTCGAGCTCATGCTCAACGCGACCAACCTCGCGTTCGTCACCTTCGCGCGCATGCACGGCGACGTGACCGGGCAGGTGCTCGCGTTCTTCGTCATGGTCGTCGCGGCCGCCGAGGTCGTCGTCGGCCTCGCGATCATCGTCGCCATCTTCCGCACCCGTCGGTCCGCCTCGGTCGACGACGTCAACCTGCTCAAGAGCTGAGGGGCCGGCACCGATGACGATGCTCCTGTCCTCGCCCGCGCCGTCGGCCCTGACGGCCGTCCTGCCGGGCGCCACCGACCTCGTGCCCGCGAGCGAGATCGTGCCCGGGCCGTTCCTCGCGGCACCGTTCCTCGTGCTGCTGCCGCTCCTCGGGGCCGCCGTGCTGCTCCTCGCCGGCCGCCGCAGCGACCGGTGGGGCGCGTGGTTCGGCGTGCTCATGTCCGCGGCGGCCTTCGTCGTGGGGCTCGTCGTGTTCGTCGCGATGCTCGGCCTCCCGGCCGACGAGCGGGTCGTCGACTACCGCCTGTTCGACTGGATCGTGTCGGGCGGGCTCGACCTCGCGGTCGGGCTGCGCATCGACCCGCTGTCGATGACCTTCGTGCTCCTCGTGACGTTCGTCGGGACGCTCATCCACGTCTACGCGGTCGCCTACATGGCGCACGACCGGGACCGGCGCCGGTTCTTCGCGTACCTCAACCTGTTCGTCGCGGCGATGCTGATCCTCGTCCTCGCCGACTCCTACCTCCTGCTCTTCGTCGGCTGGGAGGGCGTCGGTCTCGCGTCGTACCTGCTCATCGGGTTCTGGAACCACCGCCGCGACTACGCGGTCGCGGCGAAGAAGGCGTTCGTCATGAACCGCGTGGGCGACATCGGCCTCATCGTCGCGCTCATGCTGATGTTCGCGACGTTCGGCGCCGTCGACTTCACGACGGTGTTCGCCAACGTGCCCGAGGCGTCGACCGCGCTGCTCACCGCGACCGGCCTCGCGCTCCTGCTGGCCGCGTGCGGCAAGTCGGCGCAGTTCCCGCTCCAGGCGTGGCTCGGGGACGCCATGGCCGGCCCGACGCCGGTCTCGGCGCTCATCCACGCCGCCACCATGGTGACCGCGGGCGTCTATCTCGTCGTGCGCTCCGCGCCGATCTTCGAGGGCGCGCCCACGGCCCAGCTCGTCGTGGTGATCGTCGGGGCGGTGACCCTGATCTTCGGGGCGATCGTCGGCTGCGCGAAGGACGACATCAAGAAGGCGCTCGCCGCGTCGACGATGTCCCAGATCGGGTACATGATCCTCGCGGCCGGGCTCGGCCCGATCGGGTACGCGTTCGCGATCTTCCACCTCGTCACGCACGGCTTCTTCAAGGCCGGGATGTTCCTCGGGGCGGGGTCCGTCATGCACGGCATGGACGACCAGGTCGACATGCGCCGCTTCGGCGGGCTCACCCGGTACATGAAGGTCACCACGATCACGTTCGGCCTCGGCTGGCTCGCGATCCTCGGTATCCCGCCGTTCTCCGGGTTCTGGAGCAAGGACAAGATCATCGAGGCCGCGTTCGTCCCGGTCGACGGCGAGCCGTGGCGCGCGTGGGTGTTCGGCGGCGCCGCGCTGATCGGCGCCGGGATCACGGCGTTCTACATGTCGCGCCTGTTCTTCATGACGTTCCTCGGCCGACGCCGCTGGAACGACGGGCATGGCAGAGAGGACGGTCTCGGCGCTCAGGACGGCCCCGTCCGGCACCCGCACGAGTCCCCGGGCCTCATGACGTGGCCCATGATCGTCCTCGCGGTCGGGTCGGTCGGTCTCGGGTTCGTCCTCAACGCGGGCGGCCGGTTCGTCACGTGGCTCGAGCCCGTCACCGGGCACGCCGAGCACCACGAGCCGGTGCTGCCGGTGTGGTCGCTCATCACGCTCACGCTCGTCCTGGTGCTCCTCGGCGTCGCGCTCGCGTGGCGGCAGTACGTCGTCTCGCTCGTGCCGATCCGCGCCCCGCGCGGCTCCGTGCTCACGCGCGCGGCCCGGCGCGACCTCTACCAGGACGACGTCAACGAGACCGTGTTCATGCGGCCCGGCCAGTACCTCACGCGGTCCCTGGTCTACGCCGACAAGGAGGTGGTCGACGGCGGCTGGATGGGCCTCGCGGGCATGGTCGGCCGGGTGGGGGAGTGGCTGCGCGGGTGGCAGAACGGCTACGTGCGCTCGTACGGCGCGACGATGCTCGGCGGCCTCGTGGTCGTCGTGGCCGTCGTGCTCGCCCTGACCACCGGCACCGCGAGCTGAGAGGGAGAGAGTCATGAGCACGGTCCCCTGGTTGACCCTCCTCGTCGCGTGGCCCCTCGTGGGTGCCGCCGCCGTCTGGCTGACGGGTGCGGCTCGCACGCGCGGCGTCGGCGCGGGTGCGCTGCGCGCGGTGCGCGGCATCGCGATCGGTGCGGCGCTCGTCGAGCTCGCGCTCCTCGTCGGCGCGTTCACCGCGTTCGACACGTCCGCGGCCGGCACCTACCAGCTCGCCGAGACCTCCGCGTGGATCCCGCAGATCGGGGCGAGCTACGCCGTCGGCGCCGACGGCGTCGCGCTCGCCCTCGTCGCGCTCGCGGTGCTCCTCGTCCCGCTCGTCGTCGCCGCGGCGTGGAAGGAGCAGGACGGCGACGTGCGCCGCCTGCGCCACTACCTCGCGCTCGTGCTGCTGCTCGAGGCGTTCATGGTCGCGGTGTTCGTCGCGCGCGACGTGTTCCTCTTCTACGTCCTGTTCGAGGCGATGCTGATCCCGGTCTACTTCATGATCGGCGGCTTCGGGGTCGGCGCACGACGGCGCTACGCGGCCGTGAAGTTCCTGCTCTTCTCGCTCGCGGGCGGGCTGATCATGCTCGCGGCGGTCATCGCGCTGTACGTGCAGGTGCCGATCGACCCGGCCACGGGCGCGCGCCCGGAGGACGCGTTCCTCACGGCGAACCTCGTGGGGTACTTCGCCGAGAACCCCATGCCCGTGACGACCGAGCGCCTGCTGTTCCTCGGGTTCTTCCTCGCGTTCGCGATCAAGGCCCCGCTCTTCCCGGTGCACACCTGGTTGCCCGACGCGGCGCAGCACGCCCCGGCGGGGACGTCCACGCTGCTCGTCGGCGTGCTCGACAAGGTCGGGACGTTCGGGATGCTCACGCTGTGCCTCCCGCTCTTCCCCAGCGCGAGCGCGTGGGCCGCCCCGGTGGTGATCGTCCTCGCCGTCGTCTCGATCCTCTACGGCGCGCTCATGGCGATCGGGCAGAGCGACCTCATGCGCCTCATCGCGTACACGTCGGTGTCCCACTTCGGGTTCATCGTGCTCGGGATCTTCGCGTTCACGTCGCTCAGCGTGTCCGGGTCGTCGCTGTACATGGTCAACCACGGCGTCTCGACCGGGGCGCTGTTCCTCCTCGCGGGCTTCCTCATCGCCCGGCACCCGGAGCGCTCGCAGCGCATCGCGGACTACGGCGGGCTGCAGAAGGTGACCCCGGTCCTCGCCGGGACGTTCCTCGTGGCGGGACTCTCCGCGCTCTCGCTGCCCGGGCTGTCGACGTTCGTCAGCGAGATCATGGTGCTCGTCGGAACCTTCGCCCGCAGCCCGTGGGCCGCGCTCGTCGCGGTGCTCGGCGTCGTCCTCGCCGCGCTCTACGTCCTGATCACGTACCAGCGGATCTTCACGGGCGGCACGCGCGAGGGCCTCGACCAGCTCCCCGATCTGGGGGCACGCGAGAAGTGGGTCGTCGCGCCGCTGCTCGTCGTGCTCGTCGTCCTCGGCTTCTACCCGGCCCCCGCGCTCGACCTCGTCCGTGAGCCGGCCCAGGTCACGCTGTCCGACCTCTCGCCCGCAGGCGTCGTGGACCCGCAGCGCGCCGACCCGTTCGGCGGCCCCTACGACGGCATGGCCGTCGAAGGACGGGCGCCGCACCTCACTCCGAGCACCGACGAAGGGAGCGAGTCGTGAGCGACTCCTTCGTGGCCCCCACGGTCGACTGGCTGTACCTCGCCCCGGTCCTCGCCGTGCTCGGCGCCGGCGTGGTCGGTGTGCTCGTCGAGGCGTTCGTCCCGGCGCGGGTCCGGCGCACGACCCAGGTCGCGCTCGCGCTGCTCGCGACCGCCGTCGCGTTCGCCTTCGTCGTCGTGCTGTGGCGCGACCCCGTCGTCCAGGGGGCCGACGGCTCGCCCTACGGGGTGCGCGTGCTGGGCGGGTCGATGGTGATCGACCCGTTCGGGCTCGCGATCCAGGGCATCGTCGTCCTGCTCGCCTTCCTCGCGATCCTCGTGATCGCCGACCGCACCGCGACCGGCCAGGACGCGTTCGCGCCGTCCGCGGCGGCCGTGCCGGGGTCCCCGTACGAGGACCTCACGCGGCGCAAGGGGCTCGAGCAGACCGAGGTGTACCCGCTCGTGCTCTTCGCCGTCGGCGGCATGATGATCTTCCCGGCGACCGGGAACCTCCTCGTGATGTTCGTGGCGCTCGAGGTGCTCTCGCTGCCGCTCTACGTGCTCTCGGCGATGGCGCGCCGCCGGCGCCTGCTGTCGCAGGAGGCGTCGTTCAAGTACTTCCTGCTCGGCGCGTTCGCCTCCGCGCTGTTCGTGTTCGGCGTCGCGCTCGTCTACGGCTTCGCGGGGTCGGTCGACCTCGCCGTGGTCTACCAGGCGCTCGCCGCGCCCGAGGGGCCGCTCGCGACCATGCCGGGCCTCGTCGTCGTCGGCGTGCTGCTGATCCTCGCCGGTCTGCTCTTCAAGATCGGCGCCGCGCCGTTCCACGCGTGGACACCCGACGTCTACCAGGGTGCGCCGACGCCGATCACCGGGTTCATGGCGGCGTGCACCAAGGCCGCGGCGTTCGGGGCGCTCCTGCGGGTCCTGTACGTCGTGAGCCTCGGGCTCGCGCAGTCCTCGCCCGCCACGCGCGAGGACCTGTTCGTCGCCCTGTGGATCGTCACGCTCCTCACGATGGTCGTCGGGACCGTCGTCGGTGCGGTGCAGACCGACGTCAAGCGGCTCCTCGCCTACTCGTCGATCGCGCACGCCGGGTTCATCCTCGTCGGCGTCGTCGGGTTCTCGCAGCTGTCGCTGCGCGCGACGGTGTTCTACCTCCTCGTCTACGGTCTCGCCACGGTCGGCGCCTTCGCGGTCGTCACGCTCGTGCGCGAGACCGCGCCGACGCGCGAGCGGGTGCCCGCCACGGTCGGCGCCGGAGCAGCGGCCGACGACGCGTCGTCGGCGGGCGGGGCTCGAGCCGCGGGCACGGACGGCTCCACGGGCTCGTCCGGCCCGGAACCGGTCGCGGTGCTGGGCGAGGCCACCCACCTCGCACAGTGGGCCGGGCTCGGACGTCGGAGCCCGTGGCTCGCAGGCACCTTCTCGCTCTTCCTGCTCTCCATGGCGGGCATCCCGCTGACCGCCGGCTTCATCGCGAAGTTCACCGCGTTCGGCGCCGCGATCGCCGGCCCCGACGGGCAGGGCGGGGGGTCGACGTGGGTGCTCGCCGTCGTCGGCGTGCTGGCCTCGGCCGTCGCGGTGTTCTTCTACGTCCGCATCATCGTGCTGATGTTCTTCACCACGCCGGCCGGTGGCACCGCGGCGTCCGACGCCTCCGGGAGCACCCCGGGCACTGCCGACGGCACGGGCGTGACGGTCGTACGGTCCACCGGTCCGACGACGATCGCGATCGCGGTGTGCGCCCTGGGCGTGCTCGTCCTCGGTGTGTTCCCGTCCCCGGTTCTCGATCTGGCGGCCGAGGCGGTTAAGTTCGTCCCGTGACCTCTGCGCCTCCAGGGCCTCCAGTGCCTTCCGTGCCGCCCGGGCAGCGCGCCCGGACCGCGCCCGTGACGACCACCGCGATCCCGATCTCGGACCCCGGGCTCGCTGCCGCGCTCACCGAGCGACTCGCGAGCGTCGAGACGCGGCTGCGGGCCGCCGTCGCGCACGCGGACCCGCTCGCCGACACCGCCTCGCGGCACCTCGTCAACGCGGGCGGCAAGCGGCTGCGACCGCTGCTCACGCTCCTTGCGGCCGAGCTCGGTGACGAGACGCGCCCCGAGGTGGAGGAGGCGGCCGTCGTCGTGGAGCTCACGCACCTCGCGTCGCTCTACCACGACGACGTCATGGACTCGGCGCCGGTGCGCCGTGGGGCGCCGTCCGCGCACGCGGTGTGGGGCAACTCGGTCGCGATCATGGTCGGGGACCTGTTGTTCGCGCGGGCCGCGTCGACCGTCGCCGCGCTCGGTCCGGAGGCCGTCCTCATCCAGGCGCGGACGTTCGAGCGCCTCTGCCTCGGGCAGCTCCACGAGACGACCGGCCCGGGGGAGGGCGAGGACCCCGTCGAGCACTACCTCCAGGTGCTCGCCGACAAGACCGCGTCGCTGCTCTCGACCTCCGCGCGGCTGGGCGCGATGTTCTCGGGCTGCTCCGACGCCGTGGTCGAGACCGTCTCCGCGTACGGGGAGAAGCTCGGCGTGGCCTTCCAGCTCGCCGACGACGTCCTCGACCTCGCGTCCTCGGGCGACGAGTCCGGCAAGACGCCCGGTACGGACCTGCGCGAGAAGGTCCCCACGATGCCGGTCCTGCTGCTGCGCGCGAGGATCGCGAACGGCACCTCGGACGCGGCGGACGTCGAGCTCGTCGAGCTCCTCGACTCCGACCTCACGGACGACGCCGCTCTCGCGTCGGCGGTCGCCGCCCTGCGCCGCCACGAGGTGCTCGCCGAGACGCGTGCTCTGGCCGTCCGCTGGGCGCGCTCGGCCGTCGACGAGCTCGACGCGCTCCCCACGGGGCCGGTGAGCGACGCGCTGCGGTCGTTCGCGGAGGCGCTCGCGGACCGCGCCGCCTGACCCGGCTGGCGAGCACCTCGTGAGAACGAGGTGAAGATGCTCGCCGTCCGCCACGGCGGAGGTCCGCACGAGGCGCGGCCAGCAGTTGCCTCGGACATCGGTGTGACCTGGTAGGACGCTGGACGAGCTGCGCCGCGGCCGGTGTCCGGGGACCTCTCCGGGGGACGTGGTGGGGAGTGCTCCCCATGAGACGGAGGTCGGATTTCTCCCCGGCGAACGCTATCCTCGGGTTCGCGATCGGTGGGGCCGCCCTGTATTGAGCGAGATCGAGGGGGCTGAGGAAGAGGACCGGTCGTCTCCCGATCCGACTTCTCGGAGGACCCGTGGGTTTCCTGGCGCACGTGCACGACCACCGCCGCACCGTCGCCTCGGTGACGGCGGTGTCGGTGTTCTCGACGGCGTTGGTGGGCCTCGCCATCTTCTACGAGGGCGAGGCGACGGCGGACGTCGACCTGAACGACTCGGGCGTGTGGGTGACGAAGACGTCGGCCGGGCTGCTGGGGCGGTTCAACTACGAGTCGCAGGCCCTCGACGGTTCCCTGGTCGCGGGCAGCGGGTCGTTCGACGTGCAGCAGGACGAGGGCCGCGTGCTGCTCGACGACGCGGGCGCCGGGACGGCGTCGCCGGTCGACATCGCTCATCTCAAGCTGGACGGTCAGGTCCGCCTGCCGGCGGGGGCTCAGGTCGCGTCGGGGGGTGCGACGACGGCGATCCTCGACGGCGAGGAGGGCCTCCTGTGGGTGCTGCCGTTCGCCGGCGCGTCGTCGTTCGACGCGGAGAAGCTCGACCCGACGGCGGAGGTCGGCGGCGACGGTGCGCTGACGGTGTCGGGGGACGGGACGGTGTTCGTCGCCGTGCCCTCGACCGGGTCGCTGTGGACGGTCGCCACGACGGACAAGGGCGCGGTCGAGGGTGAGCCCGCGTCGTCGTCGTTGTCGGTGGGCAAGGGTGCCGAGGTCGAGGTGACGGCGGTCGGCGACGACCCCGTCGTCCTCGACCGGTCCGCGTCGCAGCTCGTGCTGCCGGGCGGGGAGACCGTCGCCCTCGAGGACGGCGCCGAGGCGCGGCTCCAGCAGCCGTCAGAGGCCTCCCAGGACGTGGTCGTCGCGACCGCCACGGGCCTCGTCTCGCAGCCGCTCGACGGCGGCGACGCGCTGCGGCGCACCGCGCAGGGGCGCCCGGGTGCGCCCGTGCAGCTGGGCGGGTGCACCTACGGGGCGTGGGCGTCGACGGGTCAGGTCGTCCGGGACTGCGCGGGTACCGAACGTGACCTGGACACCCGGCTCGAGGGTGTCGACCCCCAGTCCCCGCTCGAGTACCGGGTGAACCGGCACGTGATCGTGCTCAACGACCTGTCGGCCGGGACCCTGTGGATGGCGGCGGACGAGTACCAGAAGGTCGACGACTGGGAGCTGGTGATCCCGGAGGAGGCCGAGGGCGAGGAGTCCGACGCCGAGCTGACCAACCCCGAGCAGGTCGACCAGTTCATCGCCGACCGCACGCAGCCGAACAAGCCGCCGCAGCCCGCGGACGACACCTTCGGCGTGCGTCCGGGTCGCACGACGATCCTCCCCGTGCTCGCGAACGACGTCGACCCGGACGGTGACGTGATGACCGCGTCCCCGGTGGGCGAGGGCCCGGACGGGATCGCGGTGCAGCAGATCATGGGGGGCGCGGCGCTGCAGGCCGTCGTGCCCGAGGACGCCGAGGGCACGAGCGGGTTCCGCTACTCGGTCTCGGACGGGCGCGGCGGCGTCGCCGAGGCCGGGGTGAGCGTGAAGGTCTCGCCCTGGGGCGAGAACGCGGCGCCCGAGCAGACGGGCGACCCGGTGCTCAAGGTGGAGCAGGGTGGCAAGGCGTCGATCAAGGTGCTGCCGTACTTCAAGGACCCGGACGGCGACGACGTGTACCTCGCGTCGGCCGAGGCGACGGTTGCCGGGGACGACGTGCGCTCGCGCCCGGACGGCACGGTCGAGTTCCGTGACGGCGGGGGCTCCACGGGTCGCAAGATCGTCACGCTCCTCGTCTCCGACGGGCAGGTCTCGTTCGAGGGCAGGCTCCTGATCGACGTGGTGCCGGGCCAGCAGCCGCCGGTGGCCGTGAGCGACCACGTCGTGGTGCCCGCCGGCCAGCCGGTGACGGTCGAGCCGCTGCGCAACGACACCGACCCCAACGCCGACGAGCTGCGGCTCGCCTCGGTCTCGGAGTCGGCCCCGGCCGAGATCACCCCGAACTACGACGCGGGCACGTTCACCTTCGTCTCGATGGAGCCGCGCTCCTACGACCTGACCTATCAGGTCACGGACGGGCCGAACGCGACGACGGGGCTCGTGCGGGTCGACGTCCTGCCGCCCTCCGAGGCGGCGGGCGCGCCGATCGTCGTCGCCGACACGGCGCTGCTGCCGTCGGGCGGCAAGACGTTGGTCGACGTGCTCGCCAACGACACCGACCCGGCGGGCGGCGTGCTCGTGGTCCAGTCCGTGCGCGTTCCCGACGACGCCGGGGTGTCGGTCGCGATCCTCGCCCACCAGATGCTGCGCATCACCGAGATCCGTGGCCTGGACGGCCCGGTGACGGTCGAGTACACGGTGTCCAACGGGACGCAGACCTCGACGGGGCAGGTGCGCGTCGTGCCCGTGCCCGCACCCACGCGGCTGCAGCCGCCGAACGCGGCGGCCGACGAGGTCACGGTCCACACCGGGGACGTCGTGACGATCCCGGTGCTGAAGAACGACACGCACCCCGACGGGTTGGAGCTGTTCCTGCAGCCCGAGCTCGAGCAGGGCGTCGAGGCCGCGCTCGGCGAGGCGTTCGTCTCCGAGGACACGCTGCGCTTCAAGGCGGGCTCCGAGGCCGGCACGGCGTACGCGATCTACCGGGTGCGCGACGTGAACGGGCAGGAGGACTCCGCGCAGGTCACGATCCACATCCGCGACGGCGAGGAGAACGAGCCCCCGCAGCCGCGCGAGATCGAGGCCCGCGTGCTCTCGGGCGCCACCGTCCGGGTGGACGTGCCGGTGGACGGGATCGATCCCGACGGCGACTCGGTCCAGGTCACGGGCATCGCCTCGCCCGCCGCGAAGGGGACCGCCCGCGTCGTGGACGGCAGGCTCGAGTACGCGGCGTCGAAGAACGCCACGGGTCTCGACACGTTCACCTACTCGGTGCTCGACGCGCGTGGCGCGACGGCGACGGGCACCGTGCGCGTGGGGATCTCGCGTCCGGGCGAGACGAACCAGCCGCCGGTCGCGGTGGACGACGAGATCACGGTGCGCCCCGGGCGCACGGTGGCGATCGCGGCGTTGGTCAACGACACCGACCCCGACGGCGACCAGGTGGGTCTGGTCTCTGCCGGGATCGAGGACACGCACGACATGGACGCCGAGGTCGTGACCGACCGGGTCGTCATCACCTCGCCCGGCGAGGACGGTTCGTACACGTTCTACTACGCGATCCAGGACACCTACGGAGCCCGCGCGACCGGGGCGATCACCGTGAACGTCGCTGCCGACGCGCCCTTGCAGCCTCCCGTCGCGCGCGACGACGCCGTCCCGGTGGAGGACATCCTGGGCAAGACCGAGGTCACCGTCCCGGTGCTGGAGAACGACGACGACCCCGACGGCGCCGCGACGGAACTCACCGTGACCACCGACGCGACGACGACGAGCGTGACCGAGGACGGCGCGCTGGTCGTCACCCTTGCGGAGTCCCGCCAGGTGATCACCTACACCGTGACCGACGTCGACGGTCTCACCGCCCAGGCGTTCGTCAAGGTCCCCGGCCTCACCGACCAGGCACCCACGCTCCGCCCCGGGATCACACCGCTCGAGGTGCTCGCGGGCGAGTCGCTGCCGATCGACATCACCGACTACGTCCTGGTCGTCGAGGGCAGGACGCCGCGTCTGACCACCGAGGACAAGGTCACCGCGACCGAGGGCGCGCGCGAGGTCACCTCGGTGACCGAGATCGTCTACACGCCCGACGCCGGCTACACCGGGCCCGCCTCCGTGTCCTTCGAGGTCACCGACGGCTCCGGACCGGAGGACCCCGAGGGCCACACGAGCGTCCTCACGCTCCCGATCAGCGTGCTCCCGCCGGAGAACCTGGCACCCGAGCTCATCGGGACGCCGACGCTCGACGTCGCGGCGGGAGAGCAGGCCTCGGTCGACCTCGCGCGCTTCGCGTCCGACGCGGACGGTGACCCCCTGACCTTCGCGACGAGCGGTTCCGCGGAGGGGGTGAGCGTGAGCCTCGAGGGCGGCACGCTGCACGCCGAGGCGACGCCGGACGTGCCGAAGGGCACGGTCGTCACGGTCCCGATCACGGTGACCGACGGCGAGCACCCGCCCGTCGAGGGCACCGCGACCCTCACCGTCGTCGCGTCCACCCGGCCGCTCGTGCGGGCGAACACCGACACCGTCGACGACGCCCACCAGGGCAAGCCGACGACGGTGGACGTCCTCGCGAACGACTCCAACCCGTTCCCGGACACGCCGCTCGAGATCGTCGACGCCGTGATCGAGACGGGCAGCGGCGACGTGTCCTACTCGGGCGACGAGGTCGTGGTGACCCCGAACGAGAGCTACATCGGCGTCATGGTCGTGGTCTACCGCGTCCAGGACGCGACGAACGACCCCGACCGTGTGGTCGAGGGCCGGGTCCAGCTCAAGGTGCTCGGCAAGCCCGACGCGCCCGCGACCCCGCAGGTCGAGGAGGTCCGGTCCGAGACGGTCGTGCTGACCTGGGACCCGCCGAACAACAACGGCGCTGACATCACCGGCTACACCGTGCGCTCCCAGAACGGGTACGAGAAGGCGTGCGGCACCACCACCTGCACGCTCGACGGCCTGACCAACGACGTCGAGTACACGTTCACCGTGCTCGCGACCAACGCCGTCGGCGACGGACCTGCCTCCCCGCCTTCGGAGATGGCCCGCCCGGACGAGAAGCCGGACCCGCCCGCTGCCCCGAAGCTCGAGTTCGGCGACCAGTCCCTCACCGTGACCTGGGCGAACAAGACGTACACGGACCGGTCCGCGATCGAGTCGGTCAACCTCGAGATCTCCCCGGCGCCGCCGGGCGGCGCGACCCAGAAGAAGGCCCTCACGGGGACGTCCGTGACCTGGGACGGCCTCAAGAACGGCGTCGCCTACCGCGTCCGGGTCCAGGCCGTCAACAAGGCACCCGACCCCTCGGAGTGGGGCGCGTACTCGACGGCCGAGACACCCGCCGGCAAGCCCGCGGCCCCTGCGAAGCCGTCGGCCCAGCGGACGTCGATCGGCGACACGTCGCAGATGAAGGTCACCTGGCAGGCGCCGAACGACAACGGTGCGGCGATCACCGAGTACACGATCGAGGCGCTGCAGGGCGGCTCCGTCGTCAAGACCGCGACGGCGACGGGCACGTCCGTGACGATGGGCGTCGCGGCGGACACGACCGGGTACACGTTCCGCGTCAAGGCGCACAACAAGGCGACCGACAAGTTCGGCGACGCCGAGTTCTCGCCGGCCTCCGACCCGGTGCGCGCGTTCGCGAAGCCCGGCGCCGTGACGAGCCTCCGGGCGACCGCGACCGGCAGGAACGAGCAGGTCCAGCTCTCGTTCGGCGCCGCGTCGGGCAACGGCGTCAAGGCGGGGGAGATCTCGTACGAGTACGCGGCGGGGGACGGCTGGAAGGACCTGCGCGCGGACAAGCTGGTCACGGGCCTGACGAACGGCAAGCCGTACGAGATCAGGGTCCGGGCCGTCGCCGGCGTCGACGGCGCCAACGAGGCGGGCCCGGAGGCGAAGGCCAACTCCGCGACCCCGTACGGCCCGCCGAGGACACCGGGGGTCTCCGGGGCGACCGCGGGCCAGGGCAGCAAGCAGACGACCGTCTCGTGGCGGGACCCGGGCGACAACGGCCGTGACTACCGCATCGAGGTCAAGATCGGCGGCGGCGGCTGGGAGAACACCGGCAAGGGCGACGGCAGCCGGACGGTGGGCGACGGCTACGAGCAGACCATCAAGATCTGTGCCCGGGTCGTCGACTCCGAGGGCCAGATCGCCGGTGGCGACCCGGGCAACTGCGCCACCGCCAAGACCGGCGCCCGGCCGGTCCCGACGCTGTACAAGCACTCGAACGCCGTCGGAGAGCCCGGCTGCGGCGATCAGTCGTGCCGCTGGCTCGGCATCGACCCCAACGGCGCGACGGGCACCGTCGAGTACCAGTGCTTCGCGTCGGACAACGGATGGGGCAAGTTCTCGCCGTCGTCGCAGTGGGGCGAGTGGTGGACGATCGACCTCGGCGCCGGCCGCCAGCGTGCCCTCTGCTACTACGGCCACCCCGGCGAGCAGGTCCAGATCCGGTTCCGCGACGGGACCAGCACGCCCGCCATGACGTGGTAGCCCACGAACGAACGCATTCCCCAGCACGCACGAGAAACGGACACTCATGAGCACGATGACCCCCGAGCAGGCCACCTGGTTCGCTCAGACCTTCGACCGCCTTGTCGGCAACGTCGGCCAGGCCGTCCTCGGCAAGCCGCACGTCGTGCGCCTCGTGCTCACGTGCATGCTGTCCGAGGGCCACGTCCTGCTCGAGGACGCGCCCGGCACGGGCAAGACGTCGCTCGCGCGCGCTATCGCGGCCAGCGTCCAGGGCACGCAGCAGCGCATCCAGTTCACGCCGGACCTGCTGCCGTCCGACGTCACGGGCGTGACGATCTACGACCAGAAGTCGGGGAAGTTCGACTTCCACCCCGGCCCGATCTTCGCGTCGATCGTGCTCGCGGACGAGATCAACCGCGCCTCGCCGAAGACGCAGTCCGCGCTCCTGGAGGTCATGGAGGAGGGTCGCGTCACGGTCGACGGCGTGGCGCACGAGACGGGCCGCCCGTTCATGGTCATCGCGACGCAGAACCCCATCGAGCAGGCCGGCACGTACCGCCTGCCGGAGGCGCAGCTCGACCGCTTCCTCATGAAGACCTCGCTCGGCTACCCCGACCACGCCTCGACGGTCGAGATCCTCTCGGGCGCGTCGATCCGCGACCGCAGCAAGAACCTGCAGCCGCTCATCACGACGCAGGCCGTCACCGAGATGGCCGACCTCGGTGCCCGCGTGCACGTCGACGGCGCGGTCCTCGAGTACATCTCGCGCCTCGCCGAGGAGACGCGCAACGCGCCCGAGGTCCGCGTCGGCGTCTCCGTCCGTGGTGCGCTCGCCCTCGTGCGGTGCGCCAAGGTGTGGGCGGCCGCGCACGGGCGCAACTACGTCCTGCCCGACGACATCAAGGAGCTTGCGCAGCCCGCGTGGGCGCACCGCTTCGTCCTCGATCCCGAGGCGGAGTTCGCCGGCGCGACGGCGGAGGCCGTCCTGGGCCGCCTCCTCGCCGACGTCGCCGCCCCGCAGGAGCGTCGCTCCGCGTGAGCACCCGCGTGAGCGCAGCGTGAGCGCGGCCCCACCCTTCCCACCGACCGAGAGCACACCATGAACGCCTCCCGACGCCGTCCGGCCGGCAGCCCCGCCGACAGGTCTTCCGGCGCACCCCGACCGTCGTCGGCACTCGCTGGGCTGCTCCGACCCCTCGGTGCGTCCCTCGCGCGGGCGGTCGCGCCGCTCGGCCGTGCGCTCGCGCCGGCGGCCCGCGCGGCGGAGCCCGTCACGTCGGCCGTGAGCCCCTTCGGGTGGGTGGCGCTCGTCGTCACGATCGCGTCCTGGTGGGCAGGCCTGCGCTACTCGTGGCTCGAGCTCCTGGTCGTCGCGGTGCTGCTCACCGTGGCGCTGCTCGCGGCGATCGCGTTCGTCCTCGGGCGGTTCCGCTACGCCGTCGTGCTCGACCTCGCGCAGCAGCGCGTCACGGTCGGGGACCGCGCGGTCGGCCGGCTCGACGTGCGCAACGACTCGGCGCGGCCGCTCCTGCCGTCGGTGATGGAGCTGCCCGTCGGGCAGGGTATGGCGACGTTCCCCGTCCCGCGCCTGCGGCCGCAGGGGAGCCACGAGGAGATCTTCACGGTGCCGACGCACCGACGCTCGGTGATCTCCGTCGGTCCGGTGCGCTCGGTGCGCGCCGACCCGCTCGGCCTCCTGCGGCGCGAGGTCGTGTGGACCGAGCCCGAGGAGCTGTTCGTGCACCCGCGCGTCAAGAACCTCTCCGGGTCCTCGACGGGCTTCCTCAAGGACCTCGAGGGTCGCGTCACGACCGACATCTCGAACTCGGACGTGTCGTTCCACGCGCTGCGCAACTACGTCCCGGGCGACGACCGCCGGCACATCCACTGGAAGACGACGGCCCGCACCGGGCAGCTCATGGTCCGCCAGTTCGAGGAGACGCGCCGCTCGCACCTCGCGGTGCTGCTCTCGACGCGCGCCGAGGACTACGCCCACGACGACGAGTTCGAGCTCGCCGTGAGCGCGTGCGGTTCGCTCGGCCTCCAGGCCATCAAGGAGGACCGGGGTGTCACGGTCCTCGTCAACGACGGCAACCTGCGTGGCGACCACCGCACGCGGCTGCTGGACGACCTCGCGCGGGTCGAGACGCGCTCGCAGCGCGCGTCGCTCGTCGACGTCGCGCGTGTCGCCGGTCTGACGATCAGCGACGCGTCCGTCGTCGCGTTCATCGTGGGCAGCCGGGTCACCCCGACCGAGCTGCGCGCGGCGTCGGCCCGCCTGCCGCAGGACGTGCGCGTCATGGCGATCCAGTGCGTGCCCGGCGCGTCCCTGAGCCGGCACGCGATCGCGGAGCTCGTCGTCCTCACCATCGGCGAGCTCGGCGAGCTCCCCCTCGCCCTGCGGAGGCTGAACGACTGATGAGCGCTCCCAGCACCACGACGCGCGGCTCGCGCCGCGCCACGCCGGTCGGCGCACCGGCACCGTCCTCGGGCACGTCCCAGCGCAGCACGACCCGCCTGCGGGGCGCCGACACCCCGCGCGCCCTCACGGCTCTCGGGGCGGTCGACGCGCTCGCGCTCGTCCTCGTCCTCGGCGCGACGGCGGTCGGGTTCGGCCCCGTCTGGGGCTCGCTCGGCTACCTCGTGCCCGCCGCCGGCGGCGCCGTCGTCGGGCTCGGGGTCGCGTGGCTCGGTGCCTGGCGCCGCTGGCCCGCGGTCACCGTCCTCGCGGTCGCGGTCGTCGCCTACGTGCTGTTCGGCGGCGCCCTCGCCCTGCCGGCCGACGCGATCGCCGGCGTCGTGCCGTCGCTCACGACGGTCACGGACCTGCTCCTCGGCGCGGTCACGGGCTGGAAGGAGTTCGTCACGACGGTCCCGCCGCTCGCCTCGTTCCCCGAGCTCGCCGTCGTGCCGTACCTCCTCATGCTCGTCGCGGGCCTGGTCGCGGGGACCATCGCGTGGCGGTCGCGCCGCGCGGCATGGGCCATGCTCCCCGTGGCGGTCGCGTTCGTCGGCGTGATCCTCCTCGGGACCGTCATCGCGGCCTACCCGGTGGTGCAGGGCCTCGTGCTCGGCGGCGTCGGCCTCCTCTGGGCGGGCTGGCGCGTGACGGCGGCACGCCTCGGCGAGCACCAGATCACGACGGAGGCCAGCAGGGCGGCGACGCGTCGGCTCTGGTGGCACCGGGTCCGCACCGGGGCCGCGATGCTCGCGGTCGGTGGTGTCGCCGCGGCCTTCGCCGCTCCCGCGCTCCTGCCGGACGACCCGCGCACGGTCCTGCGCGAGACCGTCGTCCCGCCGCTCGACCTGCACGAGTACGTCAGCCCGCTGACGGCGTTCCGCAAGTACGCCAAGGACATGCGCGAGGACGAGCTCTTCACCGTCAGCGGCCTACCTGCCGGGGCGAAGATGCGCCTCGCGACGCTCGACACGTACAACGGCGTCGTCTACGACGTCTCGAGCGGCCTGCCGGGCTCCGGCGTGTACACGCGGGCGGGCGAGGAGATCGCCACGGTCGCGCCGGGCACGCCCGCTCGGCTCGACGTCGCGGTCGGCGACTACGCCGGCGTGTGGGTGCCGCTCACGGGCCAGCTCGCGGGCATCTCGTACGCGGGCGAGCGCGCGCGGGTGCTCGGGGAGACGACCTACTACAACTCGACGACGGGCACCGCCCTCACGACGGCGGGGCTGCAGCCGGGCGACACGTACACGCTCGACACGCGCGTCACGGTCGAGCCGTCCGAGGAGGACCTGCGCGCCGGCGCGATCGACCAGGCCGACGTCCCGGTCCCGCCCAAGGGCGTGCTGCCCGCGGCGCTCGCGGGGAAGGCCGCGCAGTTCATGGGGGAGGAGACGGACCCGGTCGAGCAGCTCTTCGCGCTGCGCGACGGTCTCGTCGCGAGCGGGATCTTCTCGAGCGGTCTCGACACCCAGCCGCCGTCGCGGCCCGGTCACTCGGCCGACCGCATCGACCAGCTCCTCGCGGACGAGGAGATGGTCGGCGACGACGAGCAGTTCGCGGTCGCCCTCGCCCTCATGGCGAACCAGGCCGGGATCCCGGCGCGCGTCGTCATGGGCTTCTACCCCGACCCGGAGAAGAACCCGCTCGAGCCGGGCGAGGCGTTCACGGCGACGGGCGCGGACGTCCACGCGTGGGCGGAGGTGCCGTTCGTCGGGTACGGATGGGTACCGGTCACCGCCATCCCGGACGAGGACAACAAGATCCAGCCCGAGCCCAAGAGCCTGCAGGTCCCCAAGCCGCCGATCCTCGAGGACCCGGAGCCGCCGGAGGAGCCCGCGGAGGCCGAGGCCGGCAAGGTCGACGACGAGGACAAGGAGAAGGCCGACGAGGACGGCTTCGACTGGGGCCAGGTCTTCCTGGTCGGCGTCGCCGTCGCGGTCCCGCTCGCTCTGCTGGCGCTGCCGATCGTGCTGGTCCTCGCGTACAAGGCACGCCGTCGTGCGCGCCGCCGCGCGGCCGAGCGTCCCGTGGACCGCGTGAGCGGCGGGTGGCGAGAGGTGCTCGACGCCGCGACCGACCTCGGCGCGGCGGTCCCGACGGGCGCGACCCGGCGCGAGGGGGCGGGAGTCCTCGCACAGACGTACGGCGCGACGGCGACCATCCCGCTCGCGCACCGCGCCGATGCGACGGTCTTCGGGTCGGGGGAGCCCACCGAGCAGGAGATCGAGGCGTTCTGGGCGGACGTCGACACCGTCGTCGGGGGGCTACGCTCCTCGGTGAACCGCCGCGCCCGGGTGCGCGCCGCGCTGTCCTTGCGCTCGGTGCGTTCCGGCAAGGGGTCGTCCGGCGGGCGCCGGTGGCTTCCCGGCCGCCGGCCGACGAGACAGGGAGACGAGTCATGAGCGAGGTGACGTGCGCCGCGTGCGGATCCGCGCAGTCGTCGGGTTCGGCGTTCTGCGCGGTGTGCGGGCAGCCGTTCCCCCGGACCGGCCGCCCGGTCCCTGAGGCCGCGGTCGGCCCGGTGGGGAGCGTCCAGGCGGTGGCCGGCCGCGGGAACCAGGGTGCCCCGCCGTTCGCGACCCCGTCGCGCTCCGTCCCGGACACCACGACCGAGCCCGAGGTCTACGCGGCGACCCAGAAGGCGTTCGTCCCGGCGCCGGCCATGGCGACCCCGACGCTCGCCTCGGCGCCGCTCGCGACGACCGGGCGCCGGTTCGTGGCCTACCTGGTGGACGCCGCGGTCCCCGGGATCGTCGCGTTCGTGGTCCTCCTGGTCGGGCTCGGCGTCGTCGGAGCACCGCTCGGCAGCGTCCAGACCGTCACGCAGGAGGAGGCGGCGGCGCTCGTCGGCAAGATCCTCCTGGTGTACGTGCTCGCCGTCGTCATCGCGCTCGCGTGGTGGGTCGGCCTGTGGTTCTGGGAGGGGTCGACGGGCAAGACCCTCGGCAACCTCGCGACCGGGATCCGGACGGTCGGCGTGACGTCCCGCGCGCCGCTCGGCTTCGGCCGCGCCGCGCTGCGCTGGATCATCGTCGGCGTGGTGCCGGCCGGCGGCATCCTCGTCGTCCTGCTCAGCCCGGGCTTCGACTCCTCGGGCCGCCGCCAGGGCTGGCACGACAAGGCTGCGAAGGCCCTCGTGCTCGACGTCCGCGGCATCGCGCCCCAGGCCCCGGAACGTCCCGCCGGCCACGACGGCGTCGCGTCGCTCCTCTGTGCGCCGACGGCGCCGGGACCGGCGACCCCGAACGGCGCGCCGGGATACGGCGCGCAGGGTTACGGCGCGTCCGGCTACGGCGTGCCCGCGCAGGCCCCGCCGCCGTACCCGGGGGTGCCCGCTCCGGCCCCGGCGCCCTACCCGGGGGTGCCCGCTCCGACGTCGTACGCGCCACCGCCGGTCGCGCCCACCCCCTCGGGCGTCCCGGCTGCCGGCACGCACACCCCTTCCGCGCCGCAGCCCGTCGTGCCCGACCCGTGGGCTTTCCCGTCCACGCCCCAGCCTGCCGGCGGCGGCCTCATCACCGGCGTGCCGGGCTCCTCCGCGCCGGCCGCGCCTCCTGCCGCACCGCCCGCCCCGACGCCGTCGGCGCCGCCCGCCGTGTCGCACGAGGCGCACGCACCCCGGCCCGAGCCCACGGAGCCCGAGTGGGACAGCACGCGGATGACCGCGCCCGGCGTGCGCGCGCTGGATCCCGCGCCCGACGTCTCGGTCGTCCTCGAGCTCGAGTCCGGTGAGCGGCGCGCGGTCGACCGGCCCACGCTCGTCGGCCGCAATCCTCAGGCGCCCGACGACGGGCCGTGGAACCTCGTCGCGGTTGCGGACCCGACGCGGTCGGTGTCCAAGACCCACGCCGAGCTGCGGGCAGACCCCAGCGGGCTGTGGCTCACGGACCGCGGCTCGACCAACGGCACCGTCGTCTCCGTGCCCGGCTCGCCGCCGCGTGTCGCCGAGCCGGGCGTGCGCGTGCGTGTCCCGGTGGGCGCGACCATCCACGTGGGCGACCGGCGGATCCTCGTGCACCCGGGGAACGCGTGACGGCGCCGGTGCCGGAGGTGCACCTGTCCTGGGGTGCGGCGTCGCACCGGGGCGCGCGCCGGCCCCTCAACGAGGACCGGTTCCTCGTCTCGCGCTCGGTGTTCTTCGTCGCGGACGGCATGGGCGGGCACGAGGCGGGCGAGGTGGCGAGCGCGACGGCGGTCGACGCGCTGCGACCGCTGGCCGAGCTCGACGTCGTGACCCCCGACGAGGTGCGCGCCCGGCTCACGGTCGCCCAGGAGAACGTCCAGGCGATCGTCACCGAGCCGGGTCGTGGGGCGGGGACGACCGTGACGGGCGTCGCGGTGTCCGAGCAGGACGGGAACCCGTACTGGCTGGTCGTCAACGTCGGGGACTCGCGGACCTACCACCTGGCGGGTGGCCGCCTCGAGCAGGTGAGCGTCGACCACTCCGAGGTCCAGGAGATGGTCGACGCGGGTCTCCTCACCGCGACCGAGGCGTTGACCCATCCGCGCCGCCACGTCGTGACACGCGCGCTGGGCTCGCGCGCGGAGCCGCAGCCGGACTTCTGGTTCGTCCCCATCGAGCGGCACGACCGGGTCCTCGTCTGCTCGGACGGGCTCACGGGAGAGCTCTCCGACGAGCGGATCACCGAGGTCCTGCTCGACACGCCCGACCCGCAGGGTGCCGCCGAACGGCTGGTGCACGAGGCGATCGCGGCCGGCGGGCGGGATAACATCACTGTCGTCGTCGTCGACGCCACCGGTGTCTCGGACGACACGAGCGGCGGGAGCACGGCGCCGCGCGACCAGCTCCTCTCGACGGGCGCGACCGGCGCCGCCGTCGACGAGGACACGTTGCCCAGGGACGTTCGACTGCAGATCGGGGGAATGGCGTGACGCTGCGCTACGTCACGGGAGCCGCGCGAGCCCTGGTCCGAGGTGGCACCGTCGTCGTGCTGCCCGGCCCGGCGGACGACGCGCTCGTCGAGCAGGTGTGGGACCAGCTGGGCGCGGACCCGGGGGTCGTCGAGGTGCTACAGGTCCTCACCGGCGCCTTCGGCTCGAGCCTGCGCACGATCCCGCCGTTCGCGGTCGCCGTCGTGGCGGGCCGCCGCGTGCACGTCGCCGTCCGCGGTGCGCTCGCGGTGACGCTCGAGCTCGACGGCGGGGAGCGCGTCCACGCGGACGGCGAAGACGTCACGACGTGGTCCGAGCGCGTCGTCGACGGCGTCGTCGAGGTCCTCGTCCGGACCGGCGTCGCGCCGGCGCAGGCGCCGCGCGGCGAGCCGCTCCTGGCCACGGCCTCGGGCGACGTCGCCTCCTTCCCGCTCGCGTCCGGCGTCGTGCTCGCGGACGCCGTCGCGTGGCAGCTCGCCGAGCGCCCTGTGGTGCCTGAGCCCGTCCCGGTCGAGCACCGTCCCGAGCCCATCGAGGTCGCGCCGGTCGTCGACCTCGAGGTGTCGTCGCCGGTTCCCCAAGCCCCTGCCGTCCCGGTGGGTGTGGTCGGAGCGACGCTGCACCTCCACGAGGAGACGATCGCTCCGGAGCCCGACGGCACGGACGAACCGCTCGGCGCGAAGCCCGACGCAGCCACCGAAGCCGATGCGGCCGCCGACGCCGAGCCCGGTGCGCTCGACGGCGCCGCGAGCGTCGTCGAGGAGCCGGACGACTACGCCCACCTGTGGGGCTCGACGGTCCTGCGTACCGTCGAGGACGCCGCGGTGCGGGCGGCGGAGGACGACGAGCACGCGGGTGACGTCCCGCCCGTGCCTGGCCCGCCGGCGACCGAGCCGTCCGTGGGCGAGGGACCGAGCCCGGCCGAGCCGTCCCACCCGGAGCCGGCCGCCGAACCGGCCGAGCTGCCGGGCGGTGGGCTCATCGCCGGGGTCCCCCGCGAGTGGACGGGCGCCACCCCGGCGGCCGCGCACCGCGCCGCGACCGTCCTCGACCCCGACGACGGCCCCGCGGACGACGCAGGGTCCGACGCCGAGGGGCTCGATCACGACGGCCACACCGTGCTCTCGTCCGCGATCGCGGACCTGCGGGCCGCCGCGCAGAGCAGCGCGCCGCCGGCGCCGCCCGCGCCGACGCCGTCGTTCACGGCCCCGCCCGGCCCGGGACAGCAGCAGATCCTCGCGCGGACGTGCGTGCAGGGGCACGCGAACCCGCCGTCGCGTGACACGTGCGCCCTGTGCGGCAGCGAGCTCGTCGGGGACGCCGAGCTCGCGATCCGGCCCCCGCTCGGCCGGCTCGTCGTCTCGACGGGCCAGACGATCGAGCTCGACCGGCCGGTCGTCGTCGGGCGACGGCCGCGCACGCCGCGGACGCAGGCGGCCGACCTCCCGCGCCTCGTGACCGTGCCGAGCCCGCAGCAGGACATCTCGCGCTCGCACGTCGAGATCACGCTGGAGGGCTGGCACGTGCTCGTGAGCGACATGGCCACCACCAACGGCACGACGCTCCTGCGGAGCGGGCAGCCGCCGCGCCGGCTCCACCCGTCGGAGCCCGTGCTCGTCGTCGACGGAGACGTCGCCGACCTGGGTGACGGCGTGACCCTGACCTTCGAGGGAATCCGGTGAGCTCCAAGCGCGCACCGTCCCCGCCCCCGGAGATCCAGGGCTTCGAGTACGTCTCGCTCGTCGGCTCGGGCGGCTTCTCGGACGTCTTCCTCTACCAGCAGCAGCGGCCACGGCGGCGAGTGGCGGTCAAGGTGCTGCTGCACGAGTGGTCGAGCGAGTCGCAGCGGGCCGCGTTCGACGCCGAGGCCGACCTCATGGCGACGCTCTCGACGCACCCGTCGATCGTCACGATGTACGAGGCCGACGTCGCGGACGACGGCCGCCCGTACCTCGCGATGGAGTACTGCTCCCGGCCGAACCTCGGGGCCAGGTACCGCACCGAGCGGCTCTCCGTCGCCGAGGCTCTGCGCACGGCCGTGCAGATCGCGGGCGCCGTCGAGACCGCGCACCGGCACGGCATCCTGCACCGCGACATCAAGCCCGCCAACATCCTCGTCACCGAGTACGGCCACCCGGCGCTCACCGACTTCGGCATCTCGTCCACGCTCGACGACGCGGCGCGCGCCGAGGGCATGTCGATCCCGTGGTCGCCGCCGGAGTCGTTCGCCGAGCCGCCGCGCAGCGGGGTCGGGACGGACGTCTGGGCGCTCGCCGCCACGACGTTCACCCTGCTCGCCGGCCGGACGCCGTTCGAGGTGCCGGGCGGCTCGAACTCGAGCGCGAACCTCATCTCGCGCATCGAGTCGTCGCCGCTCCCGCGCACCGGTCGCACGGACGTGCCCGCGTCGCTCGAGCGCGTGCTCGCGACGGCGATGGCCAAGAACCCGGGCTCCCGCTACCCGACCATGCTCGACTTCGCCCGCGCGCTCCAGCAGGTGCAGAACGAGCTCTCCTACGCGGTCACGCCGATCGACCTGCTCGACGACTCGGGCCACGTCCAGGAGGAGGAGCCCGACGACGACGGCGGGACCCGGCTCCGGGACATCGTCTCGATCGACCCGGCCGGGCCGGCGCAGCCGCGGGTCACGCAACCGACGTCGAACGTGCAGCCGGTGCAGCGCGTCACCGCCCCGTGGGTCCCCCAGCAGACCGGGTACCCGCAGCCCGGGCACCAGGGCGGCTACGCCCCCCCGACGCCCTACGCGCCGGGACCCGCCCAGCAGGGCGCCCGGCCCGCGGCATGGACGGGCACAGGGCCGGGCACGGCACCCGGCGGCACGTCCGGGGGGACCGCCGGGACCGTGCCGACGACCGGCGTCGGGCCGGGCGGGTACGGCCCGACCGCCTCGCAGGTCGCCGAGCTCACCGACCCGCGCGCGTACCCGGGCGGTGCGGCCCGGCCGACGCACTGGGGCACACCGCCCGTCGAGGACACGGTGCACCGCACCGCGGGCCCTGCGCAGGCGTCCGAGCAGGGCCAGGCGACGGAACGCTCCGGGAAGGGCGCCCTGTGGGCCACCGTCGCCGGTGTCGGGGTCGTCGGCCTCGCCGTCGCAGGGTTCTTCGCGCTCCAGTCCGGTGGAAGTCCCGAGGACACCGACCCGACGGCGGGAGGGGACGAGACCGCGCCGACGAGCGACACGACGTTCACGCCGTCGGACAACCTCGGTGACCTGGTCCCGCCGGTGAACGATCTCGTGGGGACGCACGACCCCGCACGCGAGGTCGCGACCTTCACGTGGGCCTACGACTCGGACAAGGCGCAGGACGGCGACTCGTTCGCGTGGCGCGAGCTCGACCAGATCGAGGACACCCGTTACAAGGAGATCTTCGACGAGACGACCGTCGAGCTCCGGGCGAAGCCCGGGGAGAAGGTCTGCATCGAGGTCGTCGTGATGCGTGACAACAAGCCTTCCGCGTCCCCGCAGAAGACGTGCGTCGGCGGGGAGGCCGCGTGAGCGAGCTGGCGGTCGAGTTCTGCGGCGAGTGGTTCCGGCCCGACGCGGAGGGGGAGTTCGACATCGGCCGCGACGGCGACCTGTCGATCGAGGACAACCCCTACCTGCACCGCCGCTTCCTGCGCATCACGCACGAGGGCGGGATCTGGTGGCTCGCCAACGTCGGCACGCTCATCTCCGCGACGGTGTGCGACTCCGGCGGCGGCGTGCAGTCGTGGCTCTCGCCGGGCAACCGCCTGCCGATCGTCTTCCCGACGACGTCGATCGTCTTCACCGCCGGACCGACGACGTACGAGCTCACCGCGCAGCTGCGCGGCGCCCCGTACCAGGAGATCCGCTCCGAGGACCCGGAGTCGGGCGCGACGACGATCGGGATGATCACCTTCACGACGAGCCAGAAGCAGCTCATCGTCGCGCTCGCGGAGCCGATGCTGCGTCGCGACGGGACCGGGCTGTCCGAGATCCCGTCGTCGGCCGCGGCGGCCGCACGCCTCGGCTGGGCGACGACGCGCTTCAACCGCAAGCTCGACAACGTGTGCGACAAGCTCGACCGCATCGGGGTCAAGGGTCTGCGCGGCGGCCCCGGCGCGCTCGCGACGAACCGCCGTGCGCGGCTCGTGGAGTACGCCGTCGCGTCGCGGCTCGTCACCGGGGACGACCTCCCCCTGCTCGACCTGACCGACGACGGCTGACCACGGCGCACGACCCGTGAGCGCGCGCCCGCGTGCTCCGGTCGACCGCGCCGTCGGACTGCCGTCGACGACCTGCCCGCTCCCCGCCCGGACCTGAACGAGGATCCTTCGTGCGAATCAAGCTCACGCTGCACCGTCCCGACGCCTCCGCGACCAACGTCGCCGTCACGGCCGACGCGACGGCCACCGTGCGTGACGTGGCCGAGGCGCTCTTCGCGGGCGACCCGACCCGTGCCGGCACCGCGGTCCCGGACCGGCTGACGCTCCAGGTGGGCTCGGCGCCGACGGGTGGCGCCGCGGCGGCCCAGGGCCGGGTGCTGTCGCCCACGAGCGACCTCGTCGAGGCGGGCCTGCGCTCGGGCTCGACCGTGTCGATCGTGCGCGTGTCCGAGCAGTTCGACGCGCCCGGGCAGGACCGCGGGGCGGCGATGGCGGTCCTGCGGGTGCTCGAGGGCCCCGACGCCGGCCGGGAGTTCTCGCTCCCCGTGGGGACGAGCTACCTCGGCCGCGACCGCGACATGGACATCCGCCTCAACGACCCGCAGGTGTCCAAGCGGCACGCGCGCATCACGGTGGGCGAGTCGATCGAGATCACGGACACGAACTCGGCGAACGGGCTCGTCATGGGCGGGCAGCGCATGATGCGCTCGACGCTCACGTCGGCGGACACCGTGACGATCGGCACCACCGTCGTGTCGGTCGTCGCGCTGCACCGCTCCACGAGCCTCGCGCCGACCAGCCCTGTGGTGGAGTTCAACCGCTCGCCGCGCGTCGTCGCCCGGTTCGGTGAGCGCAAGCTCAAGGCCCCGCGGCCGCCGCAGCCGCAGGAGCCGCCGCGCTTCCCGTACCTCGCGATGGTCGCCCCGCTCGTCATGGGCGTGGTCCTGTACTCGGTCACGCGGAACCTGCTGTCGATCGTGTTCATCGGGCTGAGCCCGATCCTCATGCTCGGCAACTACTTCGACCAGAAGATGCAGGCCAAGCGGAAGTTCAAGGCGCAGGTGGAGCAGTTCCGCTCGTCGGCCGCGGCGACGCACGTGACGATCGAGCGGACGCACGCCGTCGAGCGCGCCGTGCGGCTCACGGAGGCGCCGTCGGTCGGGGACACGGTCGCCTCGGTGCGGCGCCTGGGCGGTCTGCTGTGGACGCACCGGCCCGAGCACGAGGCCTTCCTCACCGTCCGGGTCGGCCTCGGGTCGGCACCCGCGCGGACGCAGCTCGAGGCGCCTGCCGAGAACAACACGCTGCCCGAGTTCTGGAACGAGCTCGAGAAGCTCCACGCGGAGTGCGCGACGATCACGGGCGTGCCCGTCGTCGCGCGCCTGCGCACCGACGGCGCGATGGGCATCGCGGGCGCAGGCGCGGCGGCTGACGCCGTCGCGCGCGGCGTGCTCGTCCAGCTTGCCGGGCTGCACTCGCCGGCCGAGCTCGTGCTCGCGGCCGTGACGTCGCAGCGCTCCCGGGCAGACTGGGAGTGGCTCGAGTGGCTTCCCCACACCGGCTCGCCGCACAGCCCTCTCGGCGGCGACCACCTCGCGGACAACCCGGGGGCCGCGCAGTCGCTGCTGTCCCAGCTCGAGGACCTCGTCGAGCTGCGGGGCGCCGACCTCGGCACCCACGCCGAGCTGCGCGGCCCGATCGACCCGGACGACCCGGCGGACACGCCGAAGCCCGTGCTCCCGACCGTCGTCGTCCTCGTCGAGGACGACGCGCCCGTCGACCGCTCGCGTCTCACGCGCCTCGTCGAGCGGGGCGCGGACGCCGGCGTGCACGTCGTCTGGGTCGCCCCGACGGTCGAGCAGCTGCCTGCGGCGTGCCGCACGTTCGTGCTCGTCGACGGTGCCGGGGACGTCGCCGCGGCGGGCCCGGGCGGCGCGCCGGGCAGCGTCGCGGGCGCGACGTCCGGCGAGGTCCGGGTCGGTCGCCTGACCTTCCCCGTGACCTGCGAGACGGTGGACCTCGCGACGGCGCACGAGGTCGCCCGCATCCTCGCGCCCGTCGTCGACGTCGGCGCGCCGGTCGACGACGACTCCGACCTGCCGCGCTCGGTCTCCTACCTCGCGCTCACGGGCACGGCGCTCGCAGACGACCCCTCGATCGTCGTCGACGCCTGGCGCGAGAACGGGTCCCTCACGCCGCGGGACGGGTCGCCGCCCGTGCGTCGCCGGGTCCCGACCAACCTGCGCGGCCTGGTCGGGCACTCGGGCACCGAGCCGCTGTACCTGGACCTGCGCACGCAGGGTCCGCACGCGCTCGTCGGCGGGACGACGGGCGCGGGCAAGTCCGAATTCCTGCAGTCGTGGGTGCTCGGCATGGCCGCGGCGCACAGCCCGGACCGCGTGACGTTCCTCTTCGTCGACTACAAGGGCGGTGCGGCGTTCGCGGACTGCGTGAACCTGCCGCACACCGTGGGCCTCGTGACCGACCTGTCGCCGCACCTCGTGCGCCGCGCTCTCACGTCGCTGCGCGCCGAGCTGCGCTACCGCGAGCACCTGCTCAACCGGAAGAAGGCCAAGGACCTCGCGTCCCTCGAGCGCACGGGGGACCCGGACGCGCCCCCGAGCCTGCTCATCGTCGTCGACGAGTTCGCGGCGCTGGTCAACGAGGTCCCGGAGTTCGTCGACGGCGTCGTGGACGTCGCCCAGCGTGGCCGTTCGCTCGGCCTGCACCTCATCCTCGCGACGCAGCGGCCCGCGGGCGTCATCAAGGACAACCTGCGCGCGAACACGAACCTGCGCGTCGCGCTGCGCATGGCCGACGCGGACGACTCGACCGACATCCTCGGCATCCCCATGGCCGCGCACTTCGACCCGTCGATCCCGGGTCGCGGCGCGGTGAAGACCGGTCCGGGCCGGATCACCCCGTTCCAGACGGGGTACGCGGGCGGGTGGACGACGGCGGAGCCGGAGCGCTCGCGCATCGACGTCCAGGAGATGGCCTTCGGCTCCGACATCCGCTGGGAGCTGCCCGAGCCGGAGGTCGAGGAGCTCACGGATCCCGGCCCGAACGACATCTCCCGCGTCGTCGCGACGATCTCGCGCGCGGCGACGGAGGCGGCCGTCCCGGCGCCGCGCAAGCCGTGGCTGCCCGAGCTCGCGCCGACGTACGACCTCGCGCGCCTGCCCAACCCGCGCACGGACGCGATGCTCCTGCTCGGTGTCGAGGACGACCCGTCGACGCAGACGCAGCCCACGGTGTTCTACGAGCCGGACCGCGACGGCAACATGGCGATCTACGGCACGGGTGGTTCCGGCAAGAGCGCGACCCTGCGCACGATCGCGGTGTCGGCGGCGATCACGGCGCGCGGCGGCCCCGTCCGGGTCTACGCGATCGACTGCGGCGCGAGCGGTCTGCGCATGCTCGAGGACCTGCCCCACGTGGGCGCCGTCATCCCGGGCGACGACGAGGAGCGCGTCCAGCGTGTGCTGCGCACGCTGCGCGACCTCGTGGACGAGCGCTCGGCGCGCTACGCGTCCCTGCGGGCCGGCGACCTCAACGAGTACCGGCGCCTCGCCAACGCCCCGGACGAGCCGCGGATCCTCGTCCTCGTCGACGGCATCGGCGCGTTCCGCGAGGCGTACGAGTTCCGCCCGTCGTACGTGTTCCCCGTGTGGAACGCGTTCACGCAGATCGCGACGGACGGCCGCCAGGTGGGCGTGCACGTCGTCGTCGCGGGCGACCGCGCCGCGTCCGTCCCGACGTCGCTCGGGTCGACCATCCAGAAGCGGCTCGTCCTGCGCCTCGCGAGCGAGGACGACTACATGACGCTGGGCGTCCCGAAGGACGTCCTCACGCTCACGTCGCCCCCGGGGCGCGGCATCCTCGAGGAGAACGAGGTCCAGGTCGCCGTGCTCGGCGGCGACCCGAACGTCGCGCTGCAGTCGCGCGAGCTGGGCCGGCTCCGCGACGCGATGGCCCGCCTCGGCATCCCGCAGGCGCCGGGCGTCGACCGCCTGCCGGACAGCTTCACGCTGGACGCGCTGCCCGAGCTCACGGGCGAGCGGCCCACGATCGGCCTCGACGACCTGGACATCGCTCCCGTCGCCCTGCCGGCGCGCGGCACGTTCATGCTCTCCGGCCCGCCGGGGGGCGGGCGTACGACGGCGCTGGTCACCATCGCCCAGGCCGTGCGCCGGGCGCGCGCGGGCCGGGTCGTCTATCTCGCGCCGCGGCGGACGAGCATCTCGGCGCTCGACGTGTGGGACACGGCGGCCACCTCCCCGGAGGACGCGGTCACACTGATCGAGAACCTCACCCAGGCGCTCGACACCGGCTCGCTGCGGCCCGGCAGCCTCACGGTGCTCGTCGAGTCCGTCACGGAGTTCACGGGCACGCCCGCCGAGCAACCGCTCGCGGCCTTCGTCCGTGCTGCCGTCCGGGCGGAGCAGCTCGTGGTGGGCGAGTCCGAGTCCTCGACGTGGGGGCAGGCCTGGGCGTTGGCGCAACCGTTCAAGGCCGGTCGCACGGGCCTGCTGCTCACCCCCGGAGACGTCGACGGGGAGACGTTGCTCGGCACCGGGTTCGGCCGCATGCGGCGAGCCGACTTCCCGCCGGGACGAGGCTTCCTCGTCGTGTCCGGCAGGCCGCGCAAGATCCATGTCGCGCTTCCCGGCTAGCACCGCGCCGTAGCACGTTCAGACCTCCGGCACGGCGATGGGGAGCCCTCCCCATCGACGTGTCCGGCAGCCGATGGTTGAGTAGGGCCATCGACAACGGACGACGTCCCACGCAGGGTGGGGGTCGAGAAACAGAGGAGTGGAACCATGGCTGGACTTTGGGGCGCGGACGTCGAGCAGCTGCGGGGCCTCGGGACGACGCTGTCGCAGAAGGCGCAGGACATCACGTCGACGATGAACACGCTCGACCAGCAGATCCAGAGCGTCCCGTGGCAGGGCCCGGACGCCGACCAGTTCAAGAACAACGACTGGCCGGCCGCGAAGACCCAGCTCCAGAACGTCTCGCAGACGCTGACGGACGCGGGCACGAAGGCCACGCAGAACGCGCAGGCGCAGGAGCAGACCTCGCAGGCCTGACCTGTTCCGGTCCGCCGAGGGCGCAGGATCCCGCCAGGGGTCCTGCGCCCTCGGCGCGTCCGGGGTTCGGGCCGTCTGCGAGACTGCTCTCCGCACCCCGACGACGCACGCCGACGAGAGGCCCTCCCGCATGATCGACCTGCGCTACCCGAGCGACGACTTCCCGGCCCCCGTCGGGGTACGGCTGACGGCGCCCGAGGGCTGGGTCCCGCTCCCGCACGTCGGCCTCCCGCTCGCCCTCGGACGCGAGGTCGCCGACGGGGAGTTCAACCCCAACGTCATCGTCGTGGTGTCACGGATCCGCGCCGAGCAGTCGCTCGACGACGCGCACGCGGAGGTCCTGCGCAAGCTCAAGCCCCTGCCGCGCCTCAAGGAGCTCGGCAGCGGCGACGTCGACGTGGACGGACTGCCGGGGCGTTGGGTCGAGGCCTCGTTCAAGGGCGGCGGTGGCGTCGTCCTCGTGCAGTCGGTGCGGACGGTCGTCGTGCCGCGCGGTCCCGTCGCGGACCTGGTCCAGACGACGGGCACGTGCACGCTCGTGCAACACCCGTGGGCCGGTGAGGAGATCCGGTCGGTGCAGGGCAGCCTCCGTCTCGACCGCTGAGCGTTACATTCGCCCGCATCACAAGACGCGGTATCCACCAGTCGAGACTGCTGGCACCCTGGAGGTGGAGGAGCGGGCCCGACTGAGGCAACCCTCACTCCAGTCGTACAATCGAGAAGGTCTTCTGCGACCGGTGCCCACCGGTCCGACGACGCGGCCCCGACCGGCGGCCGCGCGGAGACACCCGTCCTCGACCGGAAGGCGCCCTGTCCTGTGAGCAGCATCCGTCCACTGCGCGTCGCGATCGTCGGCGCTGGTCCCGCCGGGATCTACGCCGCGGACATCCTGTCCAAGACCGACCTCGACGTGAGCATCGACCTCTTCGAGCGTCTGCCCGCGCCGTTCGGCCTCGTGCGCTACGGCGTCGCACCCGACCACCCGCGCATCAAGCAGATCATCGTGGCGCTCCACAAGGTGCTGAGCCGCGGGGACATCCGCCTGCTCGCCAACGTGGACTACGGCGTCGACCTCAAGCTCGACGACCTGCGCCAGTACTACGACGCGGTGATCTTCTCCACCGGCTCGATCCGCGACGCGGCGCTGCCGATCGAGGGCATCGACCTCCCGGGCTCCTATGGCGCGGCGGACTTCGTCTCCTGGTACGACGGGCACCCCGACGTCCCTCGCACCTGGCCGCTCGAGGCGCAGCAGGTCGCCGTCCTCGGCGCCGGGAACGTCGCGCTCGACGTGGCGCGCGTGCTCGCGAAGCACGCCGACGACCTGCTGCCGACCGAGGTCCCGCAGAACGTCTACGAGAGCCTCAAGGCGTCGCCCGTCACGGACGTGCACGTCTTCGCGCGCCGCGGCCCGGCACAGGCGAAGTTCTCGCCGCTCGAGCTGCGCGAGCTGGGCCACGTCCCGGACGTGGACGTCATCGTCTACCCCGAGGACTTCGAGTTCGACGAGGGCTCGATGTCCGCGATCAGCTCGTCGAACCAGACGAAGCAGGTCGTCAAGACCCTCACGGACTGGACGCTCAAGGACCCGGCGGAGAACAACGCGTCGCGCCGCCTGCACCTGCACTTCCTGCACGCGCCCGTGGCGGTCCTCGGCGACGGCAAGGTCGAGGCGCTGCGCACCGAGCGCACGCAGCTCAACGGCGACGGCACGGTCTCCGGCACGGGCGAGCTCCACGAGTGGCCCGTGCAGGCCGTGTACCGCGCCGTCGGGTACTTCGGCTCGCCGCTGTCCGAGATCCCGTTCGACGAGCTCAAGGGCGTCATCCCCAACCGCGAGGGTCGCGTCATCGACATCGACGGCGAGCACCTCCCCGGCGTCTACGCGACCGGCTGGATCAAGCGCGGCCCCGTCGGCCTCATCGGGCACACCAAGTCGGACGCGTCCGAGACGATCCGCCACCTCGTGGAGGATGTCACGGGGGCGGGCGACGGCGGCGACGTCGCGACGGCGGACCTCGCGTCCGGCCGCGTCGCCCCGCTGGGCGACCCGGACGCGATCGTGGAGTTCCTCACCGAGCGCGGCGTCGACCACGTCGAGTGGTCCGGCTGGGAGCTGCTCGACGCCTACGAGCGCGCCCTCGGCGAGCCGCACGGTCGCGAGCGCGTCAAGGTCGTCCCGCGCGAGGAGATGATCCGCGTCGCCCGCGGGGAGTCGCAGGTCGGCTGACCTCGCACTGCGCCGGGAACCCCGCCCGCGTACCGCCGACGGCGCCCCGCCCCTCTCCGGGCGGGGCGCCGTCGTCGTCCGGCGGGAACGAGGCGGCGGCCTCGCGCGTTCAGCAGGAGGACGTCGGCACGGCCGACGCCCGGCGGGCGGCCCGGCACCACGGCGGGCCGCCGCGATCGTGGAAGGAGCGCACGTGGGACGACGTCACCACTTCAACGGCCTCAAGACCGCCGCCCTGTTCGGGTTCATGTGGGTCGTCGTGCTCGGCCTCTGGGCCCTCTTCGGCGCCCGGGCCAACCTGCTCTGGGTGTTCGTCGGCCTCGGCCTCGTGACGACGTTCTACGGCTACTGGAACTCCGACAAGATCGCGATCCGCGCGATGCACGCCCGGCCCGTGAGCGAGCTGGAGCAGCCCGCGATGTACCGCATCGTGCGTGAACTCTCGACCGCCGCGCGGCAGCCGATGCCGCGCCTGTACGTCTCGCCCACGCAGGCGCCCAACGCGTTCGCGACCGGCCGCAACCCCAAGAACGCGGCCGTGTGCTGCACCGAGGGGATCCTGCGCCTGCTCGACGAGCGCGAGCTGCGCGGGGTCCTGGGCCACGAGCTCATGCACGTGTACAACCGCGACATCCTCACGTCGTCGGTCGCGGGCGCGCTCGCCGGCGTCATCACGTCGCTCGCCCAGTTCCTCCTGATCTTCGGCGGCGACCGCGACCGCGGCGGCAACCCGCTCGCGGCGATCGCCATGGTCATCCTCGCGCCGATCGCCGCGATGCTCGTCCAGCTCGCGATCTCCCGCACGCGCGAGTACGACGCGGACGAGGACGGGGCTCGGCTCACGGGCGACCCGCTCGCGCTCGCGTCCGCGCTGCGCAAGCTGGAGTCCGGGACGCAGCGGGCTCCGCTGCCCCAGAACCGGGACCTCGTGGACGTGTCGCACCTCATGATCGCCAACCCGTTCCGGGGTGCCGGCGTCGCCAAGATGTTCGCGACCCACCCGCCCATGGCGGAGCGCATCAAGCGGCTCGAGTCGATGGCCGGGCACGGGCCCGGCTACGGCGGCATCACCTACCACTGAGCCGGACGCTGCGTGACCCCTGAGCGTGACCCCTGAGCGTGACGTACCGGTGTGACCGACGGACGTGACCCACCGGCGTGACCCACCGACGTGACCCAGGAGCGTGACGCGCGAGCGTGAGCCACCGGCCACGTGATCCGTCTCACGATGCGGACCTGTCGGCGTCCAGGCGACCTAGCGTGGAGGAGGGCCCGACCACGGGCCCGTCTCCGCGGTCGGAGCCGCGGAGACCCGCGGTGCTCCGACGGAGGTCTCCCCATGCAGTCGAGTCATCGACGTCTCGCGACGAACGTCCTGGTGATCGGAACCGGAGGCGCGGGCCTGCGCGCGTCCATCGAGCTGGCGGAACGGGGCGTCGACGTCCTCGCCGTCGGCAAGCGACGCCGCCACGACGCCCACACGAGCCTCGCGGCGGGTGGCATCAACGCCGCGCTCGCGACGATGGACCCGCAGGACTCGTGGCAGCAGCACGCGGCGGACACGATCACCGAGTCCTACGAGCTCGCCGACCCCGAGGTCGTGCAGGTCGTCACGCAGAACGCCGCGCGGGGGATCGAGGACCTCGAGCGGTGGGGCATGCCGTTCGCGCGTGAGGCCGACGGGCGCATCAGCCAGCGGTTCTTCGGCGCGCACACCTACCGCCGCACGGCCTTCGCCGGCGACTACACGGGCCTGGAGATCCAGCGCACCCTCGTGCGCCGCGCGACCGAGCTGCACGTCCCCGTGCTCGACACGGTCTACGTGACGCGCCTGCTCGTCGCGGGCGGGCGCGTGTTCGGCGCGTACGGCTTCGACGTCACGGACGGCACGCGCGTGACGATCCACGCCGACGCCGTGGTGCTCGCCGCGGGCGGTCACACCCGGATCTGGCGACGGACGTCGTCGCGCCGTGACGAGAACACCGGCGACTCGTGGCGCCTCGCGGTCGAGGCGGGCGCGAGCCTGCGGGACGCCGAGCTCGTCCAGTTCCACCCGTCGGGCATCATCGAGCCCGACGACGCCGCCGGCACGCTCGTCTCCGAGGCGGCGCGCGGCGAGGGCGGAGTCCTGCGCAACGCGCTCGGCGAGCGGTTCATGGAGCGGTACGACCCCGAACGGCTCGAGCTCTCGACGCGCGACCGCGTCGCGCTCGCCAACTTCACGGAGATCGCCGAGGGCCGCGGCACGGCCAAGGGCGGCGTGTACCTGGACGTCTCCCACCTGCCGCGCGAGCAGGTGCTCGAACGGCTCCCGCGCGTCTACCGCATGATGCTCGACCTGCAGATGCTCGACATCACGACGACACCCATGGAGGTCGCCCCGACCGCGCACTACTCGATGGGCGGGGTGCGTGTCGACGCCGCGGACCACGCGACCGACGTCGAGGGGCTCTACGTCATCGGCGAGGCGGCGAGCGGCCTGCACGGCGCGAACCGGCTGGGCGGCAACTCGCTCATCGAGCTGCTCGTCTACGGGCGCATCACCGGTGCGGCCGCCGCGGACTTCGCGATCGGGTCCGACGCCCCGCGCCGGGATCGCGACGCCGTCGCCGGGGCTGCGCACGAGGTGGACCTCGCGCTCGGCCTGGGCACCGCCGTCGGCGCGGAGCCGGTCGCCCAGGAGAACGCGCGCCGCCTGCAGCGGGCCGTGCGCGACGTCATGACCGAGCACGCGGGCGTCGTCCGGTCCGCGGACGGGCTCACCGAGGGGCTACGGCGCCTGGGGGAGGTCGAGGACCGGGCGCGGGCCGTCGTCGCGCACCCGGACATCGCCGGGTACGACGACCTCGCGCACGTGTTCGACCTCTTGGGGTCGTTGCTCGCGGCGCGTGCGACGCTCGAGTCCGCGCTCGCGCGGCGCGAGACGCGTGGGTGCCACAACCGCTCCGACTTCCCCGCGACGGACCCGGCGCTGCGCGCCAACCTCGTGTGGTCGCCGGGCCCAGGCGTCACCGCGGAGGAGATCCCGCCCGTGCCGAGCCAGATCGCGTCACTGATGCGTCGGGACGACTCCGTGGTGGGCAAGCTCGTCGAGTAGGGCGCGCGCGACGCCGTCGTCGTCGTTCGCCGCGGTGACGTCCGTCGCCGCGGCGAGCACGTCGGGGTGCGCGTTCGCGACCGCGAACGAGCGCCCGGCCCAGCGCAGCATGGGCAGGTCGTTGGGCATGTCGCCGAACGCCCAGACGTCGCGCGCGTCGACCCCGAGCCGCGCGCACCAGCGCGCGAGCGCAGCGTCCTTGGTGACCGTGGGCGCCAGCAGCTCCGCGAGGCCGGCGGCCCCGGAGTACGCGAGATGGGCGCGGTCGCGGACGACGTCGCGCACCCGCGCGAAGAACGTCTCCTGCGCCGCCGTCTGGCCGTCCGCGACGACCACGGGCCGCGTCGCGGGGGCGTCCTCGACCGGCGTGCGTGCGTCGCGCGCGAGGATCTTGCCCACGGGTGCCCGCCCCGGGCCCAGCGTCGACTCGACCGGCGCGACGACGTCCGGTGAGCCCTTGGCCGCGGCGTCGTCCGCCGTGGAGCGGAACCCGTGGTCGAACGTCGGTCCGTCGACGCGCTCGAACGCGAGCGCGACGCCCGGCACCGCCGCTCGTAGGTCGGCGACGAGCGCCGCAGCCTCGTCCGCCGTGAACCCGCACACGTCGAGCGGGCTCGCGCTGGCCAGGTCCCAGACCGCCGCCCCGCCGAGGCAGATGACGTGCCCGTGCCCGCCGACGACGTCGGCGAGCACGTCGAGCCAGCGCGGCGGCCGGGCCGTGACGAACACGACCTCGACGCCCGCCTCCTCGGCGGCCAGCAGAGCGGACCGCGTCCGCGACGACACGGTGCCGTCCGAGCGCAGGAGCGTGCCGTCGAGGTCCGTCGCGACGACGCGCGGGAGAGTCACCGGTCGTTCGTCGATCGGGGTGCGGGCATGCGGGAGAGTCTATCGACGGCAACCGGGGGAGAAGGTCGGAGCCCCGATATCACGGGAGCTTCGGCGCCTCCGTCCAGGCTCTCGACAGAAATCAGATAGTCAGAGACACTCTGATCATGCGAACGATCACCGCGACCTCGGCGTCACGAGGATTCTCCGACCTGCTCGACGCCGTCGAGCACGGCGACACAGTGACCATCACGCGCGGCGGGCATGCGATCGCTGAGCTTCGCCCGGTGCGGCGGCACACCGTCGGCGCGCTGCGTGCGAGCCTGGCCAACGCTCCTGCCCTCGACGAGGGCTTCGAGCGTGATGTGACAGCCGCCCTCGCGATGGTCGACGACGAGATCTCGGACCCATGGGCCGACTCCTGATCGTCGACACCAACGTGCTGATCGCGATCGAGCGCGGCATGGACGACGCGATCCGAGGACTCCGGGACGACGACGAGATCGCCATCGCGGCGGTGACCCGTGCCGAGCTTCTCGTCGGTGTCGAGCTGGCCGGGGATCCGACGGTCGCGGCCACGCGAGAACAGGCGGTCCGGACGATCCTCGGCGCGGTGGACACGCTCGACTACACGCCTCGCACCGCCGACCACCACGCGCGCCTGCTGGCGCACGTCCGGCACGCCGGGACGCCCCGGGGTGCTCACGACCTGATCATCGCCGCGCACGCCGCCGAGAGCCGACGCCTGATCCACAGCCGTGACGCCGGCGCACGCTTCGGCGATCTTCCTGGTGTCAGGACGACGTGACACTCCTGCACGTACACGGCCCTGGGATCTACCGGTAGTTGGTGAACTGCAACGCGACGTCGAGGTCGGCGGCCTTGAGCAAGGCGATGACGGTCTGCAGGTCGTCGCGCGACTTGCTCGTCACGCGCACCTCGTCACCGGTGATCTGAGTCTTGACGGCCTTGGGCGCCTCGTCGCGGATGATCTTCGTGATCTTCTTGGCGTTCTCGCTCGACAGGCCCTCCTTGAGGGTCGCCGCGAGGCGGTACTCCTTGCCCGACGCCTGGGGCTCCTTGTCGCCCGTGTCGAGGGACTTGAGGGAGATGCCGCGCTTGACGAGCTTGGTCTCGAGCACGTCGAGGATCGCGAGGACGCGCTCTGCCGAGTTCGCGACCATGAGGATGCTCTCGCCGCTCCAGGCGATCGACGCGCCGATGTTGCGGAAGTCGTAGCGCTGGGCGACCTCCTTGGCGGCCTGGTTCAGCGCGTTGTCGACCTCCTGGCGGTCGACCTTGCTGACGATGTCGAACGAGGAGTCGGCCATGGGTGGTCCTCTCTCGGGCCGGGAACGGGTGCTGGGTCCACCGTAGTCGAGCGCGCTCAGGTGCGGGTCGCGAGCCGTGTCGCGCGTGCCGCTCGCAGCCCGTCGACCGAGAGCACGACGAGGGCGAGCCACACGAGCCCGAAGCCCGCCCAGCGCGTCGGCGACATGTGCTCGTGGAAGACGAGCAGCCCGAAGAGGAACTGCAGGGCCGGGCCGAGGTACTGCAGGAGCCCGACGACGCTCAGGGGCAGCCGTCGTGCCGCGCCGCTGAACAGCAGCAGCGGGAGCGCGGTGACGATCCCCGCGGACGCGAGCAGCAGGGCGTGCCCGACCCCTTCCGTGCCGAACGTGCCGGCACCCGTCGCTCCGAGCCAGACGAGGTAGCCGAGCGCGAGGGGTGCGAGCACGGCGGTCTCGACCGCGAGGCCCGGGAGCGCCTCGACCGTGCGCCCGACGCGGTTCTTCACGAGTCCGTAGAGGCCGAACGACGCCGCGAGCACGAGCGCGATCCAGGGCAGCCCGCCCGCGCCCGTGCTGATGACGACGACGGCCGCCGCGCCGATGCCGACGGCCACCCACTGAGCGACCCGCAGACGCTCACGCAGCACGGTGACCGCGAGCAGGACCGTGACGAGCGGGTTGATGAAGTAGCCGAGCGCCGCGTCGAGCACGTGACCGGAGAGGACGCCGTACACGTAGACGGTCCAGTTGGTCACGATGAGGACGGCGGCGACCGCGAGGACGCCGAGGGTGCGCGGGGTGCGAAGCGCCGTCGTGAAGCCGCGGATCTGGCGCGTCGCGGCGAGCAGCAGGAGGCAGAAGAGCAGGCTCCAGACGACGCGGTGCGCGATGATCTCGAGCGGTCTCGCCGGCTCGAGCAGCGGGAAGTAGAGGGGCATGGCGCCCCACAGGAAGAACGCGCCGGTGCCGAGCAGCAGGCCCCAGCGGTCGTTCGGGGTGGCGGCGGCTCTCGCGGTCGGCGAGGCCGACGGGGTGCCGGCGGGATCGGGTGTCCCGGTGCCGGAGGGGTGGTCCGGCGCGGGGGAGGGGTGGGTCACCGCACCACTGTACGGAGGGCCGGGGACCCACCGACCGGCGCGGACCGGCGCCGACCGATGCCGATTTCGCACCCGGCCCGGGTGGGCTGTATCGTTGGCTCGCCCGCGTGGCCCACCCCGCACGATGTGCAGGGTCGATCGCGCGTGACAACTCCACACGGCAGGTTGCCCGAGCGGCCAAAGGGATCTGACTGTAAATCAGACGGCTCAGCCTTCGGGGGTTCGAATCCCTCACCTGCCACCGGAGCGACGGGGCGTCATCCTGCAGGGTGACGCCCCGTCGTCGCGCAGGGGTCGTGCTCGCGCCGGACGGCGTGGGTGCCCTCGGGGGGTGTCGTTCCAGGCACTTGCGGATGCCGGGAACGGCGGAACGGTGCCGATTTCGTCGGCGGCCAGAGTCCGTGTAGAGTTTTCCGCGCTGCCCCGATAGCTCAGTCGGCAGAGCGTCTCCATGGTAAGGAGAAGGTCAAGGGTTCGATTCCCTTTCGGGGCTCTGTGATGACGCGGGGTCGTCTCGCTGGAATACTGGCGGGACGGCCTCGCGTTCGGTCACGCGGCGGGGTAGCTCAGATGGTTAGAGCGCACGACTCATAATCGTGAGGTCGCGGGTTCGATCCCCGCCTCCGCTACCACTTTCGACAACCTCGCACGGCGGCCGCCGTGCGACCTGCACAGCACATGCGCCCTCCGGAGGCGCGAGAGGTGGCTCACTACCGTGGCAAGCAAGAGCGCTGACGTTCGCCCCAAGATCACGCTGGCCTGCGTGGACTGCAAGGAGCGCAACTACATCACGAAGAAGAACCGTCGCAACGACCCGGACCGCCTGGAGCTCGCGAAGTTCTGCCCGCGCTGCGGCAAGCACACCGCGCACCGCGAGACCCGCTGACCCAGCGGTCCACCCACCGACGACCCGTGGCGATCAACGCCGGCTTCGCCGGCCGTGAGTACCCCGCGAACGCGCCGTACTCCGTCGGGCGCGAGAAGCTGCGCGAGTTCGCCGCCGCTGTCGGTTCCACGCACCCCGTGCACCACGACCTCGTGGCGGCGCGGGGTGTCGGCTACCCGGACCTGGTCGCACCCCCGACCTTCGCGGTCGTCGTCGCGCAGCGCGCCGAGGCGCAGCTCATCGAGGACCCCGAGGCGGGCATCGACTTCTCGCGTGTCGTCCACGCCGACGAGCGCTTCGTGCACCACCGGCCGATCGTCGCCGGCGACGATCTCGTGACCGTGCTGCACGTGGACTCGATCGTCGAGCGCGCCGGGCTCGCGATGGTCACCACGCGCTGCGAGATCGCCGCGGTCCTGCCCGACGGCGACAGCGAGCCGGTCGCGACCGTCACCTCCACCCTCGCCGTCCGCGGGGAGGACGCATGAGCGCCGAGACTCAGGGCGGCGCGACGCACCAGCGGCCCGTGCTCGCCGACCTGAGCGTCGGTGACCTGATCGGCACGCGCACGGTCGACGTCGACCGTGCACGACTCGTCCGGTACGCGGGCGCGAGCGGCGACTTCAACCCCATCCACTGGAACGACACCTTCGCGGCCGAGGTCGGCCTGCCCGGCGTCATCGCGCACGGCATGTTCACCATGGGCGCCGCCGTCGCGCTCGTCGAGGACTGGGCCGGGGACCCCGGCGCCGTCGTGGACTACCAGACGCGCTTCACACGCCCCGTGCCCGTGCCGAACCCGGGCGTCGCGACGCTCGAGGTCACCGGGACGGTGGGGGCGCTCGACGCCGACGCCGGCGCGGTCCGCGTCGACCTCCTGGTCACGTTCGAGGGCTCGCGGGTGCTCGGCAAGACGCAGGCGCTCGTCCGCCTCTGACCCGCGGTCGCCCCGGGCGACCCCGTGCTCCTGACGCCACGAGGGCGCCGCACCCGGCCGGGTGCGGCGCCCTCGTCGTCTCGCGGGAGTTCAGCAGGTCTCCCAGCAGTCGGCGCCCCCGTCGTGAGGCGGCGCGTCGACTGCTCCTTCGTCGAGGTACGTCGTGCGTTCCACGACGTACGTGGGCGTCCCGAAGTCTCCGTCGTCCGGCTCCTGGGTCGCGTCGGAGGCCGTGGGCTCGGCGTCGGGCACGGGCGTGCCGAGGTCGTACTCCATGGTGACCTCGAGCAGGCGGTGTGCGGTGGTGTCGTAGACGAGGCGCACGATCCTGTTGCTCTGCTCCTCGCCGGTCCACTCGACGCCTTCGCCGGTGCGTCCCTTCGCGTCCTGGACGGGGCCCAGGGCGGTGCTGCCCGACAAGTTCGTCATCGTCGCCCAGAGCCCGTCGCGGACGGCGGGCGTGGTGGGGCGGTTGTGCAGGAGGTTCCACGTCGTCTGGGCGAGCGCGTCCTCGTTCACCGACCCGATCTGTGCCTCGACGCTCTCGCGCAGGAGCCTGTCCAGCTCCGCGGGTCCCGTCGGGAGCGCGGCGAGCTCGTCCCAGCTGAGCGGCACGAACTCCCCGGCGATGACGAGCGAGCCGAAGGTCGAGCCGGGCGACGGCTCGAGGCCCTCGGTGCCCTCGAAGGCCCGGTACGAGTCGCCCTCGGGGTCGCGCGCGGTCCAGTAGGTGACGCCCTGCGAACTCTCCTGGACCTGGCCGTCCGCGCCCGTCTTTGTCGTATGGGTCATGGTCCGTACGCGCCAGTACTGTCCGGCGTCCGGGACGTCGTCTGCCAGGGTCGGGACGGGCTCCGGGGCCGGCGTGATGCCGCTCGCCGGGACGACCTCGGACGGTTGGGTGGGGGTGGGCTCCGTCCACAAGGAGACCGCTCCGGCCCCGCCGGTGACGAGGACCAGTGCGCACGCGCCCGTGACGAGGAGGCGCCGCCGTCCACGGCGACGGCGGGCCGTCGGGAGCACTCGATCGGTGTCGACGTCGATGCGGGGTGCGACGGCGTCGACCTGCTCGCGCAGCACGCGGACGAACGTCTCGTCGTCGGTCGGAAGGGTGCCGGTCATGACTGCCTCCTGTCGGTCCGGGCGTGCGTGGGTTGGTACGGACCTCGTGCGGCCGTCGGTGCGTCGGCCCGCGTGCGGACGGCGTCCGCCGCACCGAGGACCGAGCGAAGCTGCGCGAGCCCGCGCGAGGCCGTGGACTTCACGGTGCCGACGGAGACGCCGAGGTCGTCGGCGACCTCCCTCTCGCTGAGCCCGACGAGGTGGCGCAGGACGACGATCCGACGTTGGCGCGCCGTGAGGGTCGCGAGCGCGCGGACGAGGACGTCCCGCTCGGCGTGCCGGTCGGCGCCGCCGTCGCTGGTGGTCTCGGGGAGGTCGGGAGGAGCGACCAGCACCTCGCGTCGTCGCCGTCGCCACGTGTCGACCCGAAGATTGGCGAGCGTGCGTCGGGCGTAGGCGTACGGGTCCCGCTCGCGGGCCGTGCGCCAGTGCAGGTAGGTGCGGGTGAGCGCCTGCTGGACGAGCTCGTCGGCCAGGTGCTCGTCCCCGCACAGGAGCCACGCGGTGCGTGCCAGACGCGGGGCCGCCCCGGTCATGAAGTCGGCGAACTCCTGCTCGTGCGACGTGACGACGCGCACCATGGTGAGCAGGTCGTCGGGTGGTTCCCTCCCGTCCGGGTCGTCGGCGGCGGAAAGGGCGATCGCATTCACGCTCATGACTGTCACACGCACGGGCCCACCGGAAGGTTGAGTCTCGGCCGCCGCGTCCAGCCGCCGCGCATGCGGGCGCCACCCTTCCCGGGGCGACCCGCGCCGTCGGGCAGGGGGCGAGTGGCGCGGCGCGCACCCGCGCGCTCGACTGGGCCGACGACGCGCTCGCGGCGCGCGACGTCGCGGGCGACGGGGTGTCCCAGCTCCCCGCCGGGGTCGTCGAGGGCGTGACGTTCTCGAGCGCGAGCCTGACGTCGGCGGCGCAGTACGACGGGCTGCCCGTCCACCCCCAGGGCGTGTGGCTCGAGGGCACCGCCCAGCTCGCCGCGGGTGCGAGCGTGACGACGACCGCGACCGCGCCGAGGGCCTGCTGCGGGAGGTGCAGGGGGCACAGGAGTCGGTCGGCGCGGGACAGACGCTCGGGGGCGTGCCGCTGGCCGAGCGCGGGGGCGTGGTCGCGGCGTCGAGCCTCGTCGACTCGGGCTTCGGGTTCGGCTACTTCCAGGTCCAGCACGTCGGCGCGACGTCGTGGTACCTCATGGCGGCAGCGCGCGCGAACCCGCTGCAGCCGCGTCGGATCGGCTGATCGTCAGGTGGTGGGGACGGGTCCGGTGGTCGTCCCCACCACCAGCTCGACGTCGAGCTCGACGGTCGTCGGCTCCTCGCCCGCGAGCTGGCGGATCACGGCGCGGCCGAGCTCCGCGCCCTTGCGCGCGAGCGGCTGGTGCACGGTCGTGAGGACGTCGGGGGCGAGCCACGGCAGGTCGAGGCCGTCGAACCCGGCGACCGAGACGTCGTCGGGCACGCGCAGGCCGAGCTCGCGGGCACCGAGCAGCGCGCCGGCGGCGAGAAGGTCCGAGTGGGCGATGATCGCCGTCGGGCGCGTGGCGGGGTCCGCAGGCTCGGTGGCGCCGTCGGGACCGGGCCGGCCGAGCAGGGCGAGGGTCGCGGAGCGACCGTGCTCGACGAGCGAGGCCTCGGTCTCCCAGCTCGCGACGGGCTCGACGACGTCGCGCACGCCCGCGAGGCGGTTGGCCGTGGGCGTGCGGTCGACCTCGGCGAGCCGTGCCGCCTCGATCGGCCCGCTGCGGTCGGAGTTGTCGAAGGGGAGCGACACCTCGGCGACGCGCGTGTGGCCGAGGTCCACCAGGTGTCGCACCACGTCGGCGGTGCCCGCGCGGTCGCGGATCGCGACGAGCGGCGCACCCTCGACCGCGCGACCCTCGCCGATGACCACGGGCACGCCGCGACGCTGGAGCGCGGCGAGCGTCGCGTCGTGGGAGCCGACGCCCCACACGAGCACCGCGACGTCCATCGCGGCGCTCTCCACGAGCGGGTCGACGGCGCGCGCGGGGTCGTCGGACGGGATGCCGGGGATGAGCAGCACGCCGAGCCCGTTCTCGCCGAGGGTCGAGACGAGCCCGTCGAGCACCTGCACGGCCACGGGGTCGCGGAACGCGCGGCGGAGCTGGTCGCCGACGACCACCCCGACGACGCCCGACCGGCCGGAGCGGAGCTGGCGTCCGAGCGGGTTGGGGCCGGTGTACCCGAGCTGCTTCGCGGCGTCGTGGACACGGGCACGGGTCTCGGGCGTGATCGGGCCGGCCCCGGAGAAGGCGAGGGACGCGGTCGAGACGGACACGCCGGCGAGCTCGGCGACCTTGGCGAGCGTCGGACGGTGGGCCGGTGCACCGGTCGAGGTGTCCCGGCTCCCTGGGGTGTCGCTCATCACGCTCCCTGCTTCCCGCGGGCGCGGGATTCTCGATTGACGCGCGGCCAGCGTACCCGCACACTTGTCACCATGCCTCGAATCGATTCGAAGCGCAGCCTCGTCCGTCGGATCGAATCGATTCGAGAGGGCGCTGCGCAGTCTTCTCCCGCCGAGCTCTCCCGCGCCCGCAGGGCGCTCCTCGGCATCTTCGCGCTCAACGGCGTCATGATGTCGAGCTGGCTCGCGCGCATCCCCTCGGTGCGCGACGCGCTCGGGCTCAGCCCCGCCGACCTCGGCATCGTCCTCCTCGCGGGCGCCGTCGGCGCGCTCCTCACGGTCACGGCCGCCGGCCCCTTCGTCACGCGCTTCGGCGGGCGCCTGGCGTTCGGCGTGTCCGCGCTGCTGTTCGGCGCCGCGTTCCTCCTGCTCGGCCTCGGCCCCGCGACCGGGTCCGTCGCCCTGCTCGCCGCCGGGATCTTCCTCAACGGCATGGCGTTCTCGCTGGGCAACGTGCCCATGAACGTCGAGAGCGCCGGCATCGAGCGCCGCGTCGGGCGCACGATCCTGCCGCAGTTCCACGCGGCGTTCTCGATCGGCGCCGTCGTCGGCTCGCTCGTGGGGGCGGCGTGCGCGCACTTCGAGGTCCCGGTCCTCGTGCAGTTCGTCGCGACGGGCGCCGTCGCGACCGTGTGGCGCCTGCTGGCCATCCCGTCGACCGTCCACGACACGCTGCCCGTCCGCGCGCCGGACCCCCGCTCGACGGCCGGCCGCGTCCCTGCCGCAGCGCTCGACGGCCACCTCGACGCGCTGGGCGACGCCGTCGTCGACGTCGAGACGGCAGGCCTGCGCGCACGCGTCGCACGCCGCGGCGCGCGGCTGGGCGCCGCGCTCTCGGCCTGGCGCGAGCCGCGCACGCTGCTCATCGGCCTCGTCATCCTGTCCGCCGCCCTCTCCGAAGGTTCGGCGAACGACTGGCTGTCGCTCGCCGTCGTCGACGGGTTCGCGCAGACCGAGGCCGTCGGCGCCGTCGTGTTCGGCACGTTCGTCGCGGCCATGACCGTCATGCGCCTCGCCGGCACGCGCCTCATCGACCGCTTCGGCCGCGTCACCGTGCTGCGCGCCTCCGGCGTCGCGTCGATCGCCGGCCTCGTGCTCTTCGGTTTCGCCCCCACCCTCTTGCTCGCCGGCGTCGGCGTCGTGCTGTGGGGACTCGGCGCGGCGCTCGCCGTGCCCGTCGGCATCGCTGCCGCGTCCGACGAGCCGCTGCGCGCCGCGGGCCGCGTGTCCGTCGTGTCCGCGTTCTCCTCGATGGCGTCCCTCGCGGCGCCGCCGCTGCTCGGTCTGGCCGCCGAGGCGATGGGCGCGCGCCACGCGCTCGTGCTCATCGTCGCCGCGATGGTGCTCAGCGTCCTGCTCGCCCCCCAGGTCGCGCCGCTGCGCACGCCCGCGGCGCTCGCGGCCCGCCGCGAGCTCCCGGCCGACGGCGCGCGGGCCGTGGGAGAGGATGGGGCGACGGCTCCGGTCGCGACCGTGGGGGCGGGCGCTGCGGACGTCGCTCCGACCACCGCCGACGACGCGCACCAGGCCCGCGGGTCGCGCCGCCCACGCGTCGGCGCGACCCGCGCCACCGCCGCACCGCACGGCAGCACCCGCGCCACCGGCCGCCGTCGTCGTACCCGCCCGTCGCACCGTCGCGAGGAGACCTCCGCATGACCGCCGCACCCGTCGACCGCCGCGTCGCCCTCGCCAGCTGGGCCGTGTTCGCGGTGTTCTTCCTCAACGGCTTCAACTTCGCGACCTGGGCCTCGCGACTGCCCGCCGTACGCGACGCGCTCGGGTTCACCGAGGGCCAGATGGGCCTGCTCCTGCTCTTCATGGCCGTCGGGTCGCTCCTGTCGCTCCCGCTGTCGGGGATCGTCGTGCAGCGGCTCGGGGCGTCGAAGGCGGTGACGATCTTCGCGGTCGCGAACGTCGTCGGGCTCGTGACGGCGGTGACGGGCGTCGCGCTGGGCGAGGACCTCATGGTCCGCGCCGGGCTCTTCCTCGCCGGCATCGGCACGGGCGTCTGGGACGCCGCGATGAACCTCGAGGGCGCGGCGGTCGAGCAGCGGCTCGGCAAGGCGATCATGCCGCGGTTCCACGCCGGGTTCTCCTTCGGCACCATGGCCGGCGCGGGCGTCGGCGCGCTCGCGGCGGCGCTGCACGTGCCCGTCCAGGCGCACCTCACCGCCGCCGTCCTGCTCAGCCTCGTCGGCGTCCTGTGGTCGGTGCGGTTCTTCCTGCCGGCCGGCCAGGTCGGGCACGACGGCGTCGCCGCGGCGAACGGGCCGACGGACACCCCGGTCGGGGCCACCGCGCACGACGCCACGGGCGCCGACCCCGCGTCCGCGGCGGGCAGCGGCGCGCAGCTCACCGCGTCCGGGGGCGCGCGCGGCGCGCTGAGCGCCTGGACCGAGCCGCGCACGCTCCTCATCGGGCTTGTCGTGCTCGCGGCGGCGCTCACGGAGGGTGCCGCGAACGACTGGGTGAGCCTCGCCGTCGTCGACGGGTTCGGCACGTCCGACGCCTTCGGTGCCGTCGGGCTCGCGGTGTTCCTCACCGCCATGACCGGGATGCGCCTGCTCGGGACGGGCCTGCTCGACCGGTACGGCCGCGTCGTCGTGCTGCGCCTGTCCGGGGCGCTCGCGCTCGTCGGCCTGCTCGTCTTCACGCTCTCGCAGAACCTGTGGGTCGCCCTGGTCGGCGTGGTCGCATGGGGCATGGGCGCCGCGCTCGGGTTCCCGGTCGGGATGAGCGCCGCGTCCGACGACCCGGCCCGCGCCGCCGTGCGCGTGAGCGTCGTCGCGACGATCGGCTACTCGGCGTTCTTCATGGGCCCGCCCCTCATCGGCTTCCTCGCCGAGCACGTCGGGTACCGCGGTGCGCTGCTGGTCATCGCGATCCCGGTGGTCGTCGGGCTGCTCGTCGTCGGGGTGACGCGCCCGCTGCCGACGGCGGCCGGGTCGGCGGGCGAGCAGGCCGTCCGAAGCTCGGAAGAGTCGGCCGGTCGCTGAACGCCGAGGTAGAACCGTGGTCCGCCGCTGTAGAACCGTGGTTCTTGTGTCGGACGGCGGTCGGTCGCCCTGGGTGGTCGGGGTGGGTGGGGGGCGCCGCGTCTACCATCCGCCGCTCGTTCCTCGCGGCTCCCGCCAGGCCCGTCCACGACGCGGCGCCCCCACCCACCCCGCCCTGCGTCGCCTCGCCCTGGTCTGCCCTCAGCCGGGCGACCTGCCCGCGGGGACTCGGCTCGGCGACCCGACCGTGGAGGGTGACCCGACCGCCGTCGGGCGTGACCGCGGTTCTCGCCACGGCGGACCAGCAGAGCTGACACCATGGTGCTGCGCCTACGGCGACGCGGGGCAGGGCTGATCCGGGGTCCGCAAGCGGAGGGGCGGCCGGGGCGCGGGTGGGTGCATGGTGTACTTCCGCCATGGAGGACCGGGGGCTCGACGAGCAGGGGTATGTCCGTCGCGAGGGGGACGCGGGTCGCGTGCAGGAGCCGTTCCGGCCGCTCGTGGCCGACCTCGTCGCGGCGGTCCGGCGCGAGCTCGGCACCGACGCGCTCGACGGCGTCTACCTCTACGGGAGCGTCCCGCGCGGGACCGCCCGGGTCGGGCGCTCCGACCTCGACGCGCAGGTGCTCCTGCGCCGTGAGCCCGACGACGAGGACCGGGCGGCGGTGCGCCGCGCGGAGGCGGTCGTGGCCGCGGCCCACCCCGAGGTCATCGGGGTCGGCGTCCTGCTCGACGCGCGCGACCGGATGGTGGACCCGTCCCGCCGGCACGACGAGGGCTTCCAGCTCAGGGTCCTGTGCACCCCGGTCTGGGGTGCGGACGCGGGCGTCGAGGTGGCGCCGCACCTGCCCGACCTCGAGCTGGCCCGCAACGTCCAGGGAGACTGGCGCACCGCGTTCGAGCGGCTGCGGGGACGGGGCGCCGGGCCGGGACCCGACGATCCCGCGACGTTCTGCCGGGCAGTCGGACGGCGGCTCGCACGCGTCGCGTTCACCTGGGTGGTGCCGCAGTGGGGCGGCTGGTCGAGCGACCCCCGTGTCATGGCACAGGTCGTCGCGCGGTACGAGCCGGGGTGGTCGGACGCGACGGGTCAGGCGGTCGGCCTCGGCTGGGAAGGGCGCACCGACGTCGCGCTGGCGAACCAGCTGCTGGACGGCTTCGCGCGCGAGCTCGCCGCGCGCGGCGACGAGCTCGGTGCCTGACGACCTAGGCTGGTCGGGTGACCTGCGAACCCTCAGCCCCGACCGCATCGCTCGGACGACCGGACCTCGCCGCGACCGCGCCGGGCCTGCGCCCCGAGGCCGTCGGGACGCCCGCGCTCGCCGAGCTGACGACCCTGCGCGTCGGGGGGCCCGTCGACCAGTATGTCGAGGCGCACAGCGAGGAGGAGCTCGTCGCGACGGTCCGCGCGGCCGACGAGGCCGGCGAGCCGCTCCTGGTCCTCGGCGGCGGGTCGAACCTGCTCGTCGGCGACGAGGGGTTCGGCGGCGTCGTCGTGCGCGACCTGCGCCAGGGGGTCACGGTCGACGCGCAGGACTCGTGCGGCGGCGCGAGCTTCCACGCCCCCGCTGGCCAGGACTGGGACGCGCTCGTCGCCCGCGCGGTCGCGGAGGAGTGGGTCGGGGTCGAAGCGCTGTCGGGGATCCCGGGCACGGTCGGTGCGGCGCCGGTGCAGAACATCGGCGCCTACGGCCAGGAGGTCGCGGGCGTCGTCTCGACCGTCCGGGTCTGGGACCGTGAGCGCTCGCGCGTGCGCACGCTCGCGCTCGGCGAGCTCGGGTTCGGGTACCGCACGTCGGTGCTCAAGCGCAGCATGCACGCGGCCCTGCAGGACGGCGGCGACGGCGAGGCCGGTGGCCCGTGGTACCCCTCGCCGCGGTACGTGGTCCTCGACGTGGGGTTCCAGTCGCGTCTCGGGTCGTTGTCGGCCCCGGTCGCCTACCCCGAGCTCGCGCGGGCCCTCGGCGTCCAGGTCGGCGACCGCGCCCCGAGCGCCGACGTGCGCGAGGCCGTCCTCGCGCTGCGCGCGCGCAAGGGCATGCTGCTCGACGGCGTCGGGCCGGAGGGCGCTGTCGCCGCACCCGGGTTCCCGGCCCCCGCGGCCGACCCGGCGGTCGCCACGACCGGCGGCCCGGACCGCGACCGCTGGAGCGCGGGGTCGTTCTTCACGAACCCCGTCGTTCCTGCCGGGCAGGCGGACCTGCTCCCGGTCGAGGCCCCGCGCTACCCGGTGCGGTCGTCCACCCCGAGCAGCACGACGGGCCCGAGTCTCGGCGAGATCGACCCGACCCTCGTCAAGACGTCGGCGGCGTGGCTCATCGAGCACGCGGGCTTCACCAAGGGCTTCGGGGTGCACGGCGAATCGAGCCTCGCGACGCTCTCGACGAAGCACACGCTCGCGCTCACCAACCGCGGCGGCGCGAGCGCGGCCGACGTCGTCGAGCTCGCCCGGGCGGTCCGGGACGGCGTCCTGGACGCGTTCGGCATCGAGCTCGTCCCGGAGCCGGTCCTGGTCGGCGTCGCCCTCTGACCCCTCGCTGAGTGCATGAAATAGTCGCGTTCAGGCCCTGCCGGCGCGACTATTTCATGCACTCAGCGAGGGCCGGGGTCAGTAGACGACGACCGTGGTGCCGGGGTCGGCGTGCCAGGTGTCCCAGAGCCAGTTCATCGCCGAGTTCGCCACGCGGATGCAGCCGTGCGACGCGGGCCACGGCGGGATCGATCCCGAGCCGTGGACGGCGATGCCGCCGGTGAAGAACTTCGGTCGCCACATGTCGCCCAGCTCGAGGCTCGACGCGTGGTTGCCGTCGACCTGGCGCCCCACCTGGAACGTGCCGCGCGGCGTGCTCGCCCGGTAGCTCCGGCCCTGGGTCTCGAAGCGCTCGCCGTTTCCGGACGACGCGTTGACCACCGTGACGACCCGCCCGTCCTCGACGGCGAGCAGCAGCTGGCGGTCGAGGTCGATCTCGATGACCTTGCCCGACCCGCTGCGGGGCTGCGGGGTGACGCCCTGGTCGAGCGCGGCCTGCGTCGCCGGCCCGACGACGCCGTCGCGCGACAGCCCGGCGGCCTTCTGCAACGCCCAGACCGCCTGCTGCGTGCCGCCGCCGAAGTCACCGTCGGGCGCGCCGATGAAGTACCCGAGGTCGGCGAGCCGTTGCTGGAGGGCGACGACCCGCTCGCCGGTCGCCCCGCGCGCGAGCTCGGCCGGCTCGGCGGGCGGCGGAGGTGGCTCGGGCGTCGCCTCCGCGGGAGGCGGCGGGGTGCTCGGCTCGGCAGCGGGTGCCGGCGTCTCGGCGGGCGCGGGTTCGGGCGCAGGCGTCCCGGTCGCCTCCGGAGCGGCCGAGGGCTCCTCCGGCTCGCTGGGCGGGGGCTCCGGCGGGGGGCTCGCGGAGGTCTCCGCCGTCGCGGACGGTGACCTGCCGGGCTCCATGTCCGGCAGCCCGGCCTGGCAGCCCGCGAGCACCAGCGCCGCCGTGAGCACGGGCACGACCCCGCGCAGCACGCCGCGTGACCCGTGCCGCGTGCGCGACGCCTCGCGTCGCGTCCGGAGTTCCTCCACCTGAGCCCCCTCCTCACCTGCCGCGGCCCGCGCCGCGGAGGACCATCATGCGCCCGGACCTGGGTCGAGGCGGTGCCGCGCCACGGATCTCCGGCGGATCGTGACCCGGTCGTGACGCGGCGGACGTGCCGCACCGAGCCCTTCTCACCCTGAGACGATCGACGCGTCCGGATCGTTGGGTCGGCGCGGGTGCTCGCGTGCGTCGCGCCGCCCGGGCGAGGGCTCGTGCAGCAGCGCCCCGCGGACGACATCGAGGATCGCGTCGTCCGTGAGGCCCGCCTGGCGTGCGGTCCGGACGAGGTGGCCCGCGGCCTCGCGCGCGACGACGTCGGCGGGGGACGCGCCGTCGGACACGACGGTGCCCGCGCGGCGGCGCGTCGTGACGACCCCTGCCGCCTCGAGCTCACGGTAGGCCCGCGCGACGGTCCCCGGGGCGAGACCGAGCTCGGTCGCGAGCGCCCGGATCGTCGGGAGCCGGTCGCCGACGCGGAGCCGGCCCGTCGCGACGTGCGCGACGACCTGCGCCCGGATCTGCTCGTAGGGCGCGAGGCCCGAGCCGGGGTCGATCTCGACGCGCAGCTCGCGCGACGACCCGGCCCCGCCGGGCACGGCGTCATTTTGTATCAGCACGCTAATACAATGGCACCGGGCGGGATGGGGGTCAAGAGGCCGGGACCCCCGTGCGCGAAAGGATGAGAGCTCTCGTCGGGGTCTCACGTCGACCCCACCACGCCGCGGTCCCCTGGGTCCATGACCGCGACCACCACCCGACCCCCCGACCAGCGGACGTGGCTCGACCTGCTCACCGCACCCGTGGCGGGGGAGCTGCTCGCCGTCGCGCTGGGAGCCGACGGCGCGAGCCTGGACACGTGGCGCGTCCACCAGGTGCACGCTCGCCCGGGTGCGGAGGTCGCGGTCGCGTACGACGTCGTCGCGCGCCGCACGCTCGAACGCGCCACCGCCGCGGCGCACGGAGGCACGTCCGTCGACGCCACCGAGTACCTGCTCGCCACCACCGCTCCGCTCTCGCCGGACGCCGTCGGGCCGGGCGTGGTCCGTCTCGCCGACGGGCCGCGTGTCCTGCACGTGTGGCGCCACCCGGCCGACCCGCTGCTGCCCGGGCTGGCCGCCGCGTGCGACACGGCCGAGCTCGCGCGCCTGCTCGCCTCGGCGGGCGCCCTCCTGCCCGTGGAGACGGTCGACGCCGTCGAGACGGTCGCGTACCGCCCGCTGCGCCGCGCCGTGCTGCGCGTGCGCACCTCGCACCGCGCGCTCTACGTCAAGGTCGTGCGCCCGGACCGTGTGCGGTCGCTCGTGCGGCGCCACGAGCTGTTCCGGCCGGCGTCGTCCCCCGCGGGCGGCCGCGTTCTCGGCCGCGTCCGGGCGCCCGCCTGCCGAACGGCTCGCCCGAGACGGGGTTCACGCCGGACGACGCGAGCGTCTCCAGCTCGGCCGCGCTACGCGCGAGGCTCTCCTCGATGCGTGCGTCGACCTGCTCGCGCTGCAGCAACCAGGCGGCGCCGCCGACGTCGCGGTCGTCGGGGCGGGACGCGACGGCGGCGGCGGTCGCGACGCCCGCGAGGGCGACGAGCGGCACGCCGACGATCCAGGCGACGGTCCGGCGAGTCATGGCCCTCAGTATCCGAGAGCCGGATGAGACGCACATGAGAGCTCGGCGCGAGGCTAGGATATCTTGATGTCAAGAGTGTTGACATCGAATCACTTACGACGAGAGGTGGGCCCGCCGATGCCGCACGACTGGGACCCCGCCCTGTACCTCAGCCACGCCGACGAGCGCTCGAGGCCGATGGCCGACCTCGTCGCCCGGGTGCCCGTCGACGCCCGAACGGTCGTCGACCTCGGCTCGGGGCCGGGGCACCTATCCGCCGTGCTGCACGCGCGCTGGCCCGACGCGGCGATCACGGGCGTGGATGCGTCGCCCGCGATGGTCGACCGCGCGCGGCGCGATGCTTCCGCACCGTGGGTGCGGTACGAGCTGGCGGACGTGCGGTCCTGGACGCCGTCCGTCCCGGCCGACGTCGTCGTGAGCAACGCGACCCTTCAGTGGGTCCCGGGGCACCTCGACCTCCTCGCCGGTCTGGCAGGGCACGTCGCCGACTCGGGCGCACTCGCGTTCTCCGTGCCCGGCAACCACGACGCACCCAGCCACCGGCTGCTGCGCGAGGTAGCGGCGCGGGCACCGTACGGCGAGCGCACCGCGGGCGTCGACCGACCCGGGGCGCACGACCCCGAGGTCTACCTCGCCGCGCTCGCCGCTCTCGGGTGGGTCGTCGACGCCTGGGAGACGACGTACGTCCATGTGCTCCATGGTCCGGATCCTGTCCTGCGCTGGATCTCCGCGACCGGTGCCCGGCCCGTCCTCCAGGCGCTTCCCGACGACCTGCGTCCCGCGTTCGTCACGGAGTACGCCGCGGCTCTGCGTGAGGCGTACCCCGAACGCCCGTACGGGACGCCCCTGCCCTTCCGCCGCGTCTTCGTCGTGGCGACGCGGGCCTGACCCCGTCAGCCCACGGCGAGCCAGGCGTCGACGCCGGCGAGCAGGCGCTGCCTCGTGGCGGACGACGCGCGGCTCGCCCGGATCGACGACCGTGCGAGATCCGCCAGCTCCTCGTCGGAGAACCCGTGCTCGTGGCGCGCCGTCTCGTACTGCGCGACGAGGCGGGAGCCGAAGAGCAGCGGGTCGTCCGCGCCGAGCGCGACGCGCGCCCCGGCGTCGACCAGCGTCCCCAGCGGGACCTGCGCCGCGTCGTGGTAGACCCCGAGGGAGACGTTCGACGCCGGGCAGACCTCGAGCGCGATGCCGCGGTCCACGACGTCGTCGAGCACGCGCCGGTCCTCCGCCGACCGCACGCCGTGGCCCAGCCGGTCCGGCACGAGTTCGCGCACCACCTCGTGCACGTGGGCGGGGCCGAGCAGCTCGCCGCCGTGCGGCACGGACGCGAGCCCGGCCCGCCGGGCGATCGCGAACGCGCGCGCGAACTCGGCGGTGTCCCCGCGCCGCTCGTCGTTGCTCAGCCCGAACCCCACGACCTCGCCGGCGCCCTCGCCCGCGTACCGCGCCGCGAGACGCGCCAGCGTGCGCGCGTCGAGCGGGTGCCGCATGCGGGACGCCGCGACGACCACCGCGACCTCGGTCCCCGTCGCGGCGCTCGCGGACCGTGCCGCGTCGAGGACGATCTCCACCGCCGGAGTGAGGCCGCCGACGAACGGCGCGTACGACGTCGGGTCCACCTGGATCTCGAGACGTCCGGAACCCTCGACGGCGTCGTCCTCGGCCGCCTCGAGCACGATGCGCCGCATGTCGGCCTCCGAGCGCACGCACGCGCGCGCCGCGTCGTACAGCCGCTGGAACCGGAACCAGCCACGCTCCGTCGGCGGCAGGCGCAGCGGGTCGCCGTCGGTCAGCGCGTGGGGGAGGCTCACGCCGTACTGCGCGGCGAGGTCCTGCAGCGTCTCGGGACGCATCGACCCGGTGAAGTGCAGGTGCAGGTGGGCCTTGGGGAGCGTCGCCAGGTCTCGCATGCGCGGGAGTCTGTCACGCGCCGTCGGCTCACGCGCCCGGCAGGTACCCGCGCTCCATGGCGACCGTCACGGCGGCCGTGCGGTCGTCGACACCGAGCTTGGCGAACGCCCGCAGGAGGTGCGTCTTGACGGTCGCCTCCGTGATGAACAGCTCGCGTCCGACGGCCGCGTTCGACGCGCCCCGCGCGACGAGCCGCAGCACCTCGACCTCGCGGTCGGTGAGGCGCTCCGCGCCGCGCACGGACGTCACGAGCCGCGTCGCGACGCTCGGCGCGAGCACTGTCTGGCCGCGCGCCGCGGCGCGCACGCCCGCGACGAGCTCCTCGCGCGGCGTGTCCTTGAGCAGGTAGCCCGTCGCGCCCGCCTCGACCGCCCGCAGGATGTCGGTGTCCGTCTCGTAGGTCGTGAGCACGACGACGCGCGGCGCCTGCCGTCCCGCGGCGCGCGCGGTGATCGCCGCCGTCGCGCCCACGCCGTCGAGCACGGGCATGCGCAGGTCCATGAGCACGACGTCGGGGGCCAGCTCGGCGGCGAGATCCACCGCCTGCGCGCCGTCGCCCGCCTCGCCGACGACCTCGAGATCAGGCTCGGCGGCGAGCATCCCCACGATTCCCGACCGCACCACGGGGTGGTCGTCCACCACGAGCACCCGCACCGTGCCGTCTCCCGACGCGCTCACCGACCGCCTCCCGTCCCCGTCTCGTGCCGGCCGACGGAGGCGCCGGCGGCGGGCAGCCGCACCGCGATCCGGGTCCCGACGCCGTTCGGCCCCGGCCCGACCTCGAGGGTGCCGCCCTCCGCCGCCGCGCGCTCGCGCATGCCCCGCAGACCGTACCCCTCGGTGAAGCCCGCGTCGCCGGGCAGTCCGCGGCCGTCGTCGGACACCTCGAGCACCGTGCCGTCCCGGTCCTGGCGGAGCGCGACCCGGACCGTGCGCGCGGCCGCATGCCGCCGCACGTTCGTCAGCGCCTCCTGGGCGGAGCGCAGGAGCACGACCTCCTCGGCGCTCGCCAGCCCGGGCGCGTGGGTGTCCGTGAGCTCGACCCGCGCCCCGGTCTCCTCGGCGAACCGGGCCGTGAGGCGCTTCAGCGCCTCGCCCAGCGTGCTGCCCTGGAGCGGGGCGGGCGACGTCGCCGCGACGAGCGCCCGCGCCTCGGCGAGGTTGTCGCGCGCGGTCGACTCGACGAGCACGAGCCGCTCGCGCGCGGCGTCCGGCGCGTCCCGGGCCAGGTCGGCGCTCGCGGCCTGCGCGAGCATGACGACGCTCGTGAACCCCTGCGCGAGCGTGTCGTGGATCTCCTGGGCGACGCGCTCGCGCTCGGCGAGCACCCCCGCCGCGTGGTGCGTGCGGGCGAGCTCTGCCTGGGTCGCGCGGAGCTCGTCGACGAGCCGCGCGTGCCGCTCGGCCTGCCGCATCGTGTGGGCCGTCCACAGCCCCAGGCTGATCGAGAACGCCAGCGCGACGCCCATCTGCGGGGCCGAGCTCGCGAGCACCTCGGGGACCACGCGGCCTGTCGTGGGGTCGAAGGCGAGGGCGAGGGCCGTCCCGGCCGCGAGCACGGTGCTCAGCACGACCTGCGCCCACAGGTGCTCCGAGAGCATCCAGACCTGCGTGAAGACCGCGAACAGCAGGAGCGTGCCGAGGGCGTCCTGCGCGACGACGACCACCGTGCACGCGATCGCGACGACGAGGTACAGGTGGGCGGTCACCTGGTCACGCGACCGGGCGGCCCGCCGGCCCCACCCCACGTACCCGAGGACGATGACCCCGATCGCTGCGAGCGACACGGCCAGCGCCGTCCCGTCGACGCCGGCGGTGAGCAGCGAGAGCGCGCTGAGCAGGGCGATGACGTAGAACGCCGCGTCCCACCAGCGCACGTCGCGCGCCCACGTGCCGTCGATCTCGGCGCTGGCCGCACCGGGCACGTCGGTCGACGACGGCTCAGCCGTCGTCACGGCGCCGCCACCGGAACGTGCGCGCGCCCACCACCAGTCCGACCACCAGCCATGCGACCAGTACAGCAGCGGTCGCGCCGTGCTGCCACGACCCCGACGGCTCGAGCGCCGCGGCCCCGTCCGGCAGGAACACCGAGCGCATGCCCTGCGCCATCCACTTGAGGGGGAAGACCGACGCCACGGTCTGCATCCACGACGGCAGGGCGAAGAACGCGAAGAAGACGCCCGAGATGAACTGCAGCACCAGGACGAAGGGGGTCACGACGGCCGACGCGGACTTCCCCGAGCGGGGCAGCGACGAGAACCCGACGCCGCACACGGCCCCGGTGGCGCAGCCCAGGACGAAGACCCAGGCGAACGTCGCGAGCCGCGCTCCGCCGTCGGGCATCTCCCACGGCATGGGGACGTCGTAGACGGTGGCGGCGAGCACGAGGAGGAGCCCGGTCTGCACGACGGACGTCGCGAGGACGAGACCGACCTTGCCGTAGAAGTACGCCGACGACGGCAGCGGGGTGGCGCGCAGGCGCTTGAGCGTGCCGTCGTCGCGCTCGACCGCGATCGAGATCGCGAGCGACTGGAAGCTCGTGAGCATGATGCCGGTGGCGACCATGCCGGGCAGGAAGTACTGCGCGAACGGCACGGAGAAGTCGGCGGTGGACTGGTCGTCGCCGCCGAACACCGTCGCGAAGATCGCGAGCATGAGGAGCGGGTAGGTGAAGATGAAGATCACCGCGTCGCGCTCGCGGAAGAACGCGCGCAGCTCGGCGCCGGTCCGCTCGAGACCGAGGCGCGCGGCGCTGGGCAGGGCGGTCGGGCGGGGGGCGCGGGCAAGGGTCGGTGCGGTGCTCACGGGCGGGCCTCCTGGGTGACGACGGCGGACGCGCCGTCGGGCGTGACCGGCGTGTCGGCCGGGGTTCCGATGAGCTCGAGGTAGACGTCCTCGAGGCTCGGGCGCGCGACCTGCAGGCCCGGGATCCCGCCGCCGGGCACGCCGAGCGTGCGCGAGAGGGACGCGACGAGCGCGGTGGGGTCGTCGGTCTGCTCGGAGCGCCACGAGGTGCCCTCGAGCCAGCGGACGACGGGACGGCGGGCGGCCGGCCCGCCGAGGCGGTCCGGCGCGTCGAGCGCGACGACGCGCCCGTCGCGCACGACGGCGGCCCGGTCGGCCAGGTGGGCCGCCTCGTCGAGGTAGTGGGTCGTGAGGAGGATCGTCGTGCCGTCCGCGCGCAGCGACAGCACGAGGTCCCAGAACGAGCGGCGCGCCTCTGGGTCGAAGCCGGTGGTGGGCTCGTCGAGGAACAGCAGCTCCGGGCGCCCGACGATGCCGAGCGCGACGTCGAGCCGGCGGCGCTGACCACCCGAGAGCTGCCGCGTGCGCGTGCGGGCCTTCTCGCGCAGCCCGACGGCGTCGATCACCTCGTCGGCGTCGCGCGGCGCCGGGTAGAACGTCGCGAAGTGCCGCACGATCTCGGTCACGGTGAGCTCGGCCTGGTCGCGCGAGTCCTGCAGGACGACGCCGATGCGGGCGCGCCATGCGCGTCCCGCGGTCTGCGGGTCGGTGCCCAGGACGCGGACCTCGCCCGCGTCCCGGCGGCGGAAACCCTCGAGGATCTCGACGGTCGTCGTCTTGCCCGCGCCGTTGGGGCCCAGGACGGCGAAGATCTCGCCGCGCTCGACGCGCAGGTCGATCCCGTCGACGGCCTGCTTGGTGCCGTAGCGCTTGCGGAGCCCGCGGACCTCGACGGCGGGCACCTCGCGGGGCGTCGCGCCAGGGGTGCCCGGTTGCTGGAGCGGTGTCGGTGTCATACGACGAGCCTGGTCCCGTGGGCGGGTCCGCCGCGACGACCGGTCGTCCGGGCGCGGTGTCCACCGATCGGTGGACAGGTTCGACGACGGGTTCGACCGTGGGCGCCCCGTCGCGTACAGTGGTCCCTCGGTGGTTGACGTCCACCATGCTGGACCGCGCCCGTGCGACGGGATCGGACCAGACCCTGGAGGCGTCGGTCGCGAAGGGTAGTGGCGCAATTGGTAGCGCAGCGGTCTCCAAAACCGCAGGTTGCAGGTTCGAGTCCTGTCTACCCTGCACGGCGCGGCTCTCGCGAGCTGCGCGTGGCCCGGTCACGGGCCACACCGAGGGTTCAGCAGGTCCCGCACGTCAGCGATGGGGAAGAACGAGTGAGCGAATCGCCGTCAGAGGCCGTGGGTGCGGACGACGCACGCGCCGACGAGGTGCAGAAGAAGGGTCGTCCGGTCTCGGACAAGAAGCCCAACGTCTTCGCGCGCATCGCCCTGTTCGTGCGCCAGGTGGTCGCCGAGCTGCGGAAGGTCGTCACGCCGACCCGGTCCGAGCTCCTCAGCTACACCATGGTCGTCCTGGTCTTCGTGGTCGTGGTCATGGCTTTCGTGACGGTGCTCGACCTCGGGATCGGCAAGGCCACCCTGTGGGTCTTCGGGGACTAGCCCGCGTCGTCGCACCCGCCGTGCCGGCCTGATCGGCACCCGGCGCCCCTCGGGGCGCCTCCGGCGCTTCCAGAAGCAGTCATCGAGCAGTTCAGCAGAAAGCAGGTTCGTTCGTGTCCCAGGAGTCGCTGGACCAGACGGAGAACGTCGACCCGACGCAGCCCGAGGGTGCCCAGGACGAGGTCGACGAGACCACGGACGCCCCCGCGACCGACGAGGCTGCTGAGCCCGAGGCCGACGCGGACGACGAGTCGTCGGACGCCGAGCCGCAGGACGTCGAGCCGCAGGACGAGACGCGCGCGGAGGACGAGGACGGCGACGTCATCGAGGACCCCGTCGCGGAGTTCAAGCGCACGCTGCGCTCGCTGCCGGGCGACTGGTACGTCATCCACTCCTACGCGGGCTACGAGAACCGTGTGAAGGCCAACCTGGAGAACCGCATCCAGAGCCTGAACATGGAGGACTACATCTTCCAGATCGAGGTCCCCATGGAGGAGGTGGCCGAGATCAAGAACGCGCAGAAGAAGATCGTCCGACGCGTCCGGATCCCCGGCTACGTCCTCGTCCGCATGGACCTCACCGACGAGTCGTGGGGCGCCGTGCGTCACACGCCCGGTGTCACCGGTTTCGTCGGGCACACCCACCAGCCGGTGCCGCTGACGCTCGACGAGGTCTTCTCGATGCTCGCGCCCATGCTGGCCCCCACCCCGGAGCCCGGCAAGCCCGCCACGGCGGCCACCAGGGCTCCGATCGAGGTCGACTTCATCGTCGGCGAGTCGGTCACCGTCACGGACGGCCCGTTCGACACGCTGCCCGCCACGATCTCCGAGATCAACGTCGAGAACCAGAAGCTCAAGGTCCTCGTCTCCATCTTCGGCCGGGAGACCCCGGTCGAGCTGTCGTTCAACCAGGTCGCGAAGATCTGACGTCCGGGCGGCACCTGGCCGCCTCGCGTGAGCGCAGTACTGCAACCGGGTCATCGCCCACGGCGTCGGTCCACGAGAAGAAAGTCAGGGAAGAGTCATGCCTCCCAAGAAGAAGGTCTCCGGCCTCATCAAGCTCCAGATCCAGGCCGGTGCGGCGACGCCCGCGCCGCCGATCGGCCCCGCGCTCGGTCAGCACGGTGTCAACATCATGGAGTTCTGCAAGGCCTACAACGCGGCGACCGAGTCGCAGCGCGGCAACGTGATCCCCGTGGAGATCACGGTCTACGAGGACCGTTCCTTCACCTTCGTCACGAAGACCCCGCCGGCCGCGGAGCTCATCAAGAAGGCCGCGGGCGTCCAGAAGGGCTCGGCGACGCCGCACACGGTCAAGGTCGCGAAGATCACGGCCGACCAGGTGCGCGAGATCGCCACGACCAAGCTCGAGGACCTCAACGCGAACGACATCGACGCCGCGTCGAAGATCATCGCCGGCACGGCCCGCTCGATGGGCATCACCGTCGAGGGCTGATGAAAGACCGCCGTCCACGACCGTGGGCGGCAGTGGCAGGGTCCGCGCGGACCCGCTGACCACGACTGCAGAGGAGAAGCAGATGGCAACGCGCAGCAAGGCGTACCGCAACGCCGAGGAGAAGATCGACCGCGAGCGTCTCTACGCGCCGCTCGAGGCGGTCCGTCTCGCCAAGGAGACGTCGACCGTGAAGTACGACGCGACCGTCGAGGTCGTGTTCCGCCTGGGTGTCGACCCGCGCAAGGCGGACCAGATGGTCCGTGGCACGGTCAACCTGCCCCACGGCACGGGCAAGACGGCCCGCGTCATCGTCTTCGCGAACGCGGCGAAGGCGGAGGAGGCCCGTGCGGCCGGTGCCGACGAGGTCGGTGGCGACGAGCTCATCGAGAAGGTGGCCGCCGGCTACACCGACTTCGACGCCGCCGTGGCGACGCCGGACCTCATGGGCAAGGTCGGCCGCCTGGGCAAGGTGCTCGGCCCCCGTGGTCTCATGCCGAACCCCAAGACCGGCACCGTGACGATGGACGTGACCAAGGCCGTCACCGAGATCAAGGGCGGCAAGATCGAGTTCCGCGTCGACAAGCACTCGAACCTGCACTTCATCATCGGCAAGGTCTCGTTCGACGAGACGTCGCTCGTGGAGAACTACGCCGCGGCGATCGAAGAGGTCCTGCGCCTCAAGCCGTCGTCCTCGAAGGGCCGGTATATCACCAAGGCCACGCTGGCGACGACGATGGGCCCCGGCATCCCGCTGGACCAGTCCAAGACGACGAAGCTCCTCGAGGACGACGCCGCCTGACGGTAGCGTCCCTCGCCGCGACCGGGCCCTGCCCGATCGCACCAGGCACGACGGCGCGGCTCCCCACCCGGGGAGCCGCGCCGTCGTCGTTGTCAGGCGCCAGCCTCAGCAGGCGCCGAGGTCCTTCCAGACGCCCCACTGGCCGCTCTGCGTGGGGTTCTCGTCGGTGGTCCACCACTTGGCCTCGTAGGTGTGGCCCTGGTACGAGACACGGTTGCCGCCGGTGTAGATCGCCGACGCCGACCATGCGGCCGCCGTGCAGTCACCGGGGTCGGTGGGATCCGTGGGATCCGTGGGATCGGTCGGGTCGGTGGGATCCGTGGGGTCGGTCGGACCGCTCGCGAGGCGCGCGCCGATGACGGACGCGAGCTCGAAGTTGTTCGTCTTGTCCCAGTTGATCGACCAGGTCATGACGCCGCCGATCTTGCCGTACGGCGTGGTCGGCGTGAAGGCGCCGCACCCGGTACCGACCTCGAGGCAGTCCACGGCCTTCACGACGTTCGCCAGGGGCTGGTAGCCGCCGCCCGCCGCGCGCGGGACGGCCGGGACGCCGATCCCCACCTGGTCGGGTCGCAGGCCCATCTCGAGCTGGATGCACGAGAGCGCGGTGAGGAAGTCGACCGTGCCCTGGGAGTAGACCTGCTGGTTGCAGCCCATCATCGAGCCGGAGTTGTAGTACTGCGTGTTGACGATCGTGAGGATGTCCTTGATCGCCAGGGTGAGTTGGTAGTAGCCCATGCTCGTGGCCTGGTAGTCGATGGTCTGCGGCGCCATGGTGAGGATGAGGTCGGGCCCCGCCTTGGCGGAGAGCTGGTGCAGCGCGCTCGACATGTGCGTCGCGTTGATGCCGTGCTCGAGGTCGATGTCGACGCCGTCGAAGCCGTACTCCTGCATGAGCGCGTAGGCGGTGTCGGCGAAGTTCTTCGCCTCGGTCGCGTTGGAGACGACGACGTTGCCCTTCTCGCCGCCCACCGAGAGCACGACCTTGCGGCCCTGCGAGCGGATCGTCGCGACGTCGGCCTTGAACTGCGCCTCGGTGTACCCGCCGAGCTCGGCGCTCGCGAGGTTGAACGTGATGCCGCCAGGGGTCCCGGCGAGGTTGTCGGCGAACGCGATGGCGACGAGGTTGTACGCCTGCGGGATCTCCGACAGGCGCATCGTCACGGACCCGTTGTCGAAGTTGTGCCAGTAGCCGGTGAGCCACTGCGTGCCCGACGGCGCGGCGGCGGCCACGGTGGTCGACGCTGCGGCGGGCGCCGGAGCGGCCGCGCGCGCGGCCGGAGGGATGAGTTCTCACGGAGGTGCTCCTCGTGCTCGGGCGTGCCGCGACGTCGCGGCACGCCGGTCCGCACCCGCGGTGGGTGCAGGGGTCGCCTCGACGCTAGGAGCCCGTGCCCCCGTGCGGCATGAGGGGAACCCCGGTACTTCGGCGGTCTCGCCTACGGGAGAACGCGTACGTCGTCGCGGCGCACGCTCTCAGGGCCGGTGCCCGTGGAGACCTGGCAGGTCCGGGAGGTCGTGGTCGCCGTGCGGGACGGCGTGCTCGCCGGCCTCCGTCGCCGAGAGGCCGACCGTCGTGACCGCCGAGACCGCGATCGCGCCGACGAACAGCACCGCCAGGGCCGTCGCCGCTCGCGGCCTGCCGTCGGCGCGGGGCGCGGGAGGTGCGGAGGAGCCGGGGGTCGCAGGGACGTCGTCGGGCGGCGGCCGACCCACGACCCCGACCGCGCTCGCTGCGGCGAGCTGGAGTATCGCGACAGCCGCGACGGCGGGCCCCAACCGGCTCCCCGGCCCGACGGCGAGCGCCACCTGCGCGACGCTCGCCACCACCAGGCCCCCGGTCACGACCCGTGCCGTCGCCGCGCGGTGCACGAGCTCGGACCGGGCGAGCACGAGGAGCGCCCCGCTGACCTCCGCGGCGCCGAGCAGGAGTGCGAGGACGCCCGCCGGCGCCGGGAGCGTCCCCCGGACGAGGCCGAGATTGACGAGCCCCGCGCCCAGCAGCCCGAAGGCGAGCAGGACGCGGGGCAGGAACGCCGACACCGTCAGGCCGTCGCCGCGCTCGACGAGCTCGACGTGCGGTCTCCCGCCTTGTCGGCGGCGAGGCCGACCCCCAGCAGGAGGATCGCGCTGGCGAGGTGCAGCACGTTGTCTGCGCCGTTGAGGGCGATGATGTTCGCGCCCGTGCCCACCAGGAACAGGCCCACGACGCCGACCAGCAGGTAGACCGCGCCGACGGACACGTTGACTGCCTTGGCTGCCGCGACCGAGCGGGACGCGAGCAGGAGAGCCGCGCCGATCCCGAGGTGGACGATGTTGTGCAGGGGGTTCACCTCGAACAGGAGGAGGTTCTTGCCTTCGGTCTCGGCGAAGCCCACCCCGCCCGTGACGACGAAACCGGCGGCGCCCACCAGCAGGTAGACGGTGCCGAAGACGGCGGCGAGAAGTCGGTTCGGGGACGAGGACATGGTGCTACCCGCTCTCTTCCGGTGCGCGGGAGGTCCGCGCGTCGGTCGAGGTTCGGAACGGCCGCGCCGGTGGATGGGTCGCGATACCAGGGCCCGGGTACGCAAGCCGGTGAAAGTGGGTGGCACCAGGATGTATCAGACGCGCGGCATGTCCCTCTCGTCCCGGTGGAGGAGTGTCGGACGGCACTCCCCTCCGTACCGCCGAAGGAGCGAGATGGGACCCAGCCGCGCGAGCCGCGAGGGGTGTGACCAGTGACGATGGTTGTCGACCCGACCGGCCCCGCCGTAGGATCAGGAGTTTCCGGGGATCCCCCGCTGATGCCTGACCGGACGAGCGTGCCGAGGACAGTGCCCCCCATGACGAGACCGACCGACGAGCTCGCGGACACCGGTGAACCCGAGCTGAGCCTCGGTGACCGGGGCGCGTTCGCCCTGCTGGAGTACCGCGACGGCCGCCCGCACGCGCTCGGTGACTTCGTCCGCGAGGCGACGCCGCTGCTGTGGCACACGGTGCGGGCCCAGGGCGTGGAGCGCGAGCAGGCGGACGACATCGTGCAGACGGTGTGGGTCGCGCTCGTCCGCAACGCCCTGACGATCAAGGAACCCCACGCCGTCCTCAAGTGGCTCCTCATCACGGCCAAGCGCGCGGCCTGGGAGGCCGTGCGCAAGCACCGCGACGAGGCCCGACGGCGCACCGAGCTCCCCGACGACACCGACGAGGGCGTCCCGGAGCTCCCGTCGGGCGACCCGACGCCGGACGTCGAGGTGCTGCGCAACGAGCGGGACCGAGGGCTCTGGCACGCCCTCGAGCAGCTGCCCGAGCGCTGCCAGAAGCTGTTGCGCCTCGTGTCGCTCGCCGACCGACCGGACTACAAGGCCATCTCGGCCGCGATCGGCATGCCGGTCGGCAGCATCGGATCCACGCGCGGCCGCTGCCTGGCCAAGCTGCGCGACATCATCGACGTCCAGGGGGAATCGTGGGAACAATCATGAGCACAGAGCCGCAGCACAGCCCCGACGAGCCTCTCGACGCCGTCGACCTCGCGCTCCTCGCCGACCTCGCACGGATCACGGACGAGATCGACCCCGTGCCCGCCGGCCTCGTCGAGCGGTCGCTGTTCGCGATCACGCTCGCCGGCCTCGAGGCCGAGGTCATGGAGCTGGAGTACGTCCAGGTCCCCGCCATGTCGGTGCGCGGCGACGCGCCGCCGGTCGAGGCGCGCACCATCACGTTCACGTCCGAGTCGGTCACGGTGATGATCTCGCTGTCCGCGACCGACGACGGGCGCATCCGCATCGACGGCTGGGCTGCCCCGGCGACGGCGCTGCGCGTCGAGCTGCACCGGCCCGGCACCGTGAGCGAGATCGCGAGCGACGACGACGGCCGGTTCGTCTTCGAGGCCGTCGACCGTGGGCCGGCGAGCCTCGTCGTGCGCCGCGCCGACGGCACCGGCGGCGCCGTGAGCACCCCGGTCGTCGAGCTGTAGCACCGTCGTGCCGCGGGCGACCCGTCGTCCGCGGCACGATGACGTCCCCCCGGTCTGCCGCCGCGACGACCTGCCGTACGACCTCCCGAGCGCGCGACGACGTCGTCACACGTCGGCACGCATCCACACCGACGATCCTGGAGTCAACCCGTGAGCCAGTCCTCCGACCTTCCCGTCCCCGGCGGCGACGCGTACGCCGGCCGCGCGATGCGGTTCCTCGACCCGATCGACGTCCGTCCGCGCCGTGGGCGTCCGCCGCTCAGCCCGACCTGGTACGTCGCCGACCGGCTGATCGTGCAGGGTCCGCCGCCCCGAGCGCTGCGTGAGCGCATCGCAGGCCGCGCGGACGTCGACGAGCTCGTCGGGTTCGCCGAGAGCGACGGCGCACCGCATCCCGTCGAGCATGCTGCTCGGGGGCGCGGGTGGTCGGTCGCCCTCGACACGGCGGGCGACCGGGCCCCGCTCTCCGTCGCCCGCGCGCTGGGCGACGTGGCGGACGAGGGACCGGAGCACGCGGACGACGACGCGTACGGATTCGCGCTGCGGCTCGTCCCGGACGACCACGACGAGGTGCCCGACGCCTGGAAGCTCGTCGAGCAGCTCGGTGGCCTTCTCGACCCGGACGACCCGGACGGTCCCACGATCACGCTCGACCACGTCATGACGGCGACGCCCTACTCGACGCCGCTGCCGTACTCGACCCCGCTGCCGTACTCCACGCCGCTGCCGTACTCCACCCCGCTGCCGTACTCCACGCCGCTCCCGTACTCGACGCCGCTGCCCTACTCGACGCCCCTTCCCGTGCGAGGGCTCGCCGAGTACGGCCAGGCGGGAACCGGAGGCCGTTCCCCCGTGCGCCGGCTCGGCGGCCCCCCGGTCCGGCGGCCCGCGGGCGACTCCCCTCTGGTGGACGAGTCCGGTCGTCGCCGGCCGGTCGTCGCCGTGCTCGACACCGGTGTCGGCTCCCACCCGTGGTTCGGCGACTACTTCCCCGAGGACCCGACCCGCGGGGACGGCAACGGCGTCGTGCTGCGGTCCGCGACGCTCGACGGCCGCCCGATCGGGACGTACCCGATCGCTCCGCGTCCGGCCGACGACGCGGAGCACGGCGGAGCGTCCTCTGCGCCGCTGACCGGTCCGCTGGACCCGATCGCCGGGCACGGCACTTTCATCGCCGGCGTCGTCCACCAGATGGCGCCCGACGCGGCGATCCTGCCGCTCCGGATCTTCGGTGGTTCCGGCACGGTCCCCGAGTGGGACGTGCTGCAGTCCCTGCGCAGGCTCCTCAGGTTCCACCTGCGAGGGATGCGAGGCATCGACGGGTACTTCCCGGTCGACGTCGCGGTCCTCTCGATGGGCTACTACCACGAGCAGCCCGAGGACGTCGCGTACGACGGTCCTCTCCGCTCGCTCCTGCGTGCGCTGCGGCAGGCGGGCGTGGTGGTCGTCGTGGCGGCGGGCAACGACGGCTCGACGCGACCGATGTACCCCGCGGCCTTCGCGCCGCAGGTCTCGGGAACGGCGAGCACGGTGCTCGTCGAGGGCGAGCAGCTGTCCCACGACTACGTGCCGATCCTCACCGTGGGTGCGTGCAACCCGGACGACTCGACCGCACTCTTCACCAACGAGGGACCGTGGGTGACGACGCTGCGCCCCGGCGCGGCGATCGTCAGCACGTTCCCGACGACGCTGAACGGCCCGACCACCCCGTCGCGCCAGCTCCCGGACACCAGGTTCGGGGGTGTGCGCAGGACGATCGACCCCGAGAGCTTCGAGGGCGGGTTCGGGACCTGGAGCGGCACGTCGTTCGCGGCCCCGGTGCTGGCGGCCGAGATCGGTGCGATCCTCGAGACCGGTCCGCTCGGCCGTGAGAGCGGTACCCTCGGTGACCGGGTGGCAGAACGCGTCGACGCGGCGTGGAAGGCCGTCACGGCGACGGTAGGCATCGAGCGGCCGGGAGCGCACGACAAGAGCTGAGTCGTCCGTCCCGACGGGGACGGGGGTGTGCGCGGTGGGGGTTTCCACGCTCGGGGCGGCGACTGCCCGCCTCGAGCGTGCCCTCGGCCTGAACTCCCGTGGGCGCCACGACGCGGCACGCCGAGACTTCGACGCCGTGCTCGAGTGGTGCACGGGTGCGGCGACGGGTGCCGCGAGCTCCGGCACGACGGAGCTCACCCAGCTCGTCGTCCGCGCTCGGATCGGCTTGGCGGTCTGTCACCTCGAGTCGCGCGGTGACGTCGAGCGGGCGCTCGACCTACTGGCCGAAGCGGCGTCGGCCGTCGAGCACGACGACGCGCTGCGGGCCGTCGTGCTCGGGCAGCGCGGCCTCGTGCTGCACCGGACGGGCTCGCTCGAGGCAGCGTTGGGGGCCATGGACGAGGCCGTGCAGCTCCTTCCGCCGGAGAGCGAGCGCGACCGTGCCGTCGTCCACATGAACCGGGGGAGCCTGCACTCCGACCTCGGCCGACTGTCCTCGGCCGCGGACGACTTCGGGGCGTGTCTCGAGCTCGCTCACCAGATCGAGAACGACATGTACGCCTCGATGGCAGCGCACAACCTCGGCTGGGTCATGTACCTGCAGGGCGACCTGCCGGCAGCTCTGCGGGCGATGGACGAGGCCGCTGAGCAGGCGCCGGAGCGGCACGCCGCCGTCGGGCTGATCGACCGGGCGCAGGTGCTCCTCGACGCGGGGCTGCTCACCGAGGCGGACGAGGCGCTGCGTGAGGCGCGGGAACACCTCTCCCGCTACCGCATGGTGCGTGACCTTGCGGAGGTCGAGCTCGTGCGGTCGCGGGCGGTGCTCGGCCTACGGCGGTTCGCCGATGCGAAGCGTCTCGCGCGGTCGTCGTCGCGCCGCTTCGAGCGCCTCGGCAACACGCCGTGGATGCTCCGCGCACGGGTCGCCGAGCTGCAGGCGGCGCTGACCGAGCACCGCGTCGCCGGTGTCACCCCGGCGACCGCGCGGCGCCACGCGGGGTGGGCGACCGACGTCGCGCGCGACGGCGCGACGATGGGTGACGTCGCCGGCCTGGGCGTGGTGATCCCGGCGCGGCTGCTCGCCGTGGAGTGGCTCGTGATGGCGGGGGACGTGCCCGCGGCCCGAGAGGTCCTCGAGGCCGTGCCCGCGAACCTCGATCGCGCTCCGCTGCCGGTGCGACTGCAGCACGAGTCCGTCCTCGCCCAGCTCGCCTTTGCCGCCGGGGACCGCCGTGCCGGCGTGCGGGCCGTGCGCCGCGGGCAGGCGGCGCTCGCCGAGCACCGAGCGCGGCTGGGGTCGGTCGACGCGGTCACGGCCTCCGCGGTGCACGGCGTCCGGCTCGGCAACGTCGACGTGGCGTCGGCGCTGAGTACGCGCCGTCCGGCGACGATCTTCGACGCCGTGGAGCGTGGTCGCGCGGCCTTCGCGGGGTCGGGGCGCGTGCGCCCGCCCTCGGACCCCGTCCTCGCGGACCTCCTCGCGTCGTCGCGCCAGGAGGTCGAGGCAGCCCGTGCTTTGGGCGCGCCCTCGGACCCGGACCAGCTCGCCCGACGGCAGGGTCATCTGAGGGCGGCCCGTCGTCTTCAGGACGATGCACGTCGCCGTGCGTGGCAGCACGGGGGAGGGGCGGCGATCCCGCACCCCGCGACGGAGCGCAGCGTGCGAACCGCGCTCGACGCGAGCGACTCTGGCGCGGTCGTTGCTGAACTCCTCGTCGTGGGAGATGACATCCACGCCGTCCGGGTCTCCGGCGCCGGGTCTCGGCTCGTCCGCCTCGGCAGCCGGGACGCTGTCGCCGAGCTCGTGCGACGCGCGCGGGCCGACTACACCGTCCTGTCGAACGTGCTCATCCCCGTCCCCATGCGGGAGGCGGCGGTGGGGTCCCTGTCCCGCACGCTCGCCACGCTCGACGACGTGCTCGTGGCCCCGCTCGAGGCCGACGGTGACCTGCACGTCGCCGCGCGCGCCGTCCTGCTCGCCGTCCCGTGGGCGTCGCTCCCGTCACGGCGTGGCAAGCGCACGTGGGCCAACTCGTGGGTGGACCTGCGCGTCGGCGAGCCGACGCGACGCACCGACGCCGCGCTCGTCGTCGCCGGACCGGGCCTGCGGTTCTCGACGGCGGAGGCAAAGCTCGTCGCGTCGGTCTGGGCGGGGTCCGAGTCGCTCGCGGGCGAGGACGCGACGTGCGCGGCGGTCCTCGGCGGGCTCGCGTCCGCGGGCGTCGTCCACCTCGCGGCTCACGGGAGCCACGAGTCCGACAACCCGCTCTTCTCGTCGCTGCGGCTCGCGGACGGCCCGCTGTTCGCCCACGAGCTCGACGGCACGGACCTGCGCGGTGTCGTCGTCGTGCTGTCGGCGTGCGAGGTGGGACTGTCGACCTCGCGCATCGGCGGGGAGTCACTCGGCCTGACGAGCGTCCTGCTGCGCCTGGGTGCCCGCGCGGTGATCGCGAGCGTCGCCCCGCTGCGCGACGACGTCGCGGCGCGCGTCATGCCCGCGCTGCACGCCGAGCTGCGCGACGGCGCGATGCCGGGCATCGCGCTCGCCCGTGCGGTCGCCGACGAGCCGGAGCCGGTCCCGCTCGTCTGCTTCGGCCCTCTGGTCCTCTGACCGCGCGACCGCACGACGACGACGGTTTGGACCACGCGCCGTCGTCCCGTACGATGGGCGTGTACCCAAGACCGCCGGTCGTCCGACGCTGCCTGCAGACTCCTCTGCGGGACGTGAAGGCCGAAGTCCCACCCCCGAGGTGGAGGCCAGCGCAGGTAGCGAATCGACGACGTCCGCCCGGCCCCGCCGCGCGTGCGACTACGAGCCCCGCGCCTGCGCGGGGCTCTTTCTCGTTCCGGGACGACGCCGGTGGTACCACCACCGGAAGGATTGCCATGGCGAGGCCGGACAAGGCAGCCGCAGTCGCCGAGATCTCGGACAAGTTCCGCGACTCGAACGCTGCCGTGCTGACCGAGTACCGCGGGCTCACCGTCGCGCAGCTCAAGCAGCTGCGTCGGTCGCTCAGCGGCAACGCAACCTACGCCGTGGTGAAGAACACGCTGACCGCCATCGCGGCCAAGGAGGCCGGTGTCGAGGGACTCGACGCCGACCTGCAGGGTCCGTCGGCAATCGCCTTCGTCACCGGGGACCCGGTCGAGGCTGCCAAGGGTCTGCGTGACTTTGCCAAGGCGAACCCCGCGCTGGTCATCAAGGGCGGTGTCCTCGACGGGCGCCCCCTGACCGCCGCGGAGGTCACGAAGCTCGCGGACCTCGAGTCCCGCGAGGTCCTGCTGGCCAAGGCGGCCGGCGCGATGAAGGCCAAGCTGTTCCAGGCCGCGTACGTCTTCACCGCGAACACCGCCCAGGCCGCCCGCGTCATCGATGCCCTGCGTCAGAAGCAGGAATCGGAGGGCGCTGCCGCCTGATCCCGTGCCCGGGCTCGTCCCGGGTCGTGATCGACGCAGCGCAAGCACACACCCCGCTTCTGGCAGGCCCGCACGGGCCGATGCCGAGCACCGACCGAAAGGAACGCCATCATGGCGAAGCTCAGCACCGAGCAGCTCATCGAGCAGTTCAAGGACCTCACCCTCATCGAGCTCAACGAGTTCGTGAAGGCCTTCGAGGAGACCTTCGAGGTCACCGCCGCCGCCCCCGTCGCCGCTGCTGCCCCGGCTGCCGCCGGTGGCGGTGCCGCCGCCGAGGAGGCCGAGGAGAAGACGGAGTTCGACGTCATCCTCGAGGCTGCCGGCGACAAGAAGATCCAGGTCATCAAGGAGGTGCGTGCCCTCACGAGCCTCGGCCTGAAGGAGGCCAAGGACCTCGTCGACGGCGCCCCCAAGCCCGTCCTCGAGGCTGTCGCGAAGGACGCCGCGGACAAGGCGAAGGCTGCCCTCGAGGGCGCCGGCGCCACGGTCACCGTCAAGTGATCTCGCCGGTCCCGTCCTGACGGGACCGGTCGGCACGCCGCACGAGGCCCGCACCCCGCGAGGGGTGCGGGCCTCGTCGTGTCTCGGGGTTCCCGACGGCGGTGGCGCGCCCGGGCGCCCGTCGCAGGGTCCGTCGTCGGGCACCGGTGGGCGCACCGGCTTCCCGGAACGGCCGCGAGTGTGCCACCATGTGCGGGTCGACGACGCAGGACAGCGCGGTCGACGGCAGCAGGTCGGACCGCGGTGCGGGTCAGGTCTCGAGCAGATGGCGGGCGACGGTGCCCGCTCGAATACCGATCCGACGCCCAGGCGTCGGATCGGAGGGCAGCGCACGCCCCGGGTTGTGTTGCAGTGCGTGCAGGGGGTATGCTCACGCTTTGCGCTGTCCTGTGCCCGTGACCTCAGATACCCCCGACCCCTCGACGACGTACGTGCGCGTCCGCGAGGTGTCGTGGCGGCGGTGATCATGACCAGCCCGGCGGCGCAGCGTTCTTTCGATCTGCAGGGAAGGACCCCTCTTGGCTGCCTCGCGCACCCCTTCTGCTCCGTCCGCCGACGCCATCGCGAACCGTACCGCGTCGCGTCGCGTCTCCTTCGCCAAGATCTACGAGCCCCTCGAGGTCCCCGACCTGCTGGGCCTCCAGACCGAGAGCTTCGACTGGCTCCTCGGCAACGAGGCCTGGCAGTCGCGTGTCGCCGCGGCGTCCGCCGCCGGCCGCCAGGACGTCCCGTCGACGTCCGGGCTCGAGGAGATCTTCGAGGAGATCTCGCCGATCGAGGACTTCGGGTCCTCGATGTCCCTGTCGTTCTCCAACCACCGTTTCGAGCCGCCGAAGTACACGGCCGACGAGTGCAAGGAGAAGGACTTCACGTACGCCGCGCCGCTGTTCGTCACCGCGGAGTTCGTCAACTACAACACCGGTGAGATCAAGAGCCAGACGGTCTTCATGGGCGACTTCCCGCTCATGACCGAGCGCGGCACCTTCATCATCAACGGCACCGAGCGCGTCGTCGTCTCGCAGCTCGTCCGCTCCCCGGGCGTCTACTTCGAGCGCACGGCCGACAAGACGAGCGACAAGGACATCTTCTCCGCGAAGATCATCCCGTCGCGCGGTGCCTGGCTCGAGTTCGAGATCGACAAGCGCGACGCCGTCGGCGTGCGTGTCGACCGCAAGCGCAAGCAGTCCGTCACCGTGCTGCTCAAGGCGCTCGGCCTGACCGAGTCGGAGATCCGCGAGCAGTTCGCGGACTACCCCTCGGTGCTCGACACGCTCGAGAAGGACCACGTCCACACGCAGGACGAGGCGCTCGTCGACCTGTACCGCAAGATCCGCCCGGGCGAGCCGCCGACCGTCGAGGCCGGCCGCGCGCTGCTCGAGAACTTCTACTTCAACTCCAAGCGCTACGACCTCGCGAAGGTCGGCCGCTACAAGGCGAACAAGAAGCTCGGCATCGACGCGCCGCTCTCGGACTCGACGCTGTCGGTCTCCGACGTCGTCGCGACGATCAAGTACCTCGCCGCGCTGCACGCCGACCACGCCACCATGCCCGGTCAGCGCGCCGGCGAGGCGATCGACGTCCGCGTCGAGACCGACGACATCGACCACTTCGGCAACCGTCGCATCCGCGCCGTCGGCGAGCTCATCCAGAACCAGGTCCGCACGGGCCTGTCCCGGATGGAGCGCGTCGTGCGCGAGCGCATGACGACGCAGGACGTCGAGGCGATCACGCCGCAGACGCTCATCAACATCCGCCCGGTCGTGGCGTCCATCCGCGAGTTCTTCGGCACGTCGCAGCTCTCGCAGTTCATGGACCAGAACAACCCGCTCGCGGGCCTGACGCACAAGCGTCGCCTCTCGGCCCTCGGCCCGGGTGGTCTGTCGCGCGACCGCGCCGGCATGGAGGTCCGTGACGTCCACCCGTCGCACTACGGCCGCATGTGCCCGATCGAGACGCCGGAAGGCCCGAACATCGGTCTGATCGGCTCGCTCGCCTCCTACGGGCGCATCAACCCGTTCGGGTTCATCGAGACGCCGTACCGCAAGGTCACGGCCGGCAAGGTCACGGACGAGGTCGTGTACCTCACGGCCGACGACGAGGACCGCCACGTCATCGCCCAGGCGAACCAGGTGCTCACCGCCGACGGCACCTTCGCGGACGAGCGCGTGCTCGTGCGCACGAAGGGTGGCGAGGTCGAGATCGTCCCCGGCGCGCAGGTCGACTACATGGACGTCTCGCCGCGCCAGATGGTCTCGGTCGCGACGGCGCTCATCCCGTTCCTCGAGCACGACGACGCCAACCGCGCCCTCATGGGTGCGAACATGCAGCGCCAGGCCGTGCCGCTGGTCCGCTCCGAGGCCCCGCTCGTCGGGACCGGCATGGAGTGGCGCGCGGCGGTCGACGCGGGCGACGTCGTCGTCGCGACGAAGCCCGGTGTCGTCACCGAGGTCTCGGCCGACCTCGTGCTCGCCGCGAACGACGACGGCACGACCGGCAGCTACCGCATCGCGAAGTTCCGCCGCTCGAACCAGGGCACGAGCTACAACCAGCGCGTGCTCGTCGACGAGGGCCAGCGCATCGAGGTCGGCTCCGTCCTCGCGGACGGCCCGGCGACGGACGAGGGCGAGCTCGCCCTCGGGCGCAACCTCCTCGTGGCGTTCATGTCGTGGGAGGGCCACAACTACGAGGACGCGATCATCCTCAGCCAGCGTCTCGTGCAGGACGACGTGCTCTCCTCGATCCACATCGAGGAGCACGAGGTCGACGCGCGCGACACCAAGCTCGGCCCGGAGGAGATCACGCGGGACATCCCGAACGTCTCCGAGGACGTCCTCGCGGACCTCGACGAGCGCGGCGTCATCCGCATCGGCGCCGAGGTCGGCGCGGGCGACGTCCTGGTCGGCAAGGTCACGCCCAAGGGCGAGACCGAGCTCACCCCGGAGGAGCGCCTGCTGCGCGCCATCTTCGGCGAGAAGGCGCGCGAGGTGCGCGACACCTCGCTCAAGGTGCCCCACGGCGAGTCCGGCACGGTCATCGGCGTGCGCGAGTTCAACCGTGAGGACGGCGACGAGCTGCCCGCCGGCGTGAACCAGCTGGTGCGCGTCTACATCGCGCAGCGCCGCAAGATCACGGACGGCGACAAGCTCGCCGGCCGTCACGGCAACAAGGGCGTCATCTCGAAGATCCTGCCCGTCGAGGACATGCCGTTCCTCGCGGACGGGACGCCCGTCGACGTGATCCTCAACCCGCTCGGCGTGCCCGGCCGCATGAACGTCGGCCAGGTGCTCGAGACCCACCTCGGGTGGGTCGCCAAGCAGGGCTGGGACATCTCGCTGGCCGAGGGCAAGGACCTCTCCTGGAAGGAGAACGTCCCCGAGATCGCGGCGTCGTCCGAGCCCGGCCGTCCCGTCGCCACCCCGGTGTTCGACGGCGTCCACGAGGACGCGCTGACCGGTCTGCTCTCGTCGACCATCCCGAACCGCGACGGCGTGCGGACGGTCGGCGGCGACGGCAAGGCGCTGCTGTTCGACGGCCGCTCCGGCGAGCCGTTCCCCGACCCGGTGGCCGTGGGCTACATGTACATCCTCAAGCTCCACCACCTGGTCGACGACAAGATCCACGCGCGCTCGACCGGCCCGTACTCGATGATCACGCAGCAGCCGCTGGGTGGTAAGGCGCAGTTCGGCGGTCAGCGCTTCGGCGAGATGGAGGTGTGGGCTCTCGAGGCTTACGGCGCGGCCTACACGCTGCAGGAGCTCCTCACGATCAAGTCCGACGACGTCCCCGGCCGCGTGAAGGTCTACGAGGCCATCGTCAAGGGCGAGAACATCCCCGACTCGGGCATCCCGGAGTCCTTCAAGGTGCTCCTCAAGGAGATGCAGTCTCTGTGCCTGAACGTCGAGGTGCTCTCGAGCGACGGCGTGCAGATCGAGATGAAGGAGTCCGACGACGACGTGTACCGCGCCGCCGAGGAGCTCGGGATCGACCTGTCCCGCCGTCCCAACGCTGCCTCCAGCGTCGACGAGATCTGATCTCGGGCGGGTGGGAGCGGCAGCCCGGCCCTGGCGGCCGGGCACCGCTCCCACCACGTCCCCTCACCACCCCGTCTCCACCGCGCCGGCACCGGTCCCGCCCCAGGACCGGACGCCCGGCAGACGAAGGAAGTAGGACACCTTGCTCGACGTCAACGTCTTCGACGAGCTGCGCATCGGCCTCGCAACGGCCGACGACATCCGTGCGTGGTCGCACGGTGAGGTCAAGAAGCCCGAGACCATCAACTACCGCACCCTCAAGCCCGAGAAGGACGGACTCTTCTGCGAGAAGATCTTCGGCCCCACCCGGGACTGGGAGTGCTACTGCGGCAAGTACAAGCGCGTGCGCTTCAAGGGCATCATCTGCGAGCGCTGCGGCGTCGAGGTGACGCGCTCGAAGGTGCGTCGTGAGCGCATGGGCCACATCGAGCTCGCCGCGCCCGTCACGCACATCTGGTTCTTCAAGGGTGTGCCGTCGCGCCTCGGCTACCTGCTCGACCTCGCCCCGAAGGACCTGGAGAAGGTCATCTACTTCGCGGCGTACATGATCACGTCGGTCGACGTCGAGGGCCGTCAGGAAGACCTCCCCAACCTCCAGAACGAGATCGACCTGGAGAAGAAGGAGATCGCGGACGCCCGCGACAACGACATCAACAACCGCGCCCAGAAGCTCGAGGCCGACCTGGCCGAGCTCGAGGCCGAGGGTGCCAAGGCCGACGCGCGCCGCAAGGTGCGCGACTCGGCCGAGCGCGAGATGACGCAGATCCGCAAGCGCGCGGACGCGCAGCTCGACCGCCTCGACCAGGTCTGGGACCGGTTCAAGAACCTCAAGGTCGCCGACCTCGAGGGCGACGAGATGCTGTACCGCGCCCTCCAGGACCGCTACGGGACGTACTTCGAGGGCTCGATGGGCGCAGCGGCGATCCAGAAGCGCCTCCAGGACTTCGACCTGGTCGCGGAGTCCGAGTCCCTGCGCGAGACCATCCGCTCGGGCAAGGGCCAGCGCAAGACGCGCGCTCTCAAGCGCCTCAAGGTCGTCAACGCGTTCCTCACCACGACGAACTCGCCCACGGGCATGGTGCTCGACGCCGTCCCGGTCATCCCGCCGGACCTGCGCCCCATGGTGCAGCTCGACGGTGGCCGCTTCGCGACGAGCGACCTCAACGACCTGTACCGCCGCGTGATCAACCGGAACAACCGCCTCAAGCGTCTGCTCGACCTGGGTGCGCCGGAGATCATCGTCAACAACGAGAAGCGGATGCTCCAGGAGGCCGTGGACTCGCTGTTCGACAACGGCCGTCGTGGTCGCCCGGTCACGGGACCGGGCAACCGCCCGCTCAAGTCGATCTCGGACATGCTCAAGGGCAAGCAGGGTCGTTTCCGTCAGAACCTGCTCGGCAAGCGCGTCGACTACTCGGGCCGTTCGGTCATCGTCGTCGGCCCGCAGCTCAAGCTCCACCAGTGCGGCCTGCCCAAGCAGATGGCGCTCGAGCTGTTCAAGCCGTTCGTCATGAAGCGGCTCGTGGACCTCAACCACGCGCAGAACATCAAGAGCGCGAAGCGCATGGTCGAGCGTGCGCGCCCGGTCGTGTGGGACGTGCTCGAGGAGGTCATCACCGAGCACCCCGTGCTGCTCAACCGCGCGCCGACGCTGCACCGCCTGGGCATCCAGGCCTTCGAGCCGCAGCTCGTCGAGGGCAAGGCGATCCACCTGCACCCGCTCGTCTGCGCCGCGTTCAACGCGGACTTCGACGGCGACCAGATGGCCGTCCACCTGCCCCTGAGCGCGGAGGCGCAGGCCGAGGCCCGCATCCTCATGCTCTCGAGCAACAACATCCTCAAGCCGTCGGACGGCCGTCCGGTGACCATGCCCTCGCAGGACATGATCATCGGCCTGTACCACCTGACGAGCGACAAGAAGGATGCCGAGGGCGCAGGCCGGTCGTTCGCCTCGGTCGCCGAGGCGATCATGGCGTTCGACCAGGGCACCCTGGACCTGAACGCCGAGGTGAAGATCCGCACGACCGACCTCGTGCCGCCGGTCTCCGGCTTCGAGGCGCCCGAGGGCTGGGAGCAGGGACAGCCGATCCTGTTCGACACCACGCTGGGTCGTGCGCTCTTCAACGAGACGCTCCCGGTCGACTACCCGTACGTGAACTCGGTCGTCGACAAGAAGCGCCTCTCGGCCATCGTCAACGAGCTCGCGGAGCGGTACCCGAAGGTCGAGGTCGCGGCGTCGCTCGACGCGCTCAAGGCCGCGGGCTTCCGCTGGGCGACCCGCTCCGGCGTGACGATCGCGATCTCCGACGTGGCGACGCCCAAGGAGAAGGCGGCGATCCTCGAGCAGCACGAGGAGCGTGCGCTCAAGGTCCAGCAGCAGTACGACCGTGGTCTCATCACGGACGACGAGCGCCGTCAGGAGCTCATCGAGATCTGGACCCAGGCGACGGACAAGGTCGCGTCGGTCATGCGCGCGAACCTGGAGTCGAACGACCGCAACACCGTGTACCGCATGGTGGGCTCGGGCGCTCGTGGTAACTGGATGCAGGTCCGTCAGATCGCCGGTATGCGCGGTCTCGTGGCGAACCCGAAGGGCGAGATCATCCCGCGCCCGATCAAGTCCAACTACCGCGAGGGCCTGTCCGTCCTCGAGTACTTCATCGCGACGCACGGTGCCCGCAAGGGTCTGGCGGACACCGCGCTGCGGACCGCCGACTCGGGCTACCTCACGCGTCGTCTGGTGGACGTGTCGCAGGACGTCATCATCCGCGAGGAGGACTGCGGCACCGAGCGTGGCCTGATGATGCCGATCGCCGAGGAGCTCGGGGACAAGCTCGTGCGCCACCCGAAGGTGGAGACGAGCGTCTACTCGCGCACCCTCGCGTCCGACCTGGTCGACGCCGACGGCAACGTCATCGGCAAGGCCGGCGACGACGCGGGAGACGTCCTCATCGACGCCGCCATCGCGGCGGGCGTGCGCGACGCGAAGGTCCGCTCCGTGCTGACCTGCGAGTCGCGCGTCGGGACGTGCGCCAAGTGCTACGGGCGTTCGCTCGCGACGGGCAAGCTCGTCGACATCGGCGAGGCCGTCGGCATCATCGCGGCCCAGTCGATCGGTGAGCCGGGCACCCAGCTGACGATGCGTACCTTCCACACCGGTGGTGTGGCGTCCGCGGACGACATCACGCAGGGTCTGCCGCGTGTCACGGAGCTCTTCGAGGCCCGCACCCCCAAGGGTGAGGCGCCCATCGCGGAGTTCTCCGGCCGCATCGCGATCGACGACAGCGAGCGCTCGCGCCGTCTGGTGCTCACGCCGGACGACGGCTCCGAGGAGATCGCCTACCCGGTGACCAAGCGTGCGCGCCTGCTCGTGCAGGACGGGGACCAGGTCTCCGTCGGCACGCAGCTCGTGCAGGGTGCGGTGGACCCCAAGAAGGTCCTGCGCATCCTCGGCCCGCGCGCCACGCAGAAGCACCTGGTGGACGAGGTCCAGGAGGTCTACCGCTCCCAGGGCGTGGACATCCACGACAAGCACATCGAGGTCATCGTCCGGCAGATGCTGCGCCGGATCACGGTCCTCGACTCCGGCGACGCCCCGCTGCTGCCGGGCGAGCTGGCCGAGCGCGGCCGGTTCGAGGACGCCAACCGCCGGACCGTGGCGGAGGGTGGCCAGCCGGCCTCCGGCCGTCCGGAGCTGATGGGCATCACGAAGGCGTCGCTCGCGACGGACTCGTGGCTCTCCGCGGCCTCCTTCCAGGAGACGACGCGCGTGCTCACCGAGGCGTCGATGAGCGGTCGTCGCGACCCGCTCCTCGGGCTCAAGGAGAACGTCATCATCGGTAAGCTCATCCCGGCGGGCACCGGTCTGCCCCGGTACACCAAGGTCCAGGTCGAGCCGACCGAGCAGGCGAAGACGGAGCTCTACCCGAGCTTCGGCTACGACGAGATCGACTTCCCGGCGCTCGGCATGGGCTCCGGCGAGGCGATCCCGCTCGAGGACCTGGACTTCGGCGACTACCGCTGACGTCCCCGCTCCCACGGATGCCCGACGGCGGCCCGCACCTCGTGCGCGGGTCCGCCGTCGGGCATCCGGCGTCCGGGCGGACCGTCCGCGGTCGTCCGACCTGCACCTTTGACTACCTGCCGGGCGGCAGGTAGCCTGATAAACCGTGCCCGCGCCGTCGGGCCCTCCGTGATGTCCCTGGCGGGACGGTGCAAGCGAGCGATCGTCGCACCGCCGCGTGGCGGTCTCCGGACGGGCCGATGTGTGTGCCCGGGCACTCCGGATCCGGTTCTCGCGGCGCACAGCGCGCGAGGACGGGCACGGACCATCGAGCCGGTGGTAGGTGGCTGCTGCAGCGTGTCGAGCGCTGCGGGTGCCTCGTGCGATCGGCTCCAGGAGCCAGCACGACCACCATCGGGGATAGCCCCGGTACAGCTCGAGAAGACACGGAGACGTAGTGCCTACGATCCAGCAGCTCGTCCGCAAGGGGCGGACCTCGAAGGTGGGGAAGTCCAAGACTCCCGCCCTCAAGGGTTCCCCGCAGCGGCGCGGTGTGTGCACCCGCGTGTACACCACCACCCCGAAGAAGCCGAACTCCGCGCTGCGCAAGGTCGCTCGCGTGAAGCTCTCCTCCCAGGTCGAGGTCACGGCCTACATCCCCGGCGTCGGCCACAACCTCCAGGAGCACTCCATCGTGCTCGTGCGCGGCGGTCGTGTGAAGGACCTCCCGGGTGTGCGCTACAAGATCGTGCGCGGCGCGCTCGACACGCAGGGCGTGAAGAACCGCAAGCAGGCCCGCAGCCGGTACGGCGCCAAGAAGGAGAAGAGCTGATGCCTCGCAAGGGCCCGGCCCCGAAGCGGCCGCTCATCATCGACCCCGTCTACGGGTCGCCCGTCGTCACGCAGCTCATCAACAAGGTGCTGCTCGACGGCAAGAAGTCCACCGCCGAGTCGATCGTCTACGGCGCCCTCGAGGGTGTCCGGGCGAAGACCGACGGCGACCCGGTCGTCGTCCTCAAGCGTGCGCTCGAGAACGTGCGCCCCGCGCTCGAGGTCCGCTCGCGCCGTGTCGGTGGCGCGACCTACCAGGTCCCCGTCGAGGTGCGTCCCGCGCGCTCGACGACCCTCGCGCTGCGCTGGCTCACGGACTACTCGCGCGCCCGTCGCGAGAAGACCATGACCGAGCGCCTCATGAACGAGATCCTCGACGCGAGCAACGGCCTCGGTGCCGCGGTCAAGCGTCGCGAGGACATGCACAAGATGGCGGAGTCCAACAAGGCCTTCGCCCACTACCGCTGGTAGTCCGCCCGACCGGCCTCGGGGACCTCCGGGTCCCCGGGGCCGTCGGCGGGTCTCCGGCCGGCCACCCCGGTCCGAGCAGCGCCCCCGACTCAACCCACCTAGCGAGGGAAACAGACCGTGGCACTTGACGTGCTGACCGACCTGAACAAGGTCCGCAACATCGGCATCATGGCCCACATCGATGCCGGTAAGACCACGACCACCGAGCGCATCCTGTTCTACACGGGTGTGAACTACAAGATCGGTGAGACGCACGACGGCGCGTCGACGATGGACTGGATGGAGCAGGAGCAGGAGCGCGGCATCACGATCACGTCGGCCGCGACGACCTGCTACTGGAAGAACAACCAGATCAACATCATCGACACGCCGGGCCACGTCGACTTCACGGTCGAGGTCGAGCGCTCCCTGCGCGTGCTCGACGGCGCCGTCGCCGTCTTCGACGGCAAGGAGGGTGTGGAGCCGCAGTCGGAGACGGTGTGGCGCCAGGCGGACAAGTACAACGTGCCGCGCATCTGCTTCGTCAACAAGATGGACAAGCTCGGTGCGGACTTCTACTTCACCGTCGACACGATCATCAACCGCCTCAAGGCGAAGCCGCTGGTCATCCAGCTGCCGATCGGCTCCGAGAACGACTTCACGGGCGTCGTCGACCTGCTCGAGATGAAGGCGCTCGTCTGGCACGGCGAGACGAAGCTCGGCGAGGCGTACGACACCGAGGAGATCCCCGCCGATCTCCAGGAGAAGGCCGAGCGGTACCGCGCGGAGCTGGTCGAGGCCGTCGCCGAGGCCGACGACGACCTCCTCGAGAAGTTCCTCGGGGGCGAGGAGCTGACGGTCGCGGAGATCAAGTCCGGGATCCGCAAGCTCGTCATCGCGGGCGAGGCCTTCCCCGTGCTGTGCGGCTCGGCGTTCAAGAACAAGGGCGTGCAGCCCATGCTCGACGCGGTCATCGACTACCTGCCGTCGCCGCTCGACGTCCCCGCGATCGAGGGTCACGACGTGAAGGACGCGGAGAAGATCGTCGAGCGTCACCCCGACGCGACCGAGCCGTTCTCCGCGCTCGCGTTCAAGGTCGCGACGCACCCGTTCTTCGGCAAGCTCACCTACGTCCGCGTCTACTCCGGCAAGGTCGCGCAGGGCGCTCAGGTGCTCAACTCGACCAAGGGCAAGAAGGAGCGCATCGGGAAGCTCTTCCAGATGCACTCCAACAAGGAGAACCCGGTCGACGAGGCCGCCGCGGGTCACATCTACGCGTTCATCGGCCTGAAGGACACCACGACCGGTGACACGCTGAGCGCGCTCGACGCGCCCGTGATCCTCGAGTCCATGACCTTCCCCGAGCCCGTCATCGACGTCGCGATCGAGCCGAAGACGAAGGCCGACCAGGAGAAGCTCTCGACGGCGATCCAGAAGCTCGCCGAGGAGGACCCGACCTTCCGCGTGAAGCTGGACCAGGAGACCGGCCAGACCGTCATCGGCGGCATGGGCGAGCTCCACCTCGACATCCTCGTCGACCGCATGCGTCGCGAGTTCAAGGTCGAGGCGAACGTCGGCAAGCCGCAGGTCGCCTACCGCGAGACGATCCGTCGCAAGACCGAGAAGATCGACTACACGCACAAGAAGCAGACCGGTGGCTCCGGGCAGTTCGCCAAGGTCCAGGTGACCTTCGAGCCGCTCGACACCTCCGAGGGCGAGCTCTACGAGTTCACCAACTCCGTCACCGGTGGTCGCATCCCGCGTGAGTACATCCCCAGCGTCGACGCCGGCATCCAGTCCGCGATGGAGCTCGGCGTGCTCGCCGGCTTCCCGCTGGTCGGGGTCAAGGCGACGCTGCTCGACGGCGCCTACCACGAGGTCGACTCCTCGGAGATGGCGTTCAAGATCGCCGGCTCGATGGTCCTCAAGGAGGGCGTCAAGCGGGCGGACCCGGTTCTGCTGGAGCCGGTGATGGCGGTCGAGGTGCGTACGCCCGAGGAGTACATGGGCGACGTCATCGGCGACCTGAACTCACGTCGTGGAATGATCCAGTCCATGGAGGACGCGACGGGTGTGAAGGTCGTCCGGGCCCACGTACCGTTGTCAGAGATGTTCGGGTACATCGGTGACCTCCGGTCCAAGACCCAGGGTCGCGCCGTGTACTCGATGCAGTTCGACAGCTACGCCGAGGTTCCTCGGAACGTTGCCGAAGAGATCATCAAGAAGACCCGGGGCGAGTGAGTCCCCACAGGTCGAAGACCCGCACAACCATCAACCTGTAGGAAACCGCAACGCCCCGCGGATGTAGGATCTCTCGGTCGACATTCGCAACGTTCGGCACATCTACCCAAGTCCCAGGAGGACCCCAGTGGCTAAGGCCAAGTTCGAGCGGACCAAGCCGCACGTCAACATCGGCACCATCGGTCATGTCGACCACGGTAAGACGACGCTGACGGCGGCCATCTCGAAGACGCTTGCGGACACGTACCCGGACCTGCCGGCGAACGTGCAGCGCAACTTCGACGAGATCGACGCGGCTCCCGAGGAGAAGCAGCGCGGTATCACGATCAACATCGCGCACATCGAGTACGAGACGCCGAAGCGCCACTACGCGCACGTCGACGCCCCGGGTCACGCCGACTACATCAAGAACATGATCACCGGTGCCGCCCAGATGGACGGCGCGATCCTGGTGGTCGCCGCGACCGACGGTCCGATGGCCCAGACGCGCGAGCACGTCCTGCTCGCCCGCCAGGTCGGCGTGCCGTACCTGCTCGTCGCGCTCAACAAGTCCGACATGGTCGACGACGAGGAGATCCTCGAGCTCGTCGAGATGGAGGTGCGCGAGCTCCTCTCCGCCCAGGGCTACGACGGCGACGACGCCCCCGTGGTGCGCGTGTCCGGCCTCAAGGCCCTCGAGGGTGACCCCGAGTGGACCCAGAAGGTCGTCGAGCTCATGGAGGCCGTGGACGAGAACGTCCCCGAGCCCGTCCGCGAGCTCGACAAGCCGTTCCTCATGCCGGTCGAGGACGTCTTCACGATCACCGGTCGTGGCACGGTCGTCACCGGCAAGGTGGAGCGTGGCACGCTCGACCTCAACTCGGACGTCGAGATCGTCGGCATCCGCGCGCCCCAGAAGACCACGGTCACGGGCATCGAGACGTTCCACAAGCAGATGGACCAGGCTCAGGCCGGCGACAACACCGGTCTGCTCCTGCGCGGCATCAAGCGCGAGGACGTCGAGCGCGGCCAGGTCGTCGTGAAGCCGGGCTCGATCACCCCGCACACGCAGTTCGAGGCGCAGGTCTACATCCTGGGCAAGGACGAGGGCGGCCGTCACAACCCGTTCTACTCGAACTACCGTCCGCAGTTCTACTTCCGCACGACGGACGTCACCGGCGTCATCACGCTGCCCGAGGGCACCGAGATGGTCATGCCCGGCGACAACACCGAGATGACGGTCGAGCTGATCCAGCCGATCGCCATGGAGGATGGCCTCGGCTTCGCCATCCGCGAGGGTGGCCGCACCGTCGGCTCGGGCCGCGTCACCAAGATCCTCAAGTGATCTGACGCTGCTGCGCAGCATCTCGTCGAAGGCCCGGTCCCGTTCGCGGGGCCGGGCCTTCGTCCGTGCTCGGGCTGTGCGCGCCTACGCGTGGCCGCCACGCGCCTACGCGCGCGCCCGGCGCGGAGGGACGTCCCCGGGCGTCGGGCACAAAGGTGCGCGTGCGTCGTCGTGCGTTGATCCAGCGACCGATACGCCCGGGATGTGGAAAACCGCGGGGTGGTTCCCGGCCTCGGCCACAGTGGGTTCATGACGCATACACGCACCCTCGCGGATGGACGGTCCAGAGTCTCGCCGGTGGGCGGCGAGGCCCGGGACCGGCCCGACGTCCGGTCTCTGTCCCGGAGCGACCGGGCGGGGACGGCGGCGGCGGACGACGAGATCCTCTCGGTGTGCGCCGGCCTCCGCGACGGGATCGTGCTCACCCGCGACATCGAGAGGCTCGGTGCCGGTCGCAAGGTGATCTCCCGGGCATGCCGGCGCGGACGGCTCGTCCGTCTGCGCTGGGGTGCCTACGCGACCGCCGAGGCCTGGCAGCGCGCGGACGATGCCACGCGACACCTCCTGCGCGTCCGGGCGGCCGCCCTGACGCTGGAGGGACAGGTCTTCTCGCACGCGTCCGCCGGGGCACTCCTGCGACTGCCGCGCGTCGGGGCGTGGCCGCACGCCGTGCACACCTACCGGGAGCGTGCGACGGGCGGCCGCTCGACGGCCGGCATCGTCCGTCACTGCGACGGCGGGGAGCCGGGGACGCTCGTCGTGGGGGAGTGCACGACGACGGACGGACCTCGGACCGTCGTCGACCTCGCGCGGACGGAGCGGTTCGCGACGGCGCTCGTCGCCGCGGACCATGCGGTTCGCTCTGACCTCGCGACGGGATCGTCCCTCGCACGAGCGCTCGACGAGCACCCGGCACGATCGGGTCGGAACGACGTGGCGCGGGTGCTCGCGTACGTCGACCCCCGGCTCGAGTCGCCGGGTGAGTCGCTGAGCCGGGCACGCATGATCGAGCTCGGAGCGCTCCTGCCCGATCTCCAGGTGGACCTCAGCGACAGCGAGGGGCACATCGGACGGGTCGACTTCCTCTGGCACGAGCTCGGTCTCGTGGGTGAGTTCGACGGCAGGGTCAAGTACACACGTGGGGTGGTTCTCGGAGCGCGCGAGCCCGGCGACGTGGTCTGGGACGAGAAGCGTCGGGAGGACCGCGTCCGGCGGCTCGGGCTCGGGATGCTCCGCTGGACCTGGGACGACGCGCTCGACCTGGTCAGGTTCGCCCGGCTGCTGGAGCGCGCGGGCGTCCCGCTGGCCTGAGCAGATGCGACCGTGCGAGGGCTGAGACGAGCGGCCCGCGTCCGGCGTGTCATGCGTACCGTCGTGCCCGGCGCGTGGGTACTTCCCCCGCGTGTTGCCCGCGCGTAGGCGTGACCTGCCCGCGCGTAGGCGCGCGCGGGCAGGGTCGACGGCGCGGCGGGGTCGCGCACGTCACGGGGCCAGGTGGGGCCCGACTTGGACGGACGGCGGTACGTGTGGCAGACTGTTCAGGTTGCCTGTTACGGGTGCGCTCTTTCATGTGTCGAACAGTGTGTTGAACCGACCCTCGCTCGGCGAGGGCCAGGACCCCGGGACCTCTCCCGGGTCTGCGGGTTGAGCTCTCTGTGTCGATACGGATCGAGTCCCCGCGGAACACACGTTCCGGCCAGGCTCGACAAACGTTGTGGTCCGGTACCGCGGCGTCGTGCGTGAGCACGGTGCGCGGGTGGTGGTCACATATCCAACGGCCCCTACGCCTTCAGGGCGTGTGCGCCCTGGTGCGTCGCGAATACGCGACACGCCCGAGCGCGGGGGTCGGACAGCTAGCGGTTCGAGAGAGAGAGTCAGACGACGCCATGGCGGGACAGAAGATCCGCATCCGGCTCAAGTCCTACGACCACGAGGTCATCGACAGCTCGGCGCGCAAGATCGTCGACACGGTGACGCGCGCTGGTGCAACGGTCGTGGGTCCGGTGCCGCTGCCGACGGAGAAGAACGTCTTCTGCGTCATCCGGTCGCCTCACAAGTATAAGGACAGCCGCGAGCACTTCGAGATGCGCACGCACAAGCGGCTGATCGACATCATCGATCCCACGCCGAAGGCCGTCGACTCGCTCATGCGTCTCGACCTGCCCGCGGACGTGAACATCGAGATCAAGCTCTGAGGCTGGAGGACATCATGACTACCCCCCAGCAGAACGCCCGCGCGGTCACGGCCGTGCTCGGCACGAAGCTCGGAATGACGCAGCTGTGGGACGAGGCCGGGCGCCTCGTGCCCGTCACGGTCGTCGCAGTCGGCACCAACGTCGTCACGCAGGTGCGCACGACGGACGCCGACGGCTACTCCGCCGTGCAGCTCGCCTACGGCCAGATCGACCCGCGCAAGGTCACCAAGCCGCTCAAGGGCCACTTCGAGAAGGCCGGCGTCACGCCGCGCCGTCACGTGGCCGAGGTCCGCACCACCGACGCGTCCGAGTACACGCTCGGACAGGAGATCACCGCCGACGCCTTCGAGGCCGGCGCAACGGTCGACGTCTCCGGTACGACCAAGGGCAAGGGCACCGCCGGTGTCATGAAGCGTCACGGCTTCTCCGGCGTCGGCGCCTCGCACGGTGCGCACCGCAACCACCGCAAGGCCGGCTCGATCGGTGGGGCATCGACCCCGTCGCGCGTCTTCAAGGGCATGCGCATGGCCGGCCGCATGGGCAACGTCCAGCAGACCACCCAGAACCTGACCGTCCACGCGGTCGACGCCGAGAAGGGGCTGCTGCTCGTCAAGGGCGCCGTCCCCGGCCCCAAGGGCGGCGTCGTCCTCGTGCGCAGCGCCGCGAAGGGAGCGTGAACAACATGGCCGCTCTGACCGTTGACGTCCTTGACCCCAAGGGCAAGAAGGCCGGCACCGCCGAGCTCCCCGCCGAGGTGTTCGACGTCGAGACGAACGTGCCGCTCATCCACCAGGTCGTCGTCGCCCAGCGTGCTGCTGCACGCCAGGGCACCCACGACACCAAGAGCCGCGGCGAGGTCCGCGGTGGTGGGCGCAAGCCGTACAAGCAGAAGGGCACGGGCCGCGCCCGTCAGGGCTCGATCCGCGCGCCGCAGTTCGCCGGCGGTGGCGTCGTCCACGGCCCGACGCCGCGCTCGTACGACCAGCGCACCCCGAAGAAGATGAAGGCGGCCGCCCTGCGCGGTGCCCTCTCGGACCGGGCGCGTCACGGCCGCGTGCACGTGGTGACCGGCTTCGGTGTCGACGGCCTGCCGTCGACGAAGACCGCCGTCGCGACGCTCGCCAAGCTCTCCGAGCGCAGGCACGTCCTCGTCGTCACCGAGCGTGGTGACGAGCTGACCGCCAAGTCGCTGCGGAACGTCGAGCAGGTCCACCTCCTGGTGGCCGACCAGCTCAACACCTACGACGTTCTCGTCTCCGACGACGTCGTCTTCACGCAGGGCGCGCTCGACGCGTTCCTGACCGGCCCGGCCACGGGTCGCTCCGCGAAGGCCGTCGCCACCTCCACCGAGGCGGACGAGACTGCTGCCGAGGAGGCTGCGAAGTGACCACCGTGACCAAGGACCCCCGCGACGTGATCCTCTCGCCCGTCGTCTCCGAGAAGAGCTACGGCCTCCTCGACGAGGGCAAGTACACGTTCGTCGTGGACCCGCGGGCCAACAAGACCGAGATCAAGATCGCGATCGAGCAGATCTTCTCCGTCAAGGTTGCTTCGGTGAACACGATCAACCGCAAGGGCAAGACGCGTCGGACGCGTTTCGGCCTGGGCAAGCGCAAGGACACCAAGCGTGCGATCGTCACCCTCCGCGAGGGCACGATCGACATCTTCGGCTGAGCCGACGAGAGCAGATTGAGGACAGATCCCCATGGGAATCCGTAAGTACAAGCCGACGACGCCCGGCCGCCGCGGCTCGAGCGTCGCCGACTTCGCCGAGATCACGCGCTCGCAGCCGGAGAAGTCTCTGGTCCGCCCGCTCTCCAAGAGCGGCGGCCGCAACAGCTCCGGTCGGATCACCACCCGTCACAAGGGTGGTGGCCACAAGCGTGCGTACCGCGTGATCGACTTCCGTCGTCACGACAAGGACGGCGTGCCCGCGAAGGTCGCGCACATCGAGTACGACCCCAACCGCACCGCGCGCATCGCGCTCCTGCACTACGCGGACGGCGAGAAGCGCTACATCATCGCGCCGAGCAAGCTCAAGCAGGGCGACGTCATCGAGAACGGTGCCGGCGCGGACATCAAGCCCGGCAACAACCTGCCGCTGCGCAACATCCCGACCGGTACGGTCATCCACGCCATCGAGCTCAAGCCCGGTGGCGGCGCGAAGATCGCCCGCTCGGCCGGTGCGTCGGTGCAGCTCGTCGCCAAGGACGGGCCGTACGCGCAGCTCCGCATGCCCTCCGGCGAGATCCGCAACGTCGACCTGCGCTGCCGCGCGACGGTCGGCGAGGTGGGCAACGCCGAGCAGTCGAACATCAACTGGGGCAAGGCCGGCCGTATGCGGTGGAAGGGCAAGCGCCCGACCGTCCGCGGTGTCGCGATGAACCCGATCGACCACCCGCACGGTGGTGGTGAAGGCAAGACCTCCGGTGGTCGTCACCCGGTGAGCCCGTGGGGCCAGCCGGAGGGACGTACCCGCCGACCGAACAAGCCGAGCGACAAGCTGATCGTGCGTCGTCGCCGTACCGGCAAGAAGCGCTGATAGGAGCCTGGAGACATGCCTCGTAGCCTGAAGAAGGGCCCCTTCGTCGACGACCACCTTCAGAAGAAGGTGGACGTGCAGAACGAGAAGGGGACCAAGAACGTCATCAAGACCTGGTCCCGTCGGTCGGTCATCACGCCCGACTTCCTCGGTCACACCTTCGCCGTGCACGACGGCCGCAAGCACACGCCGGTGTTCGTCACCGAGTCGATGGTCGGCCACAAGCTCGGCGAGTTCGCTCCCACGCGGACCTTCCGCGGCCACGTGAAGGACGACAAGAAGGGTCGTCGCCGCTGACCCGCGAGGGTCGCGATGACGACTGGATTGTCGAATGACGGTCAACACACAAGAAGGCAGGACAGCAATGGAAGCCAAGGCGCAGGCGCGGTTCGTCCGTGTCACGCCCCAGAAGGCCCGGCGCGTCGTGGACCTCATCCGTGGCAAGCAGGCCTCCGAGGCCGTCGCGGTGCTGAAGTTCGCACCGCAGGCGGCGAGCGAGCCCGTCCGCAAGGTCGTGGAGAGCGCGATCGCCAACGCCCGGGTGAAGGCGGACCGCGCGAGCGTCGCGTTCGACGAGCAGGAGCTCGTCGTGCGTGAGGCGTTCGTCGACGAGGGCCCGACCCTCAAGCGTTTCCGCCCGCGCGCCCAGGGCCGTGCGAACCGCATCCTCAAGCGCACCAGCCACATCACCGTGGTGATCGCTCCGCGCGAGAACACGAAGGGAAGTGCCCGATAGTGGGACAGAAGGTTCACCCGCACGGGTACCGCCTCGGCATCACCACCGACCACCGGTCGCGCTGGTTCGCCGACAGCACCAAGCCCGGACAGCGGTACCGCGACTACGTCCGCGAGGACGTCCAGATCCGCAAGCTCATGAGCACCGGTCTCGAGCGCGCGGGCATCTCCAAGGTCGAGATCGAGCGCACCCGTGACCGTGTCCGCGTGGACATCCACACGGCGCGCCCGGGCATCGTCATCGGTCGCCGTGGCGCCGAGGCGGACCGCATCCGCGGCGAGCTGGAGAAGCTCACGGGCAAGCAGGTGCAGCTCAACATCCTCGAGGTGAAGAACGCCGAGATCGACTCTCAGCTCGTCGCCCAGGGGATCGCCGAGCAGCTCGCGAGCCGTGTCTCGTTCCGTCGTGCCATGCGCAAGGGCATCCAGTCCGCGCAGCGCGCCGGTGCCAAGGGCATCCGCGTGCAGGTCTCCGGCCGCCTCGGCGGCGCGGAGATGAGCCGCTCGGAGTTCTACCGCGAGGGACGCGTCCCGCTGCACACGCTGCGCGCGTACATCGACTACGGCTTCTTCGAGGCCCGCACGACCTTCGGCCGCATCGGCGTGAAGGTCTGGATCTACAAGGGCGACGTCACCGAGAAGGAGTTCGCCGCGCAGCAGGCCACGGCCGCTCCGCGCCAGGGCCGTGGTGGCCCGCGTGGGGGAGAGCGCGGCGGCGACCGTCGCGGTGGCGAGCGTCGCGGTGGCGACCGTCGTCCCGAGCGTTCGGGCGAGCGGACCCCCGGGTCCGACGCGCCGGCCGCGGCAGAGCAGTCCGCTCCTGCGGTCGAGGCGAAGGCCCCTGAGACCGGAACGGAGGCCTGAGTCATGCTGATCCCGCGCAGGCTCAAGCACCGCAAGCAGCACCACCCGTCGCGCTCCGGCGCGGCGAAGGGTGGCACGCAGATCTCGTTCGGCGAGTACGGCATCCAGGCTCTCGAGCCCGCCTACGTGACGAACCGGCAGATCGAGGCTGCTCGTATCGCGATGACCCGCCACATCAAGCGTGGCGGCAAGGTCTGGATCAACATCTACCCGGACCGTCCCCTGACCAAGAAGCCCGCCGAGACCCGCATGGGTTCCGGCAAGGGCTCGCCCGAGTGGTGGGTCGCCAATGTCAAGCCCGGCCGCATCGTCTTCGAGCTGGCCGGTGTCCCGGAGCCCCTGGCGCGCGAGGCCATGCGTCGCGCGATCCACAAGCTCCCGATGAAGTGCCGTTTCGTGGTGCGCGAGGGTGGTGGCAACTGATGGCAATCGGAACGAAGGGGCTCGCCCCCGTCGACCTCGACGCCATGGACGACGAGACTCTCGTCGCCGAGCTCAAGAAGGTCAAGGAGGAGCTCTTCAACCTCCGCTTCCAGTCGGCCACCGGCCAGCTGGAGAGCCACGGGCGCCTCAAGGCCGTCCGCCGCGACATCGCGAGGATCTACACGATCCTGCGTGAGCGCGAGCTCGGCATCCGTACCGCGCCGAGCGCCGAGTGAGTGAGGCTGGAATGAGCGAGAACGCAACCAACGCGCCCGAGGTCGCCGAGGCGACCGCGCAGCGCGCGTACCGCAAGACGCGTCGCGGCTACGTCGTGAGCGACAAGATGGACAAGACCGTGGTGGTCGAGGTCGAGGACCGGGTCAAGCACCCGCTCTACGGCAAGGTCATCCGCCGCACGAGCAAGGTCAAGGCGCACGACGAGCAGAACTCTGCCGGCGTGGGCGACCTCGTGCTCATCATGGAGACCCGCCCGCTGTCCGCGACCAAGCGGTGGCGGCTCGTGGAGATCCTCGAGAAGGCCAAGTAAGCCACGCCGCACGGCAGGTTCGTGGCGGGCGGCGACGTCCGCCCGCCACGCACCCTCTCGTGCCGCACCGCGGTGCGGCAACCAGTGAGGACAGGTCCGGCGGGTCCACCGCCAGGTCTGGCCGGTTCACCCGCGAGGGACCCGGCACTGACAGCTATCCGTTCGGCAAGGCTCGCCCCGCGCGAGAACCGGCTCGACGACAGGAGTTCATTACATGATCCAGCAGGAGTCGCGACTTCGTGTCGCCGACAACACGGGTGCGAAGGAGATTCTCTGCATCCGTGTTCTCGGTGGCTCGGGCCGTCGCTACGCCGGAATCGGCGACGTCATCGTCGCAACCGTCAAGGACGCCATCCCGGGCGGGAACGTCAAGAAGGGCGACGTCGTCAAGGCGGTCGTCGTCCGCACCGCCAAGGAGCGCCGTCGTCCGGACGGTTCCTACATCAAGTTCGACGAGAACGCCGCCGTGATCCTCAAGAACGACGGTGAGCCGCGCGGTACCCGCATCTTCGGCCCGGTCGGGCGCGAGCTGCGCGACAAGCGGTTCATGAAGATCATCTCGCTGGCTCCGGAGGTGCTCTGACCATGGCCAAGATCAAGAAGGGCGACCTCGTCGTCGTCATCGCCGGCAAGGACAAGGGCAAGCAGGGCCGTGTGCTCGAGGTGCTCACCGACAGCGATCGCGTGATCGTCGAGGGTGTCCAGCGCGTCACGAAGCACACCAAGGTCGGCCAGTCGCAGCGCGGCACGCGGACCGGTGGCATCGAGACCGTCGAGGCCCCGATCCACATCAGCAACGTGATGGTCGTCGACCCGGAGACCAAGAAGGGCACCCGCGTCGGGTACCGCACCGAAGAGGTCGAGCGTGACGGCCGCCAGCGCACCGTTCGTGTGCGCGTGGCCAAGCGCTCCGGTAAGGACATCTGATGAGCACCGAGACCACTGAGATCGCAGCCCCCGAGATCCCCCGCCTCAAGCAGCGCTACCGCGAGGAGATCGTCGCCGGCCTGCGCGAGGAGTTCGGGCACGAGAACGTCAACCAGGTCGCCCGCGTCACGAAGATCGTCGTGAACATGGGCGTCGGTGACGCTGCCAAGGACTCGAAGCTCATCGAGGGCGCGATCCGCGACCTGTCCGCGATCACCGGCCAGAAGCCGCAGGTGACCAAGGCCCGCAAGTCCATCGCGCAGTTCAAGCTGCGCGAGGGCATGCCGATCGGTGCGCACGTCACGCTGCGCGGCGACCGCATGTGGGAGTTCCTGGACCGTCTGCTCGCGATCGCGCTGCCGCGCATCCGCGACTTCCGCGGGCTGTCGCCCAAGCAGTTCGACGGGCACGGCAACTACACCTTCGGCCTCACGGAGCAGTCCATGTTCCACGAGATCGACCAGGACAAGATCGACCGTGTCCGCGGTATGGACATCACGGTCGTGACCACGGCGACGACCGATGACGAGGGCCGCTCCCTGCTGCGCCGTCTCGGCTTCCCCTTCAAGGAGAACTGACATGGCGAAGAAGGCCCTGATCAACAAGGCGGCCGCCAAGCCCAAGTTCGCGGTCCGCGCCTACACCCGGTGCCAGAAGTGCGGTCGCCCGCACTCCGTGTACCGCAAGTTCGGCCTGTGCCGTATCTGCGTGCGCGAGATGGCCCACCGTGGTGAGCTTCCCGGCGTCACCAAGAGCAGCTGGTAACAACTACGTCGTAGGTCCTGGCGGAGCGCGCCGCACGGCGCGCCTCCGCCCGGATACCACGTCGAGGAAGGGCTAAGCCCGATGACGATGACCGACCCGATCGCAGACATGCTGACGCGTCTGCGTAACGCGAACTCGGCTTACCACGAGACGGTGACCATGCCGTACTCGAAGCTGAAGTCGCACATTGCTGAGATCCTGCAGGCCGAGGGCTACATCACCAGCTGGAGCGTCGAGGACGCGAAGGTGGGCAAGAACCTCACCATCCAGCTGAAGTTCGGCCCGAACCGTGAGCGCAGCCTTGCCGGGGTGCGCCGCGTGTCCAAGCCTGGCCTGCGCAAGTACGCCAAGTCCACCGAGCTGCCCAAGGTGCTCGGGGGCCTGGGCGTGGCGATCCTGTCCACGTCCTCCGGCCTCCTCACCGACAAGCAGGCCGCCAAGAAGGGCGTGGGCGGCGAAGTCCTCGCCTACGTCTGGTAATCCGGAAAGGAGATACGCCATGTCTCGAATCGGCAAGATCCCCGTTCCGGTCCCGGCCGGAGTGGATGTCACCATCAGCGGCGCGCTCGTGACCGTGAAGGGCCCCAAGGGTTCTCTCGAGCACAACGTGCCCACCCCCATCCAGGTCGCCCAGGAGGACGGCACCCTCGTGGTGACGCGCCCGGACGACGAGCGCGAGTCCCGTGCGCTGCACGGCCTCACCCGCACCCTGCTGGCGAACCTCGTCCAGGGCGTGACGCAGGGCTACGAGAAGAAGCTCGAGATCGTCGGCACCGGCTACCGCGTGACCGCCAAGGGCTCGGACCTCGAGTTCGCCCTCGGCTTCAGCCACCCGGTCGTCATCACGCCGCCCGCGGGCATCACGTTCGCGGTCGAGAGCCCGACGAAGTTCTCGGTCTCCGGCATCGACAAGCAGCAGGTCGGCGAGGTCGCAGCGAACATCCGCAAGATCCGCAAGCCCGAGCCGTACAAGGGCAAGGGTGTGCGTTACGCCGGCGAGGTCGTCCGCCGCAAGGTCGGAAAGGCTGGTAAGTAACGATGGCTCTGAAGGTTCTCGGCAAGGGCAAGGCCGTCGCGCGACAGCGCCGCCACCTGCGCCTGCGCAAGAAGATCAAGGGGACCGGCGCTCGTCCGCGCCTCGTGGTGACGCGTTCCACGCGTCACATCACGGCTCAGGTCGTGGACGACACGATCGGTCAGACGCTCGCGTCGGCCTCGTCGCTCGAGGCGGACCTGCGTGCGCTCGACGGCGACAAGAGCGCCAAGGCCCGCAAGGTCGGCGAGCTCGTCGCCGAGCGCGCGAAGGCCAAGGGCGTCGACTCGGTCGTCTTCGACCGTGGCGGCAACAAGTACCACGGTCGGGTCGCTGCGGTCGCCGACGGCGCCCGCGAGGGCGGTCTGGCCCTGTGACGACGCCGACCATCCCCACACGGAAGCAAAGGATTCTCTGATGGCTGCAGGGCAGCGCAGCAACACCGGCGCCCCCACGGGTGCCGCCAACGAGTCGAGCGACCCCAACGCGCGCGGGGGGCGCCGCGACGACCGTCGCGGTGACCGTCGCGACGGTCGCCGTGGCGACGCAGCCGAGAAGAACGCCTTCGTCGAGCGTGTCGTCACCATCAACCGCGTCTCCAAGGTCGTCAAGGGCGGCCGCCGCTTCAGCTTCACCGCTCTCGTCGTGGTGGGCGACGGCGACGGCACCGTCGGCGTCGGCTACGGCAAGGCGAAGGAGGTGCCCGCGGCGATCGCCAAGGGTGTCGAGGAGGCCAAGAAGAACTTCTTCAAGGTCCCGCGCATCCAGGGCACCATCCCGCACCCCATCCAGGGTGAGGCCGCTGCGGGCGTCGTGTTCCTCCGTCCGGCCGCGCCGGGTACCGGTGTCATCGCCGGTGGTCCGGTGCGCGCCGTGCTGGAGTGCGCCGGCATCCACGACGTGCTGAGCAAGTCGCTCGGCTCGTCGAACGCGATCAACATCGTGCACGCGACCGTCGAGGCCCTGCGCAACCTGGAGCAGCCTGAGGCTGTCGCCGCGCGCCGTGGTCTCCCGCTCGAGGACGTGGCTCCGGCCGCGCTCCTGCGTGCCCGTGCTGCGGGGGTGACCGCCTGATGGCCAGGCTCAAGGTGACCCAGACGAAGTCCGCCATCGGCGGCAAGCAGAACCAGCGCGACACGCTGCGCACTCTGGGCCTCAAGCGGATCGGCGACACCGCCGTGAAGGAGGACCGCCCGGAGATCCGCGGCATGGTCGCGACGGTGGCGCACCTCGTCACCGTTGAGGAGGTCGAGTGACCATGGCTGAGAAGGCCACCAAGGAGACCGCCGAGGCTCCGAAGAAGAAGACCGCTGCCAAGGCTCCGGCCAAGGCGGAGGCCGCGCCGGCCACCAAGCAGGCCGGCAAGCAGACCGAGGGTGCCGGCGGCACGCTCAAGATCCACCACCTGCGTCCGGCTCCCGGCGCCAAGAAGGCCAAGACCCGTGTGGGTCGTGGTGAGGCGTCGAAGGGCAAGACGGCGGGCCGCGGTACCAAGGGTACGAAGGCTCGTTACCAGGTTCCCGAGCGCTTCGAGGGCGGGCAGATGCCTCTGCACATGCGCCTCCCGAAGCTGCGCGGCTTCAAGAACCCGTTCCGCACCGAGTACCAGGTCGTGAACCTGGACAAGCTCGCGGCGCTGTACCCCGAGGGTGGCCAGGTCACCGTCGAGGACCTCGTCGCCAAGGGCGCGGTCCGCAAGGGCCAGCTCGTGAAGGTGCTCGGCACGGGCGAGATCACCGTCAAGCTCGAGGTCGCGGTCGACGCGCTCTCGGGTGCCGCGCGCGAGAAGATCCTCGCCGCCGGCGGCTCGGTCTCCGAGGACTGATCCCCACGGACAGGGCCGATGGCGCACGTGCGCTGTCGGCCCTGTCCGCGTCTACGGGGTCCGTCCCCGTGGGACAGCCCCGCCGGACGACCGCCGCACGACCCGTGGTCCGTCCGGCAGCGCACCACGGTTAGACTTCCCGTCGGTCGTCGTCCGCCTCGCGCGGGTGACCGCCGTCACGCTCGGTTCTCGGTCCGGTCCGTCCGGTCGGCGACACCGACTTGCCGTTCGACGCGGCGCAACGGCTAGGGTGCCACTTGGCGCTCGTGCCGTGCGTCACACCTCGCCGGGCCTCCCGGCGACACGACATCCCGCCTCGGCGGGCCAGGAGGATAGGTGCTCAGCGCATTCGCCCGGGCTTTCCGGACGCCCGACCTGCGGCGCAAGCTGCTGTTCACGATCGCGATCATGGCGATCTTCCGGGTGGGGTCGTTCATCCCCACTCCCGGCGTGGACTACCCCAACGTGCAGCAGTGCATCGCGGAGACCGCCGACGGCAACGACCTGCTCGGCCTCGTCAACCTCTTCAGCGGCGGGGCGCTGCTGCAGCTGTCGATCTTCGCGCTCGGCATCATGCCGTACATCACTGCGAGCATCATCGTCCAGCTGCTGCGTGTCGTCATCCCTCGCTTCGAGGCCCTGCACAAGGAGGGCCAGTCGGGCCAGTCGAAGCTCACGCAGTACACGCGCTACCTGACGATCGCGCTCGCGATCCTCCAGTCGACGACCGTCATCACGACGGCACGCAACGGCCTGCTCTTCCAGGGCTGCTCGGTGGAGGTCATCCCCGACGGCAGCTTCACGACGATGGCGATCATGGTCATCACCATGACGGCGGGCACGGGCCTCATCATGTGGCTCGGCGAGCTCATCACCGAGCGCGGCGTCGGCAACGGCATGTCGCTCCTCATCTTCACGTCGATCGCGGCGAGCTTCCCGACGGCCCTGTGGTCGATCGCGGGCGGCGCGAACGGTGCGACGAACTTCATCATCATGATCGCGGTCATCGTGGTCGTGATCGGGCTCGTCGTCTTCGTCGAGCAGTCGCAGCGCCGGATCCCGGTGCAGTACGCGAAGCGCATGGTCGGCCGGCGCATGTACGGCGGCTCGAGCACGTACATCCCGATCAAGATCAACATGGCGGGCGTCATCCCGGTGATCTTCGCGGCCTCGCTGCTCGCGGTCCCGGGCCTCATCGCGCAGTTCGGCGACCAGAGCGCCGACTGGGTCATCTGGGTGAGCACCAACCTCGCCGACCCGGCCGCGCCGCTGCACATCCTGCTGTACGTGCTGATGATCCTCTTCTTCTGCTTCTTCTACACGTCGATCACGTTCAACCCGGACGAGGTCGCGGACAACATGAAGAAGTACGGCGGCTTCATCCCGGGCATCCGTGCCGGGCGCCCGACCGCCGAGTACCTCGACTACGTCATCACCCGCATCACCTCCGCGGGTGCCATCTACCTCGCGCTCGTCGCACTGCTGCCGACGCTCGTCCTCATCGGTCTCGGCGTGAGCACGAACATCCCGTTCGGTGGCTCCTCGATCATCATCGTCGTGGGCGTCGGCCTGGAGACGGTCAAGCAGATCAACTCCCAGCTGCAGCAGCGCCACTACGAAGGGTTCCTCCGTTGAGCACCACCCCCGACGGCACCTCCACCGCCTCGCGCGCCGCGCGGCTCGTCATCATGGGCCCGCAGGGCGCCGGGAAGGGCACGCAGGCCGCGCGCCTGGCCGAGCGCCTGGAGATCCCCGCGATCTCGACGGGCGACATCTTCCGCGCCAACATCAAGGGCGGCACGGATCTCGGTCGGCTCGTGCAGGAGTACACGGCCAAGGGCGAGCTCGTCCCGGACTCGGTGACGAACGACATGGTCCGTGACCGCCTCGCGCAGGACGACGCGGCCGGTGGCTTCATCCTCGACGGCTACCCCCGCAACGCGGCGCAGGTCGCCGAGCTCGACGCGATCCTCGCCGACCTCGGCTGGTCGCTCGACGGCGTCGTGGAGCTCGCTGCCGACCGTGACGAGCTGCTCGCACGCCTCGCACGGCGCGCCGAGCTCGAGGGCCGCGAGGACGACACCGAGGAGGCGATCGCCCGGCGCCTCGACATCTACGCGGAGCAGACGGCACCGCTCACCTCCGCCTACGAGGAACGCGGGCTCCTCGTGCGCGTGGACGGCATCGGGGACATCGACGAGGTCACGGAGCGCATCGTCGCCGGCCTCGAGTCCCAGGTGGGCTGAGCGACTCCAGGTCGCTCGTCGTACGGCACGTCCGAGGGAGCAGCAGGGTGTTCGGTCGCGAACGCATCGAGTACAAGACGCACGACCAGGTGCGTGCCATGCGGCGCGCCGGCCTGGTGGTCTCGCACGCCCTCGGGACGGTGCGCGAGAGCGTGCGCCCGGGCATGACGACGGCGGACCTGGACGCCCTGGCCGCGGCGGTCATCGCGGACGCGGGCGCGACGCCGTCGTTCCTCGGCTACGAGGGCTATCCCGCGTCCCTGTGCGTCTCGGTCAACGACGAGGTGGTCCACGGCATCCCGGGGGCGCGCGAGCTGCGCCCGGGCGACGTCGTCTCGGTCGACTGCGGTGCGATCGTCGACGGCTGGCACGGCGACTCCGCGGTCTCGTTCGTGCTCGGTGAGGGCGACCCGCGGGACGAGGCGCTCGTCGAGGCGACGCGCCAGGCCATGTGGGCGGGCATCGCGGCGCTCGCCACGGGGGAGCGGTTGTGCGACGTCGGGTCGGCGATCGAGGACTCGGTCCGGGTCTCGGGCGAGTCCGACGGCGTGACGTACGGGATCGTCGAGGAGTACGTCGGGCACGGCATCGGATCGGCGATGCACCAGCCGCCGGACGTGCCCAACTACCGCACGCGCGAGAAGGGGACGCGGCTGCGCCCCGGGATGTGCCTCGCGATCGAGCCGATGGTCACGCTCGGCGAGCGGTTCACGCAGGTGTGCGAGGACGACTGGACCGTCGTGACCGACGACGGTGCCCGTGCGGCGCACTGGGAGCACAGCGTCGCGATCCTCGACGAGGGGATCTGGGTCCTCACCGCGGCGGACGGCGGCGCCGAGGAGCTCGCGGCACGAGGCGTGCAGGTCGCGCCGCTCCCCGCGGCCTGACCTCCGGGGTGGGCGTGATGCGCCCCGAGCGGTCGTCAACCCGTGCGTGGTTTCGCGACCCTTGCCGGATGCCGTAGGATGGTCCGTCGGGTGTAGTCCGTGCTGTCCTTTTGCCTGGCCCCCGTCCCTCGGGGCCCGGGCGATCGGCATCGGCACGTGGCTCCACGCGACTCCCACGGATGCACGGCCCCCGGGTCGGGCGCGCGCGGGAAACCCAGCAGTTCAGACGAGAGTTAGCGGAGGACATGGCAAAGAAGGACGGTGTCATCGAGATCGAGGGCAGCGTGGTCGAGGCCCTGCCGAACGCGATGTTCCGCGTGGAGCTGGCCAACGGTCACAAGGTTCTCGCGCACATCTCGGGCAAGATGCGCCAGCACTACATCCGGATCCTCCCCGAGGACCGGGTCGTGGTCGAGCTGAGCCCGTACGACCTGTCCCGCGGCCGGATCGTCTACCGCTACAAGTAGTCGCCACGCGTCCACCACTCACCAGCCTCGCCCACCGGCCACCGGGACCGCCCGTCGGTCGCGCCCGGCAGCGTGGCCCCACTGAGGGAACACAGATGAAGGTCAAGCCCAGCGTCAAGAAGATCTGCGACAAGTGCAAGGTGATCCGCCGGCACGGTCGCGTCATGGTGATCTGCGACAACCTGCGGCACAAGCAGCGCCAGGGCTGAGCCCAGCGCCTGCGCGCCACGGGTGACGGTCCCTCGGGACCACAGGTCATCGGGTCGCCCGCCACGAGGCGGTGACGACCACCAGCGCACCACCACGAACCTGCTCGGCACCCCGGACCACGTCCGGGAGGAGACGCCACAGGCAGGGGAACCCCCGGCTCGGAGGCCGGGGCCCGCGGAGCTCCCCGCGGGAGGGCGGTGCGAGAGACCTCCGACGATGAACGAGGAGCCGAAAGGCACATGGCACGTCTTATCGGCGTCGACCTCCCCCGCGACAAGCGGCTCGAGGTTGCGCTCACCTACATCTACGGCGTCGGCCGTACCCGCGCCCAGCAGACGCTGGCCGCGACCGGCATCAGCCCGGACGCGCGCGTGAAGGACCTCGGCGACGCCGAGCTCGTCGCGCTGCGCGACTACCTCGAGGGCAGCTTCAAGCTCGAGGGTGACCTCCGTCGTGAGGTGGCCGCCGACATCCGCCGCAAGGTCGAGATCGGCACCTACCAGGGCCTGCGTCACCGCCGCGGCCTGCCTGTGCGCGGTCAGCGCACGAAGACCAACGCGCGTACTCGCAAGGGACCCAAGCGCACCGTGGCCGGCAAGAAGAAGGCCCGCTGAGCCAGTCCGCAGGGCGGGCCCCGCTCGCGCGCTGACGCAGACCGAACCCCGGTCCTCGTCCCGCCGGTCGGAGATCCCCGCGGTCAGACCACCTCAGACCAGGAGAAGAACAAGAGATGCCTCCCAAGACTCGCGCCGCTGCAGGGCGCAAGCCTCGCCGCAAGGACAAGAAGAACGTCCCGGCCGGCCAGGCGCACATCAAGAGCACGTTCAACAACACCATCGTGTCGATCACGGACCCTTCGGGCGCCGTGATCGCGTGGGCCTCCGGCGGCGACGTCGGCTTCAAGGGCTCGCGCAAGTCGACGCCCTTCGCCGCCGGCCTCGCGGCCGAGGCCGCTGCGCGCAAGGCGCAGGAGCACGGCATGAAGAAGGTCGACGTCTTCGTCAAGGGCCCGGGCTCGGGCCGCGAGACCGCGATCCGATCGCTCCAGTCGGCCGGCCTCGAGGTCGGCTCGATCCAGGACGTCACGCCGCAGGCGCACAACGGGTGCCGCCCGCCCAAGCGTCGTCGCGTCTGACCCCTCGTCGTCGGTGCGCCGTCGACGGCCCCGTCCCGGTCGTGCACCGGGCGGGCCCGTCGACGGCACCCGTCACGGGGCAGCCGCCTCCTGACGGGGCCGACGGCTCCCGCCCGGCCGGGTGGACAGAGTCCCGGCCGGGGCCGCGTGCCGCAGGCGCGCACCTCGCCTTGAACCGTGAAGCGTCATATGGCGGACGCTCACCGAAAGGAAACCACCAGTGCTGATCGCACAGCGCCCCACCTTGACCGAAGAGGTCATCTCGGAGAACCGTTCGCGCTTCTCCATCGAGCCGCTGGAGCCGGGCTTCGGCTACACGCTCGGCAACTCGCTGCGTCGCACGCTGCTGTCGTCCATCCCGGGCGCGGCGGTCACCTCCATCCGCATCGACGGTGTGCTCCACGAGTTCACCACCGTGCCGGGTGTGAAGGAGGACGTCACCGAGGTCATCCTCAACATCAAGAACCTCGTCGTCTCCTCGGAGAACGACGAGCCCGTCGTGATGTACCTGCGCAAGCAGGGCGCTGGTGCGGTCACCGCGGCGGACATCGTCCCGCCCGCGGGTGTGGAGGTCCACAACCCCGAGCTGCACATCGCCACGCTCAACGACAAGGGGAAGCTCGAGATCGAGCTCACCGTCGAGCGCGGCCGTGGCTACGTCTCCGCGTCGCAGAACAAGTCGTTCGACGCGGAGATCGGCCGGATCCCGGTCGACTCGATCTACTCGCCGGTCCTCAAGGTGACCTACAAGGTCGAGGCGACGCGTGTCGAGCAGCGCACGGACTTCGACAAGCTGGTCGTGGACGTCGAGTCGAAGCCGGCGATCACGCCGCGCGACGCGCTCGCGTCAGCGGGCAAGACGCTGGTGGAGCTCTTCGGCCTGGCCCGTGAGCTCAACGTCGAGGCCGAGGGCATCGAGATCGGCCCGTCGCCGACGGACGCGGCCCTGGCCGCCGACCTGGCGCTGCCGATCGAGGAGCTCAACCTCACGATCCGCTCGTACAACTGCCTCAAGCGCGAGGGCATCCACCAGGTGGGCGAGCTCGTGGCCCGCAGCGAGGCGGACCTGCTGGACATCCGCAACTTCGGTGCGAAGTCCATCAACGAGGTGAAGGAGAAGCTCGCCGAGCTCGGCCTGTCCCTCAAGGACTCGCCGCTCGACTTCGACCCGTCCGCCGCCGCGTACTACGACGGCGACGACGACGAGGCGACGTTCTCGGACACCGAGCAGCAGTACTGAGCCTGCGGCTCTAGACACCTCAGCGCGTCCGGGTCCGCACCTGCGGCGCGAACACTTCCCAAGGAGCACATCCCATGCCTACCCCCGCCAAGGGCCCCCGGCTCGGCAGCGGACCGGCTCACGAGCGTCTGATGCTCGCGAACCTGTCCACCCAGCTGTTCGAGCACGGCCGCATCACGACCACCGAGACCAAGGCGAAGCGCCTGCGCCCGGTGGCCGAGCGCCTCATCACGTTCGCCAAGCGCGGCGACCTGCACGCGCGTCGTCGCGTGCTGCGCGTCGTGCGCGACAAGTCCGTCGTGCACACGCTCTTCACCGAGATCGCCCCGCAGATGGCGGAGCGTGAGGGTGGCTACACGCGCATCACGAAGGTCGGCACGCGCAAGGGCGACAACGCGCCCCTCGCGGTCATCGAGCTCGTGACCGAGCCCGTCAGCCCGAAGCAGGCCGTCGTCCGCGAGGCGGAGAAGGCTGCCGAGAAGGCGAGCAAGAAGAAGGCCGAAAAGCCTGCGAAGAAGGCCGACAAGGTCGAGGACGCGCCCGTCGAGACCTCGGCGTCCGTCGAGGACGCACCGGTCGAGGACGCCGCCGAGGCGCCCGCCGACGAGAAGGCGACGGAGACCAAGGAGGCCTGAGCCTCTCGTTCTCCCTCGTGAGGGCCCGGGACCGTGCGCGGTCCCGGGCCCTCCGTCGTCCGGGCGCAGGGCGTGCCGCAGCCCGTGCGGCGCAGCGGCGCCCGTCCTAGGGTCGAACCGTGAGCCCTGTGAGCCTTCACACCGACGGCCGGACCGGACCTCCCGTCGTGCTCGTGCACGGCTCGCGCACCTCGAGGACGATGTGGCGCGCTCAGCTCGACGCCCTGGGCCGCGTGGGTGTCCGCGCGCTCGCGGTGGACCTCCCCGGGCACGGTGCCCGCCGTGGCGAGCCGTTCACGCTCGACGGGGCGGTGGAGGCGGTCGGGCGGGGGATCGACGACGTCGGTGGGCGAGCCCTCGTCGTCGGTCTGTCCCTCGGGGGGTACGTCGCGATCGAGGCGCGGGCGCGGTTCCCCGAGCAGGTCGCGGGCCTCGTCGCGGCGGCGTGCTCCACCCCGCCCGCGACGCGGCTGCGGGACGGGTGGCTGCTCGTGGCCCGCGGGATCGAGCGTCTCCCGGACGCGGGCGCCGGGCTCAACCAGGCGCTCGTCGACCGCACGCTGACCCCGCAGGGCGCCGCCGACATCGCTGCGGGCGGGTTCGCGCTCGACGTGATGAGCGCGATCCTGCGCGAGACGGGCTCGTGCGACCCGCTGCACGCCCTCGCCGCGACGGACTCGCCGGTGTGGGTCGTCAACGGCCGGTGGGACCACTTCCGGTTCGGCGAGCGGGCGTACGTCGAGGCGGCCAGGAGCGGGGGAGCACCCGCCCGGCTCGTCGTGGTCCCCGGCGCCCGGCACCTCGTGAACCTCGACGCGCCGGTCGCGTTCAACCGCGTGCTGCTCGACGCCCACCAGGCGGTGTCGACGAGCGAGCAGGCGAACGCGTCACCGGCGAGCGCCCGGTCGGACCAGGACCACCTGGTCGGCCGCTGAGCGGTCGGACCACACCCGCCCGCCTCAGGCCGGCGGCAGGTCCCACGCGCGCGCGCCGCCGACGAGCGCCGCCGAGTTGGGCACCACCACGACGTCGTCCCCGAGCCGGTCGAGGACACCTGGCGCGATCTGCCGCGAGTTGCCGCCCCCGAGGTACAACCGGTCCCACCAGAACACGGGCCGCAGCCCGTCGACGACCGCGAGCACGCGCCGCGACCAGAGCCCGTTGCCGAGCCGGCGCCGCTCGGGCTCGCCGACGTACTCGTCGTACGTCGTGCCGCGCCGGACCGGCGCACGGGACCACTCCAGGTGGGGTGCCAGACGCCCCCCGTGGAAGAGCGCCGACCCGAGCCCGGTCCCCAGCGTGAGGACGAGCTCGAGGCCCGACGCGGCGATCACGCCGGCGCCGTGGACCTCCGCGTCGTTGAGCACCAGGGCCGGCACGCCGAGTCGCCGCGAGACCGCAGCCCGCACGTCGAAGCTGGTCCACGCCTCGACGAGCGCCGGGTCGACGCGCGACCGCGGCCCGCTGCGCGTGACGTAGTGCGGCGTGTGCACGACGACGCCGTGGCGGATCATCCCCGGCATGCCGACGGTCACGCGGTCCGCGGCGGGGAGCGAGGCCGCGATCCCCGCGACGGTCTCGACGAGGAGCTCGGGCGGGAGCGGGTACGGGGTCGGGACCCGCACGGGCGCGGCGTGCGCGGTGCCGGACGTGTCCAGCACGCTCGCCTTGATCCCGCCGCCCCCGCAGTCGACGGCGAGGGTCCGGACGTCCGCGGTGTCCCCGGTCATGGGGGGCAGCGTAGGCACGCGCGAGGTGTCGCGCGCGTCGGCGGCGGCTACCGTGAACTCCCGTGACCGACGCAGCCCTCCCGGACGATCCCTCCGCGGCGCCCGCCGTCGCCGTGCTCGACGACGTGCCCGACGACCTCGTGCGCGTCCGGCTGGACCTCGCCTACCAGGGGACGCACTTCGCCGGCTGGGCGCGCCAGCCGGGCCTGCGCACCGTGCAGGGGGCGCTCGAGGAGGGCTTCGCGACCCTCCTGCGCGGCGGGCCTCCGCACGGCCCGCGGCTCACCGTCGCGGGACGTACCGACGCGGGCGTGCACGCGCGCGGCCAGGTCGCGCACGTCGACCTGACGCGCACGCAGTGGGACGCCCTGCCCGGCCGGTCGGGCCGGTCGCCCGGGGACGCGCTCGTGGCGCGGCTCGGCGGTGTGCTGCCGCCCGACGTCGTCGTGCACCGGGCGACGCCCGCCCCCGACGGGTTCGACGCCCGCTTCTCGGCGCTGCACCGCGCCTACACCTATCGCGTCGCCGATGACCCGGCCCAGCGGGACCCGCTGCGCCGCGAGTGGGTCCTGTGGAACCGGCGTCCGCTCGACGTGGACGCGATGGACGCGGCCGTGCGGCCGCTGCTCGGGGTGCGGGACTTCGCGGCGTTCTGCAAGCCGCGCCCCGGCGCGACGACGATCCGCGAGCTCCAGCACCTGTCGTGGTCGCGGCCGACGGACGGCCCGGACGCGGGACTCGTCGTCGCGCAGGTCCGGGCCGACGCGTTCTGCCACAACATGGTCCGCGCGCTCGTCGGGGCGTCGCTCGCGGTCGGGGAGGGCCGCCGCACGGTCGGCTGGCCCGCCGAGCTCCTGGCGGCCCGACGGCGCGACGCGGGCGCCGGCGTCGTGCCCGCGCACGGGCTCGTGCTCGAGGAGGTCACCTACCCGCCCGACCACGAGCTCGCGGCGCGCGCCGAGCGCGTCCGGGCGGTGCGGAACGAGGAGGACGTCTGGGAGACGCCCTGAGTCCCTCGCGGGAGGAGCCTCAGGGCTCCTCGACGATGTGCACCGCGGCCTCCTCGGCGCCCGCCGCACCGCCGGAGATGCCCTCGTCGTCGGCGTAGGTGTCGTTCTGCCGTCCGTCGAGCGCGTCCGGGTTCGCGACGAGCCGTCCCGAGCGGGTCTGGTCGGGACGGTCGAGCGGGTCGCGCTCCCACTCCTCGGGCTCCTCCTCGGACAGGCGCTGGTCGAGGGACTCGCCGTGGACCTCCTCCCACGCCGTCTCGCCGAAGTGGTTCTTCCGTTCGCGGTCGGGCGGGGAGTAGCCCTCGTCGAGCACGTCGGCCACGCCGCGGTCCAGCAGCGTGTCCTCCGCCTGGAGCTGGTCGTTGTCGCCCTCGGCGCCGGTCTCCGGGTCGGGGCGCGTGCCGGTGGTGTCTTCGCTCATGCGTCCCACAGTGGCACCTCGAGGGCGCGCACGCAGCACCTCCGGGCGGTCGGCGCGGCAAAGGACGTGACCGCGCCGTGCGCTCGGGCGAGGATGGCGGGGTGGGACACCTCGACCTCAGCGACGTCACGTATCACCTGCCCGACGGGCGCACCCTCCTCGACGGCGTGGACCTGCGCGTCGCGGACGGCGCCCGGGTCGCGCTCGTCGGCCCGAACGGCGTGGGCAAGACGACCCTCCTGCGCATCGTCACGGGCGACGTCGCGCCGCACGGCGGGTCCGTCGTACGCAGCGGCGGCCTCGGCGTGATGCGACAGGATGTGGGACGCATCGACGACGCACGCACGGTGCGCGACCTCCTGGTCGAGCTTGCGCCCCCCGCGCTGCGGGACGCGGCGCTCGAGGTCGCCGCGGCCGAGCTCGACATCATGACCGTCGACGACGAGCCCGCCCAGATGCGCTACGCGCAGGCGCTCGCGGACTGGGCCGACGTCGGCGGGTACGACGCCGAGGCCGGCTGGGACGAGGTGACCGACGAGGTGCTGTCGATCCCGTTCGAGAAGGCGCAGTGGCGTGAGGTCCGCACGCTCTCGGGCGGCGAGCAGAAGCGGCTCGCGCTCACCGCGCTCCTGCGCGGCCCGGAGGAGGTCCTGCTGCTCGACGAGCCGGACAACCACCTCGACGTCCCGACCAAGCGCTGGCTCGAGGAGCGCCTCGTCGCGTCGCCCAAGACCGTGCTGTTCGTCTCGCACGACCGCGAGCTGCTCGCGCGCACGGCGACGCAGGTCGCGACGCTCGAGCCCACGCCGGGCGGCGGCACGGTGTGGGTGCACGGCGGTGGTTTCGCGACGTACGCCGAGGCCCGTGCGGACCGCCGCGACCGGCTCGCCGAGCTCGCGCGCCGGTGGGACGAGGAGCACGCCAAGCTCCGCGAGCTCGTGCTCACGCTCAAGACCAAGGCGGCGTTCAACGACGGTCTCGCGAGCCGGTACCAGGCGGCGAGGACGCGCCTGCGCAAGTTCGAGGAGGCGGGGCGTCCCGAGGTGCTCGCGCGGGAGCAGCGGGTGAGCGTGCGCCTCGCGGGCGGCCGGACCGCCAAGCGCGCGGTGACGTGCGAGGGGCTCGAGCTCACAGGGCTCATGAGGCCGTTCGACCTCGAGGTGTTCTTCGGCGAGCGGGTCGCGGTGCTCGGCTCCAACGGTTCGGGCAAGTCGCACTTCCTGCGGCTGCTGGCGGCCGGAGGGAGCGACCCCGCGCCCGGCGCGGCGCCCGACGGCGTCCCGCCGGCTCCGGTCGCGCACACGGGGCGCGCGGTGCTCGGCTCGCGCGTGCGGCCGGGGTGGTTCGCCCAGAACCACGACCACCCGGAGCTGCGCGGCCGGACGCTGCTCGAGATCCTCCACCGCGGCGAGGGCCACCGGGCGGGCATGGGGCGCGAGGACGCGAGCCGCGCGCTCGATCGCTACGAGCTCGTCGGGCAGGCGGAGCAGCGCTTCGAGACGCTGTCCGGCGGGCAGCAGGCGCGGCTCCAGATCCTCCTGCTCGAGCTCGACGGCGCGACCCTCCTGCTCCTCGACGAGCCGACGGACAACCTCGACCTGCACTCGGCCGAGGCGCTCGAGGCCGGGCTGACGGCGTTCGAGGGGACCGTGCTCGCGGTGACGCACGACCGGTGGTTCGCCCGCGGGTTCGACCGCTTCCTCGTGTTCGGCTCCGACGGCGAGGTCGTCGAGGCGCCCGAGCCGGTGTGGGACGTCGAGCGGGTGCGGCGCGCCCGGTAGCCGTCCTTATCCTGGTGGGCATGGCCGTCCACAAGATCGTGCTCTTCTACGCGTTCACCCCGCTGCCCGACCCGATTGCGGTGCAGCTGTGGCAGCGCGCGCTGGGGGAGCGGTGGCACCTCACGGGACGCGTCCTCGTGTCCGAGCACGGGATCAACGCGACGCTGGGCGGCACGGTCGAGGACCTCAAGCAGTACGTGAAGACGACGCGGCAGTACCCGGGTTTCGAGCGCATCGACGTCAAGTGGTCCGACGGGACGGGCCGGGACTTCCCGCGGCTGTCGGTGAAGGTCCGTCCCGAGCTGGTGACGTTCGGCGCGCCCGACGAGCTCGTGGTCGACGAGCGGGGCGTCGTCGGGGGCGGCGCGCACCTGTCGCCGCACGAGCTGCACGAGCTCGTGGACGCGCGCGGCGACGAGGTGGTCATGTTCGACGGCCGCAACGCGTTCGAGGCGGAGATCGGCCGGTTCCGGGGCGCCGTCGTCCCGGACGTCGAGACCACGCGGGACTTCGTCGCCGAGATCGACTCCGGCCGCTACGACGACCTCAAGCAGCGCCCCGTCGTCACCTACTGCACCGGGGGCGTGCGGTGCGAGGTCCTCTCGGCGATCCTGCGGGCGCGCGGGTTCGAGGAGGTCTACCAGCTCGACGGCGGCATCGTGCGCTACGGCGAGGCGTTCGGCTCCGGCGGGCTGTGGGAGGGGTCGCTCTACGTGTTCGACGAGCGCATGCACGTCGAGCTCGGACCGGGGTCGACGCCGCTCGGCGCGTGCACGCGCTGCGAGGCGCCCACGGCCAAGTACGAGAACTGCGCGGACCCGAGCTGCAGGACCCTGCGGCTCTACTGCGCGGCCTGCGTCCACGTCGCGCGCTCGACGCGGTGCGAGGAGTGCGTGCGCGACCGCCCAGCCGGTCCGACAGCGGCCAGCCGCACCGCTTTGACCGCGGGCCCGCGTCACGGGTAGTCTGATGAGTCGTTGTGCTCTTCTCACGACACCCGTGTCGCTAGCGCGCCCACTCGCTGCCGGCGTAGGAGCGGGTGTCGACCGAGCCCGCCGCGCAACGACCTGCCCTCTCGGCCGCACGCTTCAGCGGTCGAAGAAGACATTCTGAGACAGAAACGAAGGCTACGACCGTGCGTACGTACACCCCGAAGCCCGGCGACGTCCAGCGCGACTGGTACGTCATCGACGCGACCGACGTCGTCCTGGGCCGCCTGGCCACCCACGTGGCCACCCTGCTGCGCGGCAAGCACAAGCCGACCTTCGCTCCGCACGTCGACGGCGGTGACTTCGTCATCGTCATCAACGCCGGCAAGGTCGCCCTCACCGGCAACAAGCGCGAGCAGAAGATGGCCTACAACCACTCCGGTTACCCGGGTGGGCTGCGTGCCACCGCCTACGGCGACCTGCTCGAGAAGCACCCCGAGCGTGCCGTCGAGCGTGCCGTCCGCGGCATGATCCCCAAGACCACCCTCGGCCGCGGCCAGTTCGGCAAGCTCAAGGTCTACGCGGGTGCCGAGCACCCGCACGCCGCGCAGCAGCCGAAGCCGTTCGAGATCACCCAGGTCGCGCAGTAATCGCCGACCAGGCGTAGCCGACAGAGAGACGCGAGGACACCACCCGTGGCCGAGACCACCGTCGAGACCGACACGCAGGGCGACGAGTCGCCCACCAGCTACACCTCCGAGTCCGCCGCCCCCACGGGCCGCGGCCAGAGCATCACCGCTCCCGCCAACGCGCTGGGCCGCCGCAAGGAGGCCATCGCCCGCGTGCGCCTCGTGCCGGGCACCGGGCAGTGGAAGATCAACGGGCGCACGCTCGAGGGCTACTTCCCGAACAAGGTCCACCAGCAGCTGGTGAACTCCCCGCTGAAGCTGGTCGACGTCGAGGGCCGCTTCGACGTCGTCGCCCGCATCTCCGGTGGCGGCACCTCCGGCCAGGCCGGTGCGCTGCGCCTCGGCATCGCTCGCGCGCTCAACGCGATCGACGCCGAGCACAACCGCCCCGCGCTGAAGAAGGCCGGCTTCCTGACCCGCGACGCGCGCGTCGTGGAGCGCAAGAAGGCCGGGCTCAAGAAGGCCCGCAAGGCACCGCAGTACTCCAAGCGCTGATCTGCGCTGTGCGCTCGTCGGCCCCGGTGGACATCGTCCGCCGGGGCCGACGGCGTTTGTGAGGACCGGTGACCAAGCGCCCCTCTGCGGGTGCGTGCGGGCGGTCGTACGGTCGTCGTACGGCCGGTGTGTGAAGGAAGGGACTTCCATGGGACGGCTGTTCGGCACCGACGGGGTGCGGGGTCTGGCGAACGGGAACGTGACGGCCGAGCTCGCGCTCGACCTGGGCGTCGCCGCGGCGCGCGTGCTCGCGAGCGGGCAGGAGGAGGGCCACCGGCCACGAGCGGTCGTCGGCCGCGACACGCGCGTGTCGGGAGAGTTCCTGGGCGCCGCGATCATCGCGGGGCTCGCGAGCGCGGGAGTCGACGTCAAGGACGTCGGCGTGCTGCCGACGCCCGCGGTCGCGTACCTGACGAGCACCATGGACGTCGACTTCGGCGTCATGATCTCGGCGTCGCACAACCCCATGCAGGACAACGGCATCAAGTTCCTCGCACGCGGCGGGGTCAAGCTCGACGACGCGGTCGAGGATGCGATCGAGAGCCGGCTCGGGCAGGGGTGGGAGCGCCCGACGCACGGCGGGGTCGGGCGGATCTCGCCCGACACGGGCCGCGCGGGCGGCGCGTACGTCGAGCACCTCATGTCGAGCATCGGCGCCGACGAGGACCACAAGCCGCTCGCGGGCCTGCGGATCGCGGTCGACTGTGCGAACGGCGCCGCGAGCGACGTCGGGCCTGCGGCCCTGCGGGCGGCGGGTGCCGACGTCGTGGTCATCAACGCGAGCCCCGACGGGCGCAACATCAACGCGGCGTGCGGCTCCAACCACCCGGAGCAGCTGCAGGCCGTCGTGGTGGCGTCCGAGGCGGACTTCGGCGTCGCGTTCGACGGCGACGCGGACCGCTGCATCGCGGTCGACCACGGCGGGACCGTCGTGGACGGCGACCAGATCATGGGCGTCCTCGCGCTCGCGCTCCAGGACGAGGGCGCGCTCCCGCGCGACACGCTCGTCGTGACGGTCATGAGCAACCTGGGCCTGCTGCTCGCCATGCGCGACGCGGGCATCGCCACCGTGCAGACGGCGGTCGGCGACCGGTACGTGCTCGAGGAGATGCGCGCGCACGGCTACGGCCTCGGCGGCGAGCAGTCGGGCCACATCATCCTGTCCCGCTACGCGACGACGGGCGACGGGGTCCTCACGGCGCTGCAGCTCGCGGCACGCGTGCGCGCGACCGGGCAGAAGCTCGCCGACCTCGCGGGCGTCGTCCAGCGGCTCCCGCAGACGCTCGTCAACGTCCCCGGCGTCGACAAGGCCAAGGCGTCGAGCGACGAGGCGCTGCTCGCCGCCGTCGCGGACGCGGAGCGGGGGCTGGGCGAGACCGGCCGCGTGCTCCTGCGCCCGTCGGGCACCGAGCCGCTCGTGCGCGTCATGGTCGAGGCCGCGACCCAGCAGCAGGCGGACGCGGTCGCGGGGCGGCTCGCGGGCGTCGTGCGCGACCGGCTCGCGCTGTGAGCGTGAACGTGCGCCGCGGCGTCGACGAGACGCTGTACGAGCACGTGCTCGTCCTGCTCGAGACGTTCGAGGACGGCGTCCTGCCCATCGTGCAGGCGGGGCACGCCGTCCTGCGCACCCCCGCCGTGCCCTACGCCGGTCAGCTCGGCGACCTGCTCCCACGCTTCCTCGGCGCCATGCGGGCGACGATGCACGCGGCGCCCGGCGTGGGCCTCGCGGCGCCGCAGGTCGGCATCGGTCTCGCGCTCGCCGTCGTGGAGGACCCGGGCTCGCCCGACCCGGACGACGAGCGCGAGCGCCCGGCACTCGCCTACCGCGTGCTCGTCAACCCCCGGTACGAGCCGGTCGGCGACGAGACGCGCACGTTCGTGGAGGGCTGCCTGTCCGTGCACGGCTGGCAGGCGGAGCGCACGCGGCACCGCGCCGTGCGCCTCACGGGCGAGGACGAGCAGGGGGCGTCGTTCGACCACGTGCTCACGGGATGGCCCGCGCGCATCGTCCAGCACGAGACGGACCACCTGCGCGGCGAGCTCTACGTCGACGCCGCCGACCTGCGCACCCTCGAGTCCACCCTCGGGTCCGTCCGGCTGCCGGGCGGGGAACGCTAGAACGGGGTGGACCCGCTCGCCCGGCTCCTCGCCGCGCCGCCCGACCTGCCGGTGGGGCGCCACCTGACCGAGGTGGTCGCCGCCGTGCGCGCGGTCGGCGCCGTCGTCGTGCAGGCGCCGCCCGGCACCGGCAAGACGACTCTCGTCCCGCCGGCTCTCGCGGCGGCCCTGGGCGGCCGCGTCGTCGTGACCCAGCCGCGCCGGCTCGCGGCGCGAGCGGCGGCACGGCGGCTCGCGTCCCTGCTCGGCGAAGACCTCGGGGGCACCGTCGGGTACACGGTGCGCGGCGAGTCGCGGACGTCGCGTCGCACGCGCGTGGAGGTCGTCACGACCGGCACGCTCGTGCGCCGGCTCCAGCGCGACCCCGAGCTGCCGGGCGTGGCCGGCGTCGTCCTCGACGAGGTGCACGAGCGCCACCTGGAGGACGACCTCGCGCTCGCGCTGCTCGTCGACGTGCGGGAGAACCTGCGCGACGACCTCGCGCTCGTCGCGATGTCCGCGACGGTCGAGGCGGAGCGGACCGCGGCGGCGCTCGGCGGTGGCCGCCCGGGGATCGGCGGGAGGCCGGTCCCGGTGGTGCACGTCGAGGGCGGGCTGCACCCGGTCGACGTCGTGTGGTGCCCAGGGCGCGGTCCGCGCACCGACGCCCGGGGGACGTCGCCCGCGCTGCTCGACCACGTCGTCGCGACGGTGCGCCGGGCGCTGGCCGAGCGCGAGGGCGACGTCCTCGTGTTCGTCCCGGGGGCGCGCGAGGTGGACGCCGTGTCGAGGGGGTTGGCGGGACTCGCGGACGTCGACGTGCGCCCGCTCCACGGCCGCCTGCCCCCGCGCGAGCAGGACCGTGCGCTCGAGGCCGGTCCGCGGCGCCGGGTCGTGGTCTCGACGGCGGTCGCGGAGTCCTCGCTCACGGTGCCGGGCGTGCGCGTGGTCGTCGACGCGGGGCTGGCGCGCGAGCCGCGCACGGACGTGCGTCGGGGGCTGCCCGGCCTCGTGACGGTGGCGGTCAGCCGGGCGGGTGCCGAGCAGCGCGCCGGGCGCGCCGGGCGCGAGGGGCCGGGGGCGGTGTACCGGTGCTGGTCGGAGGGTGACCACGCGCGCCTCGCACGGCACGCGGAGCCCGAGATCCGCACCGCGGACCTCACGGGGTTCGCCCTCGAGCTCGCCTGCTGGGGCAGTCCCGACGGCGCCGGGCTCGCGCTCCTGGACCCGCCGCCCCGGGCGGCCCACGCGGCGGCGCGCGCGGTGCTGCACGGCCTGGGCGCTGTCGGGCCGCACGGGGTGACGCCGCTCGGCCGCCGCATCGCCGCCGTACCGGCCGACCCGCGTCGTGCACGGGCGCTGCTCGACGCCGTCCCCGCGGTCGGCGCGCGGCGTGCGGCGGAGGTCGTCGCGCTGCTCTCGGAGGACGTGCGCGTGCCGGGCGCCGACCTGCCCGCGGCGCTGCGCGCGCTGCGCCACGGTGGACCGGGCGCGGGTGCCTGGGCGGCGCAGCGGGACCGGCTCGAGCGCGTCGCGCGTGCCGCGGGCACGGACGGGGCCGACGGGTCGGACGTCGAGGGGAGGGCCGCGCGCGCGACCGCACCGGACCGCCCGAGCGACGACGCCGCCGTCGGGCACGTCGTCGCGCTCGCGCACCCGGACCGGCTGGCTCGCCTGCGGCCCGGCGGCGAGACGTACCTCCTGGTCTCGGGGGCAGGCGCGCGGCTGCCGCCGGGTTCCCCGCTGCAGGGCATGCCGTGGATCGCGGTCGCGGACGTGGACCGCGCGGCGGGCCGGGCGGACGCCGTCGTGCGGTCCGCCGCGCCGGTCGACGAGGCGACGGCGCGGGCTGCCGCGGCGGCCGAGCTGCGGACGACCGGAGTCGCCGAGTGGGTCGGCGGACGTGTGCGTGCTGCTCGGGTGACGACCCTGGGCGCCATCGAGCTCGTCCGCGATCCGTGGCGGGACCCGCCCGCCGGCGTGGTCGTGGGCGCCGCGCGCGACGGGCTCCGCCGCGACGGTCTCGGGAGCCTCGCGTGGTCCGACGGCGCCGTCCGCCTGCGGGACCGCCTGCGGTTCCTGCATCGCGCGCTGGGGGACCCGTGGCCCGATGTCGGCGACGACGCGCTCCTGGACGATCTCGACGCGTGGCTGGGGCCCGACCTGGCAGGCGTCGCGCGGGGCCGCGCGGTGGACCTCGCCGGGGCCTTGCGCCGGCTCCTGCCGTGGTCCGCGGCCGCTCGCCTCGACGAGCTCGCGCCCGAGCGGCTCGAGGTCCCCAGCGGGTCCCGCGTGGCGGTGGGCTACGCGGACGACCAGCCGGTGCTCGCGGTGCGCCTCCAGGAGACGTTCGGGTGGGCGAGCACGCCGCGCCTCGCGGGCGGACGCGTGCCCGTGCTGCTGCACCTGCTCTCCCCGGCGGGTCGCCCGGCCGCCGTCACGGCGGACCTCGCCTCGTTCTGGGTGCAGGGCTACCCGCAGATCCGTGCCGAGCTGCGCGGCCGCTACCCCAAGCACGCGTGGCCGCAGGACCCGGGGACCGCCGAACCGCTGCGCGGGACGCCGCGCCCGCGCCGTCGCGACGGCTGACCGGGCCACCAGGGCGCGGGTGGGCACGGGTGGTGAGGCGCCTGGTCCTCCCGATGTACTGCGCGGCGTGGCGATGTCCCTCGTCGGGATGACGACGCGGTGCGTGCGCGCGGACCAGACTCGTGCCCGGGCGCCGTCCGGTCGGACGGGAACCTTCAGGGTGAAACCGGGGGATTCCCTGATGGTTCTCGGCCCCGCGCTCCGTAGGCTTGTCGTGGCGCGGGACGCCCGACCCGCCGCAGCCAGCCTGGCCCCCCGCCAGCCGACGAACGAGGAACCTTTGACCGAGGCCGTCTCGACCTTCCTGGAGAATCTGGAGACCTGGATTCTCGCCCTCGCCGCGTCCGGCTGGATCTACCCGGCGCTCTACGCGTTCGCGACGATCGACGGCTTCTTCCCGCCGATCCCGAGCGAGTCCGTGGTCATCACGCTCGCGGTGTCCGCGCACGCCACCGGGGAACCGAATCTCTTCCTCGTGCTGCTCCTCGCTGCGGCGGGCGCGTGGACCGGGGACCAGATCGCGTTCGCGATCGGTCGCACGATCGGCACGGACCGCGTACGGATCCTGCGCACGCCGCGCGGTCGCAAGGCCGTCGCGTGGGCCGAGCGCGCGCTCGCGCACCGGGGCGCGTCGTTCATCCTCGCCGCGCGGTACATCCCCATCGGTCGCGTGGCGGTCAACATGACGGCAGGTGCCGTCGGGTACCCGCGGCGCCGGTTCATGGCGTTCTCCGGTATCGCCGCCGTGACCTGGGCGCTGTACTCCGTGCTCATCGGTCTCGTCGCCGCGCAGTGGCTGGGGCACGAGCCGCTGCTCGCCATGGTCTTCGGTGTCGTCCTGGGCATCGCCGCGGGCTTCGTCATCGACCGGATCCTCATGGTCCGGGCCCGCCGCCGCGGCGAGCTGCCCGCCGATGCCGCCCCGACCGCCGACGCGCTGACCCCCGCCGACGGCGACGAGTCACGCGAGGTGAGGGTGCCCGACGAGGCGGCACCGCCGTCGGACCGCGCCACGACGCCTCCGGGTGCGGGGAGCACGGGCACTCCCGCCCTCTGAGACGCGGTGGAGCGGGTCCTGTCAGAGCTTGCGCAGGCGCACCCGCTGGACCGAGTGGTCCGAGCCCTTGGTGAGCACGAGCGTCGCCCGACCACGCGTGGGCAGGATGTTCTGCTCGAGGTTCGGGGCGTTGATCGAGTCCCAGATCGACCTCGCGCGCTCCACCGCCTGCTCGTCCGTGAGGTCGGCGTAGCGGCGGAAGTACGACTCGGGCCGGGCGAACGCCGTGCGCCGCAGCGCGAGGAACCGGTCGACGTACCACTGCCGGATGTTGCGCGTGCGCGCGTCGACGAAGATCGAGAAGTCGAAGAAGTCGGAGACCGCGACGGTCGACTCGTCGTGGGCACTGGGCCGTGCCGGCTGCAGCACGTTGAGCCCCTCCACGACGAGCACGTCGGGCTTGCGCACCACCGCCTCGGCACCGGGGACGATGTCGTAGGTGAGGTGGTCGTACACGGGAGCCCGCACCTCGGCGTGGCCGGCCTTCACCTTGGACAGGAACCGGATCAGCGCCCGCCGGTCGTACGACTCCGGGAACCCCTTGCGCTCCATGAGGCCCCGGCGCGCGAGCTCGGCGTTCGGGTGGAGGAACCCGTCGGTGGTGATGAGCTCGACGCGCGGCGTCTCCGGCCAGCGTGCGAGCATCTCGCGCAGGACCCGTGCCGTCGTCGACTTGCCGACGGCGACCGAACCGGCGACGCCGATGACGTACGGCGTGTTGCCCGTGTCCTCGCGCAGGAACGTCGAGGTGGCCTCGTGCAGGCCCGACGTCGCGGTGACGTAGAGGTTGAGCAGGCGCGAGAGCGGGCGGTACACCGCGTCGACCTCGGCCAGGTCGATCGGGTCGCCGAGGCCGCGCAGGCGGGTGACGTCGTCTCCGGTCAGGGGCAGGGGCGTCGACTCCGACAACCGGCTCCAGGCTGCCCGGTCGAGGTCGACGTAGGGCGACGCCGACGGCGCCGCCAGCCGGGCGGGCACGAGGTCGGACGGGTCGTGTACGGGGGAGGACACCCGACCGATTCTGCCGGATGCGCGCGACCGACCGTGCACGGACGCTCGCCACGTGGAGGCGGAGTTAGTCAGCGGACCTCACGAAAAACCGCGGGATCTCGCCGCTCCGGAGCGGTCGTCGCCCGCGGATAGACTCGACGACCATGTGCGGAATCGTGGGTTACGTGGGCCCTGGAACCATGGTGGGAGAGGCCTCGGGGCGACCCCTCGACGTCGCTCTCGAAGGACTCGGCCGGCTCGAGTACCGCGGCTACGACTCGGCCGGGGTCGCGCTCGTCGGACCCGGGGTCGACGCCGTCGCGTTCGCGAAGAAGTCGGGCAAGCTCGCGAACCTCGTCGAGGAGATCGGCCTGCACCCGCTGCCCGCGGCGACCGCGTCGATCGGGCACACGCGCTGGGCGACCCACGGCGGCCCCACCGACACCAACGCCCACCCGCACCTCGCGGACGACGACCGGCTCGCGGTGATCCACAACGGGATCGTCGAGAACTTCGCGACCCTCAAGGCCGAGCTCGTCGCCGACGGCGTGCGGTTCCTGTCCGAGACCGACACCGAGGTCGCCGCGCAGCTCCTCGCGCGCGCCTACCGCGAGACCAAGGACCTCACGCTCGCGATGGGCCAGGTCGCGCGCCGGCTCGAGGGGACGTTCACGCTCCTCGCCGTGCACGCCGACTCGCCCGACACCGTGGTGGGCGCGCGGCACGACTCGCCGCTCGTCGTCGGGCTCGGCGAGGGGGAGAACTTCCTCGGCTCCGACGTCGCGGCGTTCATCTCCCACACCAAGGAGGCGCTCGAGCTCGGCCAGGACCAGATCGTCACGATCACCCCGACGGCGGTCGAGGTGACGGACTTCGACGGCAACCCGGCAGAGGCCAAGCGCTACACGGTCGACTGGGACGCCGCAGCGGCCGAGAAGGGCGGCTTCGCGTCCTTCATGGACAAGGAGATCCACGACCAGCCGCACGCCGTCGGCGACACCCTGCTGGGCCGCACGGACACGACCGGCAGGCTCGTGCTCGACGACCTGCGGATCGACGAGGCCGTGCTGCGCGCGGTCGACAAGATCATCGTCGTCGCGTGCGGGACGGCCGCGTACTCCGGGCACGTCGCGAAGTACGCGATCGAGCACTGGTGCCGCATCCCCGTCGAGGTCGAGCTCGCGCACGAGTTCCGCTACCGCGACCCGATCGTCGACGAGAAGACGCTCGTCGTCGCCGTCACGCAGTCGGGCGAGACGATGGACACGCTCATGGCCGTGCGCCACGCGCGCGAGCAGGGCGCGAAGGTCATCTCCATCGTCAACACGCACGGGTCGACCATCCCGCGCGAGTCCGACGCGGTGCTCTACACGCACGCCGGGCCGGAGATCGCGGTCGCCTCCACCAAGGCGTTCCTGTCGCAGATCACGGCGGCGTACCTGCTCGGGCTCTACCTCGCGCAGCTGCGCGGCAACAAGTTCCCCGACGAGATCTCCGCGATCCTCGACGACCTGCGCGACATGCCGCGCAAGATCCAGACGGTCATCGAGCGGGGCGAGTACGTGCGGGCGACCGCGCGGTCCATGAAGGACGCGTCGTCCGTGCTGTTCCTGGGCCGGCATGTCGGGTTCCCCGTCGCGCTCGAGGGCGCGCTGAAGCTCAAGGAGCTCGCCTACATCCACGCCGAGGGCTTCGCGGCCGGCGAGCTCAAGCACGGGCCGATCGCGCTCATCGACGAGGGCCAGCCGGTGTTCGTCATCGTGCCGTCGCCTCACGGCCGCGAGGGCCTGCACTCGAAGATCATCTCGAACATCCAGGAGATCCGGGCCCGTGGGGCTCGCACCCTCGTCATCGCCGAGGACGGGGACGACGCGGTGCGACCCTACGCGGACGAGATCTTCTGGATCCCCGAGTCGCCCACGCTGCTGTCACCGCTGCTGGCCGTCGTGCCGCTGCAGATCTTCGCGATGGCGCTCGCGACCGCGAAGGGCCTGGACGTCGACCAGCCGCGCAACCTCGCCAAGTCCGTCACGGTCGAGTAACCCGACCTCGCCGAGAATGTGCGTGTGGCCCGTCCGGACGACCGGACGGGCCACACGCATGTTCGGCAGGAGGCAGGCGCATGCTCGGAGGGGCCGGCCATAGGGTGAGCGCATGATCATCGGGGTGGGGATCGACGTCGTGGACGTCGCGCGGTTCATGGAGACGATCGAGCGCACGCCCCGGCTGCGGGAGAAGCTCTTCACGGAGGCCGAGCGCGACCTCCCGCCCGCCTCGCTCGCCGCCCGCTTCGCCGCCAAGGAGGCCATCGCCAAGGCGCTCGGGGCCCCCGCGGGGATGCGGTGGCACGACGCCACGGTGCACCGGATCGTCGGCGGACCGCCGGAGGTCGAGATCACCGGGACCGTCGCGGCCCGCGCAGACGAGCTCGGCATCACCCGGTGGCACCTGAGCATCTCGCACGACGCCGGCATCGCCTCGGCCATGGTCGTCGCCGAGGGCTGACCGACCGGCGGGAGCTGTGGGCACGAAGGCGGCCTGGTTCTCGACGGAGAACCAGGCCCTTCATGCCCACGAACAGAGGTCAGCCCTGGAGGGCGGGGATCACCTGGCGCTGGAAGAGGTCGAGCTGGTCGCGGTCGGTCGCGGCGAACGGGAAGTACCCGATCGCGTAGCCGAGGCCCTGGCCGCGCAGCCCGGTCAGCGTCTCGACGATCTGCTCCGGGGTCCCGACCAGCGGGCCGCTGCGCCACGACGCGATGCTGTCGTCCGCCTTCTCCGGGAAGTAGCGGCGAGCGTGCTCCTCGATCCGCGCGAGCCGGTCCGCGACGTCGCGCTCCGTCGCGCCGATGACGACGTTGTAGTTGGCCGACCGCGTGATCTCGCCAAAGTCGCGCCCGAGGTCGCGGCAGTGCTGCTCGAGCACCGCCGACTTGTGCGCGAAGCCCTCCGGCGAGCCGTCGAAGTTCGTGTACTGCGCGTGCTGCGCGGCGATGCGGAGCGTCTTCTTCTCCCCACCGCCCGCGATCCACAGCGGGATGCTCGGCACGTCGCCCTCGCCGTCGACAGCGACGCGCTGGAGCGGCTGCGGGTAGCACAGCGCGCCGTCCACCTGATACCGCTCGCCCTCGAACGAGCCCGACGACCCCGTGCGCCACATGCGCGCCATGATCTGGACCCCCTCGTCGAGCGCGCGCAGCCGCTCGCCCGCGCTCGGGAAGCCGTACCCGTAGGCGCGCCACTCGTGCTCGTACCAGCCGGCGCCGATGCCCATCTCGAGCCGTCCGCCCGAGACGTGGTCGATCGTCGCCGCGACCTTCGCCAGGTACGTCGGCTCGCGGTACGCCATGCACGTGCACATCTGGCCGAGCCGCACCCGCTGCGACGCCGCGGCGAACGCCGCCATGAGCGTCCACGCCTCGTGCGTCGCCTCGGTGCTGGGGGTCGGGGTGGTGTGGAAGTGGTCGTAGACCCACACGCCGTCCCACGCGAACCCGCCGCCCTGCGGCGCGTCGCCCGCCGTCGCGGCGTCGGCGTGCTGCACGAGGGAGAGCATCGTCGGCCAGTGGTCCTCGGGTGCGACGTCGACGAGGTCGTAGCGCCAGCCTTGCGGGATGAAGAGTCCGAATTGCATGGGCGTCACCCTACGTGGGGGGCTTGCTTGTGCGTCTTCTGGTCGCCCTGGGTGGTGGGTGGGGCGGGTGCGCCGGATCTACCATCCGCCGCTCGTCCCTCGCGGCTCCCGCCAGACCCACCACGATCCGGCGCACCCGCCCCACCCACCGTCGTCGGCTCACCTTCTCGACCGGGCCGGCAGGTGGACCGAGGTCGGGCGTTCGCGTCGCGCCCTTCTCGCCGAGCGAGCGGGCGGGCATGGCCGGGGGTCGGCAGGATGGGGGCATGATCGAAGCCTGGTCCGTGGCCGACGTGCGTGCCGCCGAGGAGCCTCTGCTCGCGGCGGGGGAGCCGCTCATGGATCGGGCGTCGTTCGCGCTCGCGACGATCGTGGCGCGCGACCTCGCGCGGTTGCGGTCGGTGACCCTGCCCGACGGCGGTCGTCGCGACGGGCGGGTCGCGGGGGCCCGGGCTGTCCTGCTCGTCGGGTCGGGCAACAACGGGGGCGACACGCTGCACGCCGGTGCCTACCTCGCGCGCCGGGGCGTCGACGTGCTGGCGGTGCTCGCGGGAGAGCACGCGCACGCGGGCGGGCTCGCCGCGCTGCGGGCCGCGGGCGGACTCGTGGAGGTGCTCGTCGGCAGCCCCGACGACGCGTCGCGGCCCGACCGGCCGCACGACCACCTCGACCCGCACGTCGCGGACCGGGTCGCCGCCCAGGCGGTGCGGGCCGACGTCGTGCTCGACGGGCTCCTCGGGATCGGTGCCCGGGGTGCGCTGCGGGGCGTGGCGGCGGACCTGGTGCGGCGCCTCGACCGCGCGCTCGACGAGGGACGCGAGGGCGACGGGCGCCTGTGGGTCGTCGCGGTGGACGCGCCGAGCGGGATCGGCGTCGACGACGGCGCCGTCCCCGGGCCGGTCCTGCGCGCCGACCGCACCGTGACGTTCGGCGCAGCCAAGCCCGGCCTCCTGCTGCCGCCCGCGACGCACCTCGCGGGCCGCGGTGCCGTCGTCGACATCGGCCTGCGTCTCGGCAGGCGCCCGGGCGCCGGGTCGGGCGTGGGCGGCGCGGGGAGCGAGGGAGGTCGCGACGGCGACGGCTCGCCCGTCGTGCGGCGGCTCGAGCCGGCCGACGTGGCGGCGCGGTGGTCGGTGCCCGGGCCGACCGACCACAAGTACACGCGGGGGGTCGTCGGGGTCGTCGCGGGGACTCCCACGTTCCCGGGTGCCGCGGTCCTCGTCGCGAGCGCGGCCGTCCGGACCGGCGCGGGGATGGTGCGCTACCGCGGGTCCGACGACGTCACGCGCGCCGTCCTCGCGGCGCGGCCCGAGGTCGTGCCCGCCGCAGGCCGCGTGCAGGCGTGGGTACTCGGGCCCGGCGTCCCGCCTGTGCCCGGCCCGGACGACGACCCGGTGGACGACGGCGGGCAGCACGAGCGCGTCCGGTACGCGCTCGCGGCCGCGACGGGTGAGCTGTCCGCCGAGGTCGCGGGTCGGCGGGTGCCCGCGGTGGTCGACGCCGGGGCGCTGTCGCTCCTGCAGGACCGGTGCCCGCCGTCGGTCGTCCTCACGCCGCACGCGGGCGAGCTCGCGACGCTCCTGCGGGCGCGCGGTGACGACGTGACGCGCGCCGACGTCGAGGCCGAGCCGTTGCGCTGGGCGCGCCGCGCCCACGCGCTCACCGGGGCGACGGTGCTGCTCAAGGGGTCTGCGACGGTCGTCGTCGGGCCGGAGGGGGCATGGTCGCAGGCCGACGCTCCCCCGTGGCTCGCGACGGCAGGCGCCGGCGACGTGCTCGCGGGGATCCTCGGGACGGTGCTCGCCGCGCACGCCGAGCGGGTCGTCCACGAGCCGGGGCTCGCCGGCGAGCTCGCGGCGACGGCCGCCGTCGTGCACGGCCTCGCGGCGGAGCGCGCGAACCCCGGGGGACCGGTCGCGGCGCTCGACGTCGCGGGCGCGGTGCCCGCCGTCGTCGCCGAGCTGCTCGCCGCGCGCCGCGACGGGACCTGACGGCCCAAAACCCCCGGCGCGCCCGGGAGACCGATGTGCCCGCGGACCTCTGTGCCCGGCGCGGAGGGACGTCCCTGCGCGCCGGGCCCGCGCGTAGGCGCTGGACGACGGCGCGTAGGGGCGCGCCCCCGGGCCGGTGGCGGGTCGGCGGGCTGGCGCGCGCCGGTACCGTGGAGGCGTGGTCCCCCTTCCCGTGCGCGACGGCCTCAACCCGACGCGCCTCGTGCTGCCGCACGACGCCGAGAGCATCGCGCGGTTCACACGCACGCTCGACTACGTTCGCGACCGCTTCCCCGGCGACGCCGGTCGCCTGGCCGAGAAGGTCGCGGCGGGCGAGGTGGTCGACGGGCGCGGGCGACCGGTGGACGCGCGCACCCCGTACGAGCCGCGCGGGTTCGTGTTCCTCTACCGGGACCCGCCGGTCGAGCCGGAGGTCCCGTTCGAGATCCGCGTGCTGCACCGCGACCGCGACCTGCTCGTCGTGGACAAGCCGCACTTCCTCGCGACGATCCCGCGCGGGGCCTACGTCGCGCGGTCGGTGCTCGTCCGGCTGCGCCGCGACCTCGACCTCCCGGAGCTCAGCCCCGCGCACCGCCTCGACCGGGTGACCGCCGGCGTCCTGCTGCTCACCGTGCGCCCGCAGGTGCGCGGCGCGTACCAGGAGCTGTTCGCGCGCCGCGAGGTCCGCAAGACGTACGAGGCCGTCGCGCCGTACGACCCGTCGCTCGACCTGCCCGCGACCGTCCGCAGCCGGATCCTCAAGCGGCGCGGGATCATGCGCGCGGAGGAGGTCGACGGCGAGCCCAACGCCGAGAGCCGCGTCGACGTGATCGAGACCGATGCCGCGCGCGGCCTCGCGCGGTACCGGCTCGAGCCGCACAGCGGCAAGACGCACCAGCTCCGGCTGCACATGGCGCGCCTCGGCGTACCGATCGTGCACGACAACTTCTACCCCGACCCCTACGACGTCGCCCCCGACGACTACTCGCGCCCGCTCCAGCTCGTCTCCCGGTCGCTCGTCTTCGACGACCCGCTCACGGGCCGCGAGCGCCGGTTCGAGACCGACCGGGTGCTCGACGCCTGGTGAGCCGGGCCGTCACAGACCGAGCACGACGCCAGGCACCGGGACGCGCAGGACGTCGTCCGTCCCCGCGACCGCGAAGGCACGCTCCACGTCGCCGACCGACTCGCTGAAGTGCGCCCACCCCTCGGCGTGCACCGGCACGACGAGGCGCGCCCGGAGGAGCCGAGCGACCTCCAGCACACCGTCCGCGCCGAGCGTGAGGGCGGCGCCGTCGAGGATCGCTGCCACGCGCGCGGCCCCGGCATGCACGATCGCGACGTCCACCGGCCCGAGGCGGTCGGGGACGTCGGCGACCAGCTCGGGCGCGGCGTTGTCCCCCGACAGGTAGACGCGGGGCAGGCCCTCGCCGTCCAGCACGAAGCCCGTGACGTCCCCGAGCACGCGCTCCGCGCCCTCGGGCCCGTGCCGGGCCGGGACGCCGGTCACGCGCAGCACGCCACCGTCCGGGCGGGGCACCTCGAACGACTCCCACGGAGCGAGCCCGACGACGCCGGGGACCTCGGGCGCGAGGCGTCCGGCGCCCGAGGGCGTCGTGAGCACGTAGGGCACGCCGGGCAGGAGCGCACGCCCGCTGAGGTCGAGGTTGTCGACGTGCTCGTCGTGCGAGACGAGCGCGACGTCGAGCGGCCCGAGCGCGTCGGGCGCGGCGGCCGGGCCGAGCAACCGGGTGGTGACCCCGCCGCCGGGCCGCGGGTAGTCGCGCGGGGCGTCGAACCCCGGGTCGGAGACGAGCGTGAGCCCGCCCAGCCGGAGCAGCAGCGAGGGGCCGCCGACGTGGAGGAGCACGAGCCCTGCCTGCGGGGTCGTGGGTGCCGGGGTCTCGTCGGGGCGGTCGTCGGGCCGGGGTGCGGCGTGCGGTGTGGTGGTCATGGATCGATCCTCACGGGCGTGCGCCCCTCCGGAAAGTGGCCCGAAGGTCGATGATCGGTAGGATCGGGCCATGACGTCCTTGTCCACGACCTCGACGGCCGAGCGGAGCGCTCAGGCCCGGGACACCGTGCCCGGGCCACAGGGCGAGGGTCGTGCCGAGCGTGTCGCCGTCGTCGCGTTCGACGGCATCAGCCCGTTCCACCTCGCCGTCCCGAGCCTCGTGCTGGGCAGCGAGGCGCTCCGCGGCGGACCCGTCGGGACCGGACCGCGGTACGACGTCGTGGTGTGCGCGCCGTCGCCGGGGCGGTTCGCCACCTCGGCAGGCTTCGCGGTGCACGTCGACCACGGGCTCGAGGCCCTCGAGCGGGCGGCGACCGTCGTGCTGCCGAGCTGGCGTCCCGACGCCGACCCCCCGCCCGTGCTCCTCGACGCCGTCCGCGCCGCGCACGCGCGCGGCGCCCGCGTGGTCGGGCTGTGCCTGGGGGCCTTCCTCGTGGCGGCGAGCGGCGTCGCCGACGGCCGCGAGGTGGTCACGCACTGGCACGACGCGGAGCGGCTCGCACGCACGTACCCGGACGTCGCGGTCCGCAGCGACGTGCTGTGGGTGGACCACGGCGACGTCGTCACGTCCGCCGGGACCGCGGCCGCGCTCGACTGCTGCCTGAACCTCGTGCGCCGGGACCACGGCGCACGGCTCGCCGCGCGCGTCGCGCGGGAGCTCGTGCTCGCGCCGCACCGCACGGGCGGGCAAGCGCAGTTCGTCCGTGCTCCGATGCCGCCGGACGACACGGCGGACCCGGTCGAGGTCGCGATGGTCTGGGCTCGGGCGCACCTCGACGACCCGATCTCCCTCGACGGGTGGGCGCGCTCGGCCGGGACGTCGCGGCGCACGTTCACCCGCCGCTTCGCGGCGCGGACGGGGCTGAGCCCCGTGCAGTGGCTGCTGGACCAGCGCGTCGACCGGGCGCGCGAGCTGCTCGAGACGACGGACCTGACGGTCGACCGGGTCGCGGAGGCCGCCGGTCTCGGGTCCGCGGAGTCGCTGCGTCACCACTTCCGCACGCGGCTGGGCACGAGCCCGTCGCGGTACCGGGTCGAGTTCGGCGGGGTGCCGGCCGCGGGCCGCGCGACCACCCGCGGGCGACCGGCCGACGAGTGAGAGAATCGACGACCGTGAGCGACACCCAGCGCACGACCCCCTTCGGCGCCTACCCGGCGCGCGCCGTCGTCGACCTGGCCGCGATCCGGGACAACGTCCGCGCGCTCGGCGAGCACGCGCCGTCGTCCCAGGTCATGGCGGTGGTCAAGGCCGACGCCTACGGGCACGGCCTCCTGCCCAGCGCCCTCGCGGCGCTCGCGGGCGGCGCGACGTGGCTCGGCACCGCGCAGCCGAGCGAGGCGCTCGCCCTGCGCGCGGCGGGCGTGGGGCCGGACCGGGCGCGGATCCTCACCTGGCTCTACCCGCCGGGTGCCCCGCTGCGCGAGCTCGTCGAGGCCGACGTCGACGTCTCGGTCGCCGCGCCCTGGGCGCTCGACGAGGTCGTCGCGGCGGCCCGCGCGGCCGGTCGCGTCGCGCGCGTCCACGTCAAGGTCGACACGGGGCTCGGGCGCAACGGGATCGTGCCCGAGGACCTGCCCGACGTCCTGCGCGCGGCGGCCCGCGCGCAGTCCGACGGCGTGCTGCGCGTCGTCGGCGTGTGGTCCCACCTCGCGTTCGCGGACGAGCCCGGGCACCCGAGCGTCGTCGCGCAGGCCGACGCCCTCGACGACGCCGTCCGCCTCGCCGAGCGCGCCGGGCTCGCGCCGGAGGTGCGGCACCTCGCCAACTCCCCGGCGACGCTCACCGCCCCGCGCACCCACTACGACCTCGTGCGTCCGGGGCTCGCGGTCTACGGCATGACGCCCGTGCCGCAGCTGGGGCCGCCGTCGCGGTTCGGCCTGCGCCCCGCGATGACGCTCGAGGCGCGGCTCGCCACGGTCAAGCGCGTCCCCGGCGGCCACGGCGTGTCCTACTCCCACCACTACACGACGGCGCACGACACCACGCTGGGCGTCGTGCCGCTCGGGTACGGCGACGGGATCCCGCGGCACGCGTCGGGCGGCGGCCCGGCGGGGGCGCCGGGCGGCCCGGTGCTCGTCGGGGCGCGGCCGGGCGAGCCCGGCGGTCGGGTGCTGCGCGTCGTCGGTCGGGTGTGCATGGATCAGGTCGTGCTCGACCTCGGCCCGGACGCGACCGAGCGCGCGGGCGACGTCGTCACGCTCTTCGGGGCGGGCGAGGGCGTCGAGCACGACGGCGTCCCCACCGCCGAGGACTGGGCGCGGGCCGCGGGGACCATCAGCTACGAGATCACGACGCGCCTCGGCGCGCGCGTGCCGCGCGAGCACGTGAGGACGCACGTGCTCGACGACGGCGCGCGGGCCCTCCTGGCCGACGAGCCCTACCACCACCCGAGCACGGAGAGGACGGTCCGCGGATGAGCGGCGACCCGAACAACCCGACCCCCGCGACGACCCCGTCGGACGGCGTCGGCACCGGCGCCACCGACGGCGCGAACGCCGGCGCGACCGGCGTCGTCGTGCTGCCCGACGCCGACGCGACGCGCGCGTTCGGCCGCGCGCTCGCGGGCGTGCTGCGCGCGGGCGACCTCGTCATCCTCACGGGTGACCTCGGTGCCGGGAAGACGACGCTCACCCAGGGCGTCGGGGCCGGGCTCGGGGTGCGCGGGCAGGTCGCGTCGCCGACGTTCATCGTCGCGCGCGAGCACCCGTCGCTCGTCGGCGGCCCGGCGCTCGTGCACGTGGACGCCTACCGGCTCGGCTCGCTCGACGAGGTCGACGCGCTCGACCTCGACTCGAGCCTCGAGGACTCCGTGACGGTCGTCGAGTGGGGCAGCGGGCTCGTCGAGGCGCTCGCGGGCGACCGGCTCGAGATCGTGCTCGAGCGGCCGCGCGGTGCCGGGTCGGCGGACGACGACGCCCCCGAAGCGGGCGAGCGGCGCGTCACGGTGCGGGGGGTCGGCGCCCGCTGGGCGGACCTCGACGTCGCCGCGCTCGCGCGCTGAGACGTCGCCCGCGCCGCCGTACGCTGGTGCCGTGGCTGTTCTCGCGCTCGACACCTCCGCCTCCGTCACCGTCGCCGTCGTCTCCGACGACGGCGCTCGTCTCGCCCGCCGCGACGCGCCCGAGCGGCGCCGGCACGCCGAGGCGCTCGCCCCGCTCGTCGAGGAGGCGCTCGCCGAGGCCGGCGTCGACCGCCGTGACCTCACGGCCGTCGCGGTCGGGACCGGCCCCGCGCCGTTCACCGGCCTGCGCGTCGGTCTCGTCACGGCACGGGCGATCGGCTTCGCGCTCGGGATCCCCGTGCTCGGCGTCCCGAGCCTCGACGCGATCGCGGCCCAGGCCGTGAGCGACCTGGGTCTCGAGCCCGACGCCGAGCTGCTCGTCGCGTCCGACGCCCGCCGCCGCGAGGTGTACTGGGCGCGCTACCGCGTCGTCGCGCACGAGGGCCCGCACGCGGTTCCCGTCCTCGAGACCGTCGCAGGTCCCGACGTCGGCCCGGCGGCGTCCCTCGGCGACCTGGCCGCGGGAGCGGTCGTCGTGGGGGAGGGCGCCGAGCTGTACCCGGACGTCCTCGACGCCGCCGACGACGCCCCCCTCGTCCCGGACGCCGCCGTCCTCGCGCGGCTCGCGATCGCGCGGCAGGCCGCGGGGGTCGAGCAGCCGACCGAGCCGTTGTACCTGCGCCGCCCCGACGTCCACGAGGCCGCCGCGCGCAAGCGCGTGAGCGACACGTCGCCGGCCCAAGCCTCCGACCCCGAGCCGGAGCGCGCGCGATGAGCGAGCGCCGCTACGAGATCCGCCTGCGCCCGCTCAAGGCCGCGGATCTCGACCGCGTCGTCGAGCTCGAGCGCGAGCTGTTCGGGCGCAGCGCGTGGACGTACGGGATGCTCGCCGACGAGCTCGCGGGCTTCGGACGCTGGTACGTCGCCGCCGAGCCCGTGCGGCTCTACGCCGCCGGGCCGCAACCGCTCGTGGGCTACGCGGGTCTGTGGTTCGACGGCGACGTCACGCAGATCATGACCATCGGCGTCGACCCGGCGTTCCAGCACCAGGGCGTCGGGTCCACGCTGCTCGACGCGCTCGTCGCGCGCTCGCGCGAGCTCGGCGCGAGCGCGGTGCTGCTCGAGGTGCGCGTCGACAACGACCCCGCGCTCTCCCTCTACGCGAAGCACGGGTTCGAGCAGCTCGGCATCCGCAAGCGCTACTACCAGCCCGAGGACGTCGACGCCTACACGATGCGGCTCGAGCTCGGCCCCGTTGAGGACGCCGTGCCCGCGGACGACGACGGCACGACGCAGGACACGCCCGGCTACGGCACGGCGCCGGAGCCCGGAGTCGTCGCGTGACCGACGACGCTCGCCGTGACCAGGTGCTCGTCGGCGTGCGCGGGCTCGCGGACGCGCTCGCCGGCGAGCGACCGCCCGTCGTGCTCGACGTGCGGTGGGCGCTCGGCGTCACCGACGGTCGCGAGCAGCACCTCGCCGGGCACGTCACCGGCGCGGTGTACGTGGACCTCGAGACCGAGCTCGCGGCGCCGCCCTCGCCCGCGACGGGTCGCCACCCCTTGCCGGACGTGACCGACCTCGAGGCCGCCGCCCGCCGCTGGGGCGTGCGGGGCGACCGGGGCGTCGTCGTCTACGACGCCGTCGGGGGAACGTCCGCGGCACGCGCCTGGTGGCTGCTGCGCTGGGCGGGCCACGACGACGTCCGGATCCTCGACGGCGGGCTGAGTTCCTGGCAGGCCGCGGGGTACGCGGTCGAGGAGGGCGAGGTGCGGCCCGAGCCGGGCGACGTCGTCGTCACGCCGGGCGGGATGCCGGTCGTGGACGCCGACGGCGCGGCGCACCTCGCGGCGTCGGGCACGCTCCTCGACGCGCGGGCGGCCGAGCGCTACCGCGGCGAGGTCGAACCGGTCGACCCGCGGGCGGGACACGTCCCCGGCGCGCTGAGCGCCCCGACGACCGGCAACCTCGCCCCGGACGGGACGTTCCTCGACGCCGCCGCTCTGCGCGCGCGGTTCGCCGGGCTGGGCGTCGCGACGGCACGAGGCACCGACGGTGCCGCGCCTGCCGTGCCCGGCGGCACGGAGCCGGACGCGCGACCGGGGGTCGGCGTGTACTGCGGCTCGGGCGTGACGGCGGCGCACGAGGTCGCGGCGCTCGCGACCCTCGGCGTCGACGCGGCGCTCTACCCGGGCTCGTGGTCGCAGTGGTCGAACGACCCGGGGCGGCCCGCGGCGACGGGCGCCTCCTCCCGGTGACGCGCGAGGCGGCGCCCGATTGGGCGCCGCCTCGGCGGGACGTGCGGGTCGGTCGGGCGGTCTGTCGACGGGCCGGACCCGACGGGACGAGCGTGCTCAGACGGTCGTGATGGCCTGCTCGGGCGTGAGCCGCGGCGCGCGCGGGTAGGTCGTGCCCTCGCCCTCGGCGATGCCGACGTTGATGACGAGCATGGACTTCCAGCCGTTGTCGGCGAAGAACTCGGCGTCGATCCCGGCCCGGTCCATCCCGTTCATCGGGCCGGCGGCGAGGCCCGCGGCGCGGAGGCCGACGACGAGGTAGCCCGCCTGGATGTAGGCGTTGTCGCGGGCCATGCCGTCGCGCATGTCGGGGGCGCCGTGCAGGGTGTCGCGCATGCCGGGGATGTGCGGGAACAGCGTGTCGAGGTGCTCGTGGAACTCCGGGTCGTACGCGACGACGAGCGACAGCGGCGCGGTCGCGACGCGCTCCTTGTTGCCGTCGTTCATGTGCGCGACGAGGCGCTCGCGGGCCTCGGGCGTGCGCACGGCGAGGAGGCGCAGCGGGACGGTGTTCATGGCCGTCGGGCCCCACTTGACGAGGTCGTAGACCGCGGCGAGCTGCTCGTCGGTCACCTCGGCGTCGGTGAACTGCGCGGTGGTGCGCGCCTCGCGGAAGAGGCGGTCGGCCGTGGTGTCGTCGATCTGGAGGCTCGCGGGCGCGAGGGTGTCGGTGCTCATGCCAGGGGAACGGTTGAAACCGCAATCGTCTTCCGGGCAGACGGTGTGACGTGCATGACAGCGCACGCGCCGTCCGCGCACCCGACTACCCTGGACGCCATGGTTCCCTCTGTGCCAGTGAGCTGTCAGTGAGTCCCGGCGAGCCCCTGGTGCTCGGCATCGAGACGTCCTGCGACGAGACCGGCGTCGCGCTGGTCCGCGGTCGCGAGCTCCTCGTCGACACCGTCGCGAGCTCGATGGACGAGCACGCCCGGTACGGCGGCATCATCCCCGAGGTCGCGTCGCGCGCCCACCTCGAGGCGATGATCCCCACGATCGAGCGCTCCCTCGGCACGGCCGACGTCGACCTGTCCGAGGTGGACGCGATCGCGGTGACCGCCGGTCCCGGGCTCGTCGGCCCGCTGACGATCGGCGCCTCCGCCGCGAAGGCCCTCGCGCTGGCCCTCGGCAAGCCGCTCTACGGCGTCAACCACGTCATCGGCCACGCCGCCGTGGACGAGCTCGTCCACGGCGCGTTCCCCGAGCGCGTCATGGCGCTCGTCGTCTCGGGCGGGCACAGCTCGCTGCTCCTGGTCGACGACGTCGCGACGTCGGTCACCGAGCTCGGCTCGACCCTCGACGACGCCGCGGGCGAGGCGTTCGACAAGGTCGGCCGCCTGCTCGGCCTGCCCTACCCGGGCGGACCGCACATCGACCGCCTCGCGCGCGAGGGCGACCCGAACGCGATCCGCTTCCCCCGTGGGCTGACGGCGCGCAAAGACCAGGAGAAGCACGCGTACGACTTCTCGTTCTCCGGCCTCAAGACGGCTGTCGCGCGCTGGGTCGAGGCACGCCAGGACGCGGGGGAGGAGATCCCCGTGCACGACGTCGCGGCCTCCTTCGCGGAGTCCGTCGCCGACGTGCTCACCGCCAAGACCATCGCCGCGTGCCGGCGGCACGGCGTGTCGACGCTCGTCGTCGGCGGCGGGTTCAGCGCGAACTCGCAGCTGCGCGACATGGCAGCCAAGCGCTGCGCCGAGGCGGGCATCGAGCTGCGCATCCCGCCCATCCGCTACTGCACGGACAACGGCGCGATGATCGCGGCCCTCGGGTCCGCCGTCGTGCGGGCGGGGGTGGCGCCGTCGAGACTCGACATCGGCGTCGACTCGTCCATGCCGCTCACCGTGACCCACGTGTGAGCACCACGGCAGAGCCCGGGCTCACCCCGGACGAGGCGCTGCGCCGCTCCCGCGCCTGGGCGCAGGCCGCGGCGTCGTCCACCGGGCCGTACCGGGCCGAGGCCGAGCGCGCTGCGGCGTACTGGGCCGCGCAGCACCGCGACCTCGTCGCCCGGCAGACGGTGCCGGCGCAGCCGGTCCAGCAGTTCGGGGCGCCCGCCCAGCCGTACGGTTCGCCGGCCCAGCCATACGCTTCGCCGACCCCGCCGTACGGGTCACCGGCCCCTCTGTACGGTTCTCCGTCGCAGCCCGCTCCGGCCTACGGGTCGCCGGGTTCCGCGCCGGCGTACGGGGCACCCACGGTGTCGTGGGGCGCGTCGCGCCGCCGACGCCGGGGGTGGGGCCGAGCGGTGATGTTCCTGGTCGTGCTCGCGGTGTCGGTCGCCGTCCCCTTCCTGAACGAGGTGCGCGACCGGCTCCCGGACGACGTGCCCGGGTTGCCGACCGAGGAGGCGGGCGCTGTCCCGCCGCCCACGGTGTGGGAGGACCCGAGCCCTGACCCGGGAACCTCGACGAGCGGGATGGAGGAGCGCTGGCGTGCCGGTGAGTACGCCGAGCCGCTCCCGGACCCGGTGCCCGGGGCGACGCAGACGACGCCGTTCCTGCCGGAGCACCCCGACCCCACCGACTGGGTGCTCGCCCTCAACCCCGCGAACGAGGGCGTGCGCGTCGTGTTCACGGACGACGCGACGCTCAACTGCGGCATGACGCACGTCGAGGAGCACGGCTCGTACGAGGACGGGTACGCGGGCTGCTTCCACCCCTCCTACCCGCAGGTCCTGTTCGTGTGGTGGGCGGACGGCGCCGACGACGCCGCGAAGCAGGTCCTGCTCGCCCACGAGCTCTCGCACATGCTCCAGTGGTGGCACGAGTTCGACCTCATGCAGTCGGCCGTCGACTCGGGCCTGGCGGAGGACGAGGAGTGGACGCACGCGCTCGAGACGGACGCGACGTGCCGCGTCCTGTCGTGGGGCGGGTACTCGGCCGAGGCGGCGGACCGCACGTCGTCGCCGTGCGACACCGACGACTGGTCCGAGACCTGGCTCGCCGACCGCGCGGCCGAGCTCGGCGTCGTCGTCCGCGACTACTGAGGCGACGCGGACTGCGACGGTCGTGAGCGCCGCCGACGCGGCTACCGGGCGGCGCGGAGCACGTACCGGACGCTCGTGTCGTCCGGACCGGCGGGGTGTCCGTCGTCGTCCAGCACGTCGACCGTCATCAGGCCCGCGGCCGCGACCATCTCGTCGAATCCCGCGCGCGGGTACCAGTGGATCGTCCACACGCGGTCGTCGACCGTGCTCGCGCCGTCGACCACGCGCTCGTAGCGCAGCGTCGTCCGGCGGGTGCGCGCCGCCTCGTCCCACTCCTCCGCGACGACCCCGACGCGCAGCGTCGCGCCGTCCTCGCGGGTCGTCTCGCGGAACGTGCCGATGTCGCCGGGGGGTGTCGGTTCCGGGGCGAACAGCGGGACGAGCGCCGTGCCGTCCGCGGTGAGGTGCGCACGGATCGCGCGCAGGGCGGCGAGCGCGGTGGTGTCGTCGGGCAGGAGGGTGAACGTCGGCCCGGCGAGGAAGATCGACCGGAAGCGGCGGCCCAGGTCGAGCGACTCCATGCGCTGGTGGTGGAGCACGACGTCGACCCCTCGCAGCGCGGCCAGCTCGCGGCAGCGCGCGAGCATGTCCGCCGACGAGTCGACGCCCTCGACGTCGAGGCCGAGCGCGCGAAGGTCGAGCAGCGGCTCGCCGTCGCCGCACCCCAGCTCGAGCGACGGCTCCCCGGCCTCGCGCACGAAGCGTACGTAGCGGTCCGACGCCTCGTTCCGCCCCTTGAGCGGGGCGTACAGCTCGGCGACGAGACCGGTGTAGAAGTCGGCAGGTTCCATGCGCCCAGGATCCCGCACGGCCGCAAGGGAATTGCCCGCCGGTGGTGCGGCTACAGCGGGCGGCCCGCGCGCATCTCCGCGACGAGCGAGCGCACGACGGCGTCGAGCTCGCCCCCGTTGCGCCGCGCCACGGCCCGCTGGCGCTGGTAGGACGCGCCGCGCCGCAGGATCGTCCGGACGCCGTCGAGCTCGTCGAGGCACCCGAGCCGGGCCGCGACCGGCTCGAGCTCGACGAGCAGGCGTGCGACGGCGTCGGTCACGAGCTCCTCGTTGCCCTCGCGGTCGAGGATGACGATGGCGTCCATGCCGTAGCGCGCCGAGCGCCACTTGTTCTCCTGCGCGTACCACGGCGGGATCGTGGGAAGCTCGCGTCCCTCGTCGAGCAGCGTGGAGAAGTGCTCCACGAGGCAGTGCGTGAGCGCCGCGAGCGCGAGCAGCTCGGAGACGTTCGTGACGCCGTCGCAGATGCGCGTCTCGAGCGTCCCGAACCGCGGGGCGGGCCGCAGGTCCCAGCGGATCTCGTCGAACGCGTCGATGACGCCCGTGTGCAGCATGTCGGCGACGTACCCCTCGAGCTCGTCCCACGTCGCGAACTGGAACGGCAGCCCCGCGGTGGGCAGCTGCTGGAACATCAGCGCGCGGTTCGACGCGTACCCCGTGTCCTTGCCGCCCCAGAACGGCGAGCTCGCCGAGAGCGACTGGAGGTGCGCGAACGTCGTGAGCATCGCGCGCTGGATCGGCAGCACCTTGTCGCGGTCCTCGATGCCGACGTGCACGTGCACGCCGTAGATGAGCATCTGCCGGCCCCACCACTGGGTGCGGTCGATGAGGGTGTTGTAGCGCTGCTTGTCGGTGACCTTCTGCTGCGCCCATCGGGCGAACGGGTGCGTGCCCGCGCTCATGAGCTCGACGCGCAGCGGGTCGGTCACGGCGCGGATCTCCTCGATCGAGCGCTCGAGGTCGCGCCCCGCCTCCCCGACCGTGCGGCACACCCCGCTGACGACCTCCACGGTGTTGAGCAGCAGCTCCTGCTTGATCGACGGGTGCGAGTCGGCGCCCGGGGGCCGCACCGCGTCGAGGACGGTCTGCGCGACCTGGCGGAGGTCGCCCGAGTCGCTGTCGACGAGGGCGAGCTCCCACTCGAGTCCCACGGTCGAGCGCTCCGACCGGGCGAACGGGATGGCCGTGCGGCGCGGCCCGGTGCTCACCGGGGCCCCTCCGCGCGGCCGCTCGTGCCGGCATGTTCCAGCGGCTCGACGACGAGCACCTGCTGGGACCCGCCCACGCGCGTGAGGACGATCGTCGCCGTCGCGTCCCCGGCGAGCGAGAGCTGGCGACGCAGCTGTTCGGGCGTCACCGCGGTGCCGCGCTTCTTGATCGTCAGGCGTCCGACGCCGCGCTCGCGCAGGTAGGCCTTCAGCCGCTTGAGGCCGAACGGCATCGTGTCGAGCACCCGGTAGCCCCGGGCCAGGCCCTCGGCCAGCCCCGACTCGTCGAGGCGGGCGGGGGAGTCGGTCGTGACGTAGGCGATGGTGCGGTCGAGCAGGCGCCCGCCGAGGTCGCGCGCGGCGTGCGCGACCAGGCCCGCGCGGATCACCGCGCCGTCGGGCTCGTAGAGGTACTGCCCGACGCCGCCCACGTCGGGCACGACGTCGTCGTCACCCGGGCGGTGGGCCAGGCGGCGCGTCGCGGTGCGCGTGTCTCCCGTGCCGTCCGGCGCCGCGCGCGTGGTGAGGACGAGCGCGGAGCGCCCCGGGCCCTCGGGGGCGAGCGGGCCGAACCACAGGCCCGCCTCGACGACGTCGCCGTCGACCGACACCCACTCCGTCTCGGCGTCGGCGGGAAGACCGTCGTGCGAGATCCCGGGCCCCACCTTGATGCCGACCGCGGGCACGCGCTCGCGCAGCGCCCAGACTGCGTCGAGGGGCGGCGCGTAGGCCTTCGGGTCGAAGACGCGCGAGCCCGAGCGGGTGCGGCGCGCCGGGTCGGCGTAGACGCCGTCGATCCGCTCGCCCTCGAGGTCGAGGGCCAGGCCGTCGCCGTGGCGCACCTCGGCCTCGGGGAAGTGGCGCAGGTTCACGGTCGCGACCGCCGCGGTGAGCTCGTCCACGTCGGTCGCGAGCACCTCGAGCTCGGACGCCGCGAACGCGAGCGCGTCGACGCCGATCCCGCTCGTGAGGTCCGCGACCCGGTGCACGCCCGCGTCCCGGTACCGCTGGGCGTGCAGGCCGGCGACGACGAGCCGCGTCGCCTGCTCGAGGCCGGCCTGGGTGAAGAGCATGCCGTCGGCGAACGCGCCGAGCTTGCTGCGCGCCGCCGCACGCAGTCGCGACTGGGTCAGCGCGGCGGCCGCGAGCTCGGGGTCGACACCCTTGGCGCGCAGCCCCGCGGACAGCACGAGCGCCTGCTGCTCGTCGTAGGGCGGGAGCGCGCTGAGCAGCGCCCAGCCCTCGGGGCTGAGCAGCTTCGACAGCGTGGCGGCGTCCATGGCGTCGATCCTTCCACGGGAGACCGGCTACCCGCGCCGGAGGGCACGGGAAGTCCGAGGTGCGGGACGCGGCGCGCGGTACGTCCCGCGGGCGCCCGTGTGGGCGGCGGCTCGTACGATCTGCAGCATGGTGCAGGGGCCTCTCGAGTCGACGACGTGCAGGGACGTGATCCTGCCTGCCCTCCGGACGGCCGGGTGGGGCGAGGGCCAGATCGTCGAGCAGTACCCGCTCCAGAACCGGGACTCGGAGCACGCGATGCGCCAGGCGAAGGGCCGTCCGCGGGTCGCTGACTACGTGCTCGAGGTGGACGGGGTCCCTGTCGCGGTGGTCGAGGCGAAGCGTGCGTACCGGTCGGCTGCGGACGGGGTGGGCCAGGCGATCGACTACGCGGTCCGGCTGGACGTGCCGTTCGCGTTCGCGTCGAACGGCGCCGACGTGCTGCTCCACGACCGGAACGCCGGGACCGAGACACGGGTCGCAGGGTTCCCGAGCCCGGGCGAGCTCTGGGACGCGTACGCCGCAGGGCGCGCGCTGGGCGCCCGCGGCGTTGTCGCGTCGCGCGTCCCGTACAACCGGGTGCTGCGCTCGCACGGGGGACGCGACGTGAAGGTGCCGCGGTACTACCAGCGCGCGGCCGTCCAGCGGGTGATCGGGGCGATCGACGCCGGCAGCAGCCGTGTGCTGCTGCTCATGGCGACCGGGACGGGCAAGACGTTCACGGCGCTCCAGCTCGTGCACAAGCTGCGTGAGGCGAGCCGCCGTCTGGACGGTGGACGCACGTACCGCGTGCTGTATCTCGCGGACCGTGACCTGCTCGTGTCGAAGCCCATGACGGACTTCGTCGCGGCGTTCGGTCGCGAGCCGGTGGCGCGCCTGTCCAAGCACTCGACCTCCCAGAGCAGGGACCTGTACTTCGCGACGTATCAGGGACTCGACGGCGAGTCCGCGGAGCTCGGCGAGGGAGAGACGCCGCCCAGCGTCTTCGAGTCGCTGCCGCGCGACTTCTTCTCCCTGGTCGTCGTGGACGAGTGCCATCGTGGCAGCGCGGCGGCAACGTCCCGCTGGCGGGGGATCCTCGACCACTTCGACGCAGCGGTCCAGGTAGGCCTCACCGCGACACCCAAGCGGGACACGAACGTCGACACGTACGAGTACTTCGGCGACCCGGTCTACGAGTACTCGCTCGCTCAGGGCATCGAGGACGGGTACCTCGCGCCGTACCGCGTGCGCCGCGTGATCCTCGACGTGGACGCGTTCGGGTGGGAGGCCGAGCCTGGGCGGCGCGACGTCGACGGCCGTGAGATCCCCGAGGGCGTCTACACGACACCGGACTTCGAACGGCGCCTGTCCCTCCCGGACCGGACGGCCGCGATGGCCGAGCACCTCGTCGGTCTGCTCCGCGAGCACCCGGGGGAACGTACGGTCGTCTTCTGCGTGAGCGCGCAGCACGCGTACGAGATGAAGGCCGCCCTGCTCGCCGCGGACCCGGACAAGACCCGGCGCGACCCCGAGTGGGCGGTGCGGATCGTCGGGTCGGAGCCGGACCGGGCGCGCTTTCTCCAGGCGTTCACGGATCCGGAGACGGTTTCTCCGCAGGCCGCGACCACCGCGCGCCTGCTCAGCACGGGGGTCGACATCGAGGACCTGCGCTTCGTCGTGCTGTGCCGGCCGGTGGGCTCGATGGTCGAGTTCAAGCAGATCGTCGGGCGCGGCACGCGCCTGTACCCGCCGAAGGGCAAGCAGTACTTCGAGGTGGTCGACTACGTCGGCGCCTCGGCGAAGTTCCGTGACCCCGAGTTCGACGGGCCGCTGCCGGCCCCGCGCACGGAGGTGGTGCACGACGGCGAGACCCTCGTCGTGGACGAGGGCGAGGACCCGCTGGGCGTCGTCGAGGAGGACGGGGTGCTCCGCGTGGAGGAGCCCGACCCGGAGTTCCAGCACGAGGCGGGCGGTGATCTCCACGGCGACGGCGAAGGTCCCGCGGCGGTACCCGTGCGGATCCTCACCGTCGAGGGGGAGCCCGTGCGGTTGCTCGGTGAACGACTGCAGCTGATCGATCCCGGCACCGGGCGCCTCACCACGCTCGAGTACCGGGCCTTCGTCCGCGATCGGGTCCGCTCCCTCTTCCCGTCGGCCGACGACCTGCGGATGGCCTGGGGGCAGCCGGAGGCGAGGCGCGCGCTCCACCAGGAGCTGGATCGCCGCGGCATCGACGTCGACCTGCTCGCGGAGCACGTCCGACTGGCCGACGTCGACGCGTTCGACGTGCTGTCGTCGGTCGCCTGGGACCTCGAGCCGCGAACGCGCCGGGAGCGGGCGGCGCGTGTGCGCGTCGCCCACGGTGAGGAGATCGAGCGGCTCGGCTCCGTCGCCCGCGAGGTGATCGACGTTCTGCTCAACCGCTACGCGCAGGAGGGGATCGGCGAGGTGACGCTCGCCGCTCTTCAGGTGCGCCCGCTGAGCGAGCGCGGGACCGTGCTCGAGCTCGTGGAAGCTTTCGGCGGGGGAGCGTCGATCCGCTCATGGGTCGACGACTTGCAGAAGTGGCTGTACGAGGACGACAAGGTTGCTTGATCTACGTGTCGTGTTGAGACGCAAAACTCAAGGAAAGTTTGAGTATCTACGCCTGATAGGCTCATCCCGTGACGCAGCGCCGTGATGCCCAGCAGGCGCTGCACGCGCTCGCGTACCGCCAGGCCGGGTACTTCACCGCGGCGCAGGCGGTGTCGCTCGGGTTCAGCCACCAGGGGCAGAAGTACCACGTGGACGCGGGGAACTGGCTGCGCGTGGAGCGCGGGATCTTCCGGCTGCGGGACTGGCCGAGCGAGATCGAGGACGTCTACGTGCTGTGGTCGCTGTGGAGCCGCGGCCGGGGAATCCTCTCGCACGCGACGGCGCTCGCGGTCCACGACCTGGGCTCGCTGGACCCGGCGGAGGTGACGATGACCGTGCCGCAGGGCTTTCGTGCGCGTCATCCCGCGGTGCGCACGGTGTCGGGAACCGTGCCGGACGCCGACGTCGAGGATCGCGGTGCCTTCCGGGTGACGACACCGCTCCGCACGCTGCTCGACGTCGCGTCGACCGCCGGGCAGGAGGCCGTCGACGAGGCGGTCGCCGAGGCGCTCGACCGCGGACTCGTCACGGCCCGCGCCCTGCGAGGGCGTGCCGACGAGGGGGGCGACCGGGCCGCGCTGCGGATCGAGCGCGCGCTCGCGGCGGCCGGGCGATGACGCCTCGGGAGCCGGCGGCGCTGCGAGCGAGCCTGGACGCCCGGCTCCAGCTCCTGGCCCGTGAGCGTGCCCAGGACGTCAACCGGCTGCGGCGCCACCTCGCGTTCCAGCGGCTGCTGCGACGTCTCGACGACGGGTGGGTGCTCAAGGGCGGCTACCTGCTGGAGGCGCGCCTCGGCTCCCGCGCACGGGCGACCAAGGACCTTGATCTCGTCACGTCCCCCGCGGGCGGCCGGGACGATCTTGCAGAGCTGCTCGCGGAGTCGCTGGAGCGCGACATCGACGGCGACGGCTTCGTCTTCCGCGTGGCCGGAGCGCGTGCGCACCTGGGCGACGCCGAGCAGCTCGGTGGCGCCGGCGCACGCCTGTCGGTGACCGCGCTCCTGGCGGGTCGCGACTTCGTCAACCTCCGGGTGGACGTGGTTGCGCGGCCCGACGAGGTCGCCGGAGGGACCGAGCAGATCACGCTGCCCGAGCTCGTCGCCGAACCGGGCTGGCGACCGATCACGGTGACGGCCGTCGACACGGCGCAGCACGCCGCGGAGAAGCTCCACGCCCTGAGCGCCGTCGACGCGCACCCTCGCCCGTCGACGCGGGTCAAGGACCTCCTCGACGTCGTGCTCCTCGTGGAGTCCGGGGCCCTCGACGATGCCCGGCTCGGCGATCGGCTCCGGGTCGTCTTCCAGGTGCGGGACGGAGCGGACCCACCGGTCCTGCTGCCGGACCCGCCCGCGGCCTGGGTCACCGACTACGCAGATCTCGCCGCTCCGTACGACGTCTCGGCGAGGACCTTGACCGATGCCCTCGCTCTCGCGCGTGACCTGTATTCCGTTGCTCTCCGTGACCATGCCTCCCGACAGGAGTCCCCGTGAACGCCGCCCGTCCCACGTCGTCCCGCGCCGAGCTGACGACGGTGATCAAACGTGCGCGGAACATCATGCGCAAGGATCCGGGGCTGAACGGCGATGCCGACCGCATCCCGCAGCTCTCCTGGATGCTGTTCCTCAAGTCGCTCGACGACCACGAGCTGCGGCGCGAGCTGATCGAGGACGACTACGTCCCGCTGCTCGACGCTCCGAACCGGTGGCGCGACTGGGCGGGATCGGCCGCGGGCACGCCCAGGACCGGCGAGGCGCTCATCACGTTCGTCAACGGCAACCTCATCCCGCACCTGGCCGGAGTCGCGGGCACCGGGGCGCGCGGCGGCGAGCGCGACGTCATCGGGCAGGTCTTCGCCGACGTGCACAACCGGATGCTCTCCGGCTACCTCCTCGCGGAGCTGGCCGAGGAGATCGACCGCGTCAACTTCAACTCCTCCGACGATCTGCACACCATGGCGCTCGTCTACGAGTCGATGCTCAAGGAGATGCGGGACTCGGCCGGCGACGCGGGGGAGTTCTACACGCCCCGGCCGGTGGTGCGCTTCATGGTGGACATGGTCGACCCGCAGGTGGGCGAGACCGTGATGGATCCCGCGACGGGGACCGGCGGGTTCCTCGTCGAGGCGCACGAGCACGTCGCGCGGAAGACGACGACGGTCGCGGACCGCGAGCGCACGCGTGGTTCGCTGCGCGGGTTCGAGAAGAAGCCGCAGCCGTTCCTGCTGTGCCAGATGAACCTGCTGCTGCACGGTGCGCTCGACCCGGACGTGGTGCGGGGGAACTCCCTGCTGTCGCCGCTGCGCGAGCAGCGGGACGACGGCGTCGACGTCGTCCTCACCAACCCGCCCTTCGGCGGCGAGGAGGAGGCCGAGGTCGCGAAGGGCTTCCCGGCGGGGATGCAGACGGCGGAGACGTCGTGGCTGTTCCTCCAGGCCGTCATGGCGCGCATCGCGCGCAAGCGCGGCCGGGCGGCCGTGGTGGTGCCGAACAGCACGCTGTTCGACAAGGGCGTGGGTGGGCGGATCAAGAAGAAGCTGCTGGAGGAGTTCGACCTGCACACCGTGGTCCGGCTGCCCAACGGCGTGTTCGAGCCGTACACCGCCATCCCGTCCAACCTCCTGTTCTTCGAGGCAGGGCGCCCGACGACGGACGTCTGGTTCTACGAGCTGCCCCTGCCCGAGGGGCGCAAGAAGTACACCAAGACGAAGCCGCTGCGCTACGAGGAGTTCGCCGACCTGGCCGCGTGGTGGGGTGAGCCGGGTGCCGGCCCCGAGCGACGGAAGGCGCGCGTCGAGGACGCGCACGCGTGGAACGTCCCGGTCGCGGACATCGTGGAGCGCGGATACGACCTTGACCTCCGCAACCCCCACGTGGGCGACACGCTGGAGAACCGTCCGGTCGCCGAGATCCTCGACGAGCTCGTCGAGGTCGAGGAGCAGATCCTCGACCTCCTGCGCGGCCTGCGCGCGGACGTTCGTGCGGAGCGTGCTGAATGAGCGTTCGAAACGTCTCGATCGGCCGGGTTCTTAGCCGTCGAGCAGATGCGCAACCAGTTGATCCGGACGCGGAATACACCATGATCGGACTGCTGAATCGTGGTCGGGGGTCGTTCGTCCGCGAGGTCATTCGTGGCTCGCAGACGAAGTACCCCCGTCTGAGCCCGCTGCGGGCCGGCGACCTCGTATTCAGCAAGTTGTTCGCTTGGGAGGGCTCGGTGACGATCGCCGAGCGAGACGGGTGGGTGTCGAGCGAATTCCCTACGTACGAGGTCGACGAGAGCCAGATCGACTCTAGATACCTGAGTCACACGGTTCGATGGGACGGCTTTGTCGATCAACTGGCCAGGTCGACGAACGGACTGGGGCAACGCCGTCAACGAGTCGCACCGGAGCGCTTCGAGGCGGCGACGGTTCCGCTCCCGGACCTCCCCACCCAGCGCGCCATCGCCGCCCGCCTCGACCACGTTGACCGAGTCTCTCGGCAGATCGCGGCACGCGGGGACAGTTCGGTATCGGTGAGCGCCCAGGTCCTCGCTGCAGCGCTCGATGGTGCGCCACTGACCAGGATCGGCAGCTTTGTCAGTCGGCGCACCGAGTCGGTCGAGGTCGTCGACGAGGCGCGCTACGCGATGCTGGGGATGCGCAACCGTGGGCGTGGTGCTTTCGACGCCGGAACGCTCGGAGGGACAGAGACGAAGTACCCACGGCTCTCTCGCGTCCGTGCGGGTGACCTGATCTACCTCAAGCTCGGCGCCTGGGAGGGTGCGTTCGGTGTTGTCCCCGAGGAGCTCGATGGTCGCCACACCTCGCCAGAGTTCATCACGTACGAGATCGATTCAGACAGGGCCGATCGGGACTTTCTCGAGGCCCTCGTCACGTGGGAGTCCTTTGCGGAGAGGGTCGGCGGCGTCTCCAAGGGGACGAATCTCCGGCGGCGACGACTCAACCCGGAAACCTTCGAGGGACTGACGACGCCGCTCCCGTCGGTCGAAGTTCAGCGTGAGGTTGGTCGACGGCTTGCCGTGCTCCGACGCGTTGCCCGGTTGGAAACTCGTCGAAGGGCGCTTGCCGACGGACTGCTCCCCGCTGCTCGCAATGAGGAATTCGCCCGACTGCTCGCGACGTGACCCGAGGGTGCCAGGTCACCTCGGTTCCGTGGCCGACGCCCACGCGCTGCCCGCGACCACAATGTGGTCGAGGAAGCGCAGCCCGATTCCGGTGGCGGCGTCTCGCAGTGCCCGCGTGACCTCGCGGTCGGCGATGCTCGGGGTGGGGTCGCCGCCGGGGTGGTTGTGGGCGAGCGCGAACGCGACGCCGTCGCGTCGCAGGACCTCCGCCAGCACCTCGCGGACGGGGAACGACGCATGGTGCGCTCCGCCGTCGGACACCACGACCGTGGCGAGCGCGCGGTTCCCCGCCCCGCACACCACGAGGACGACGCGTTCACGCCGCGCCCCGGCGAGGTGGGTCGCCGCGAGGCGGGCGACGTCGGAGGACCGCGCGACGACCGCGCGGTCGTCGACGGACGCCTCCGCCCGCGCAGCGAGGGCGAGGGCGGCGACGACGCGGGCGGCCTTGGCGGGACCGACCCCGGGTTCGGTGGACAGCGCGGTGACGTCGACCTGGCGCAGGCCGCCGACGCCGCCGTGCGACACCAGGAGCCGAGTTGCGAGGTCGACGACGTTCGCCCCGCGCCGTCCGGAGCCGAGCAGGATCCCCAGCAGCTCGGCGTCGGTGAGTCCGGTGGCGCCGTACCGGGCCAGGCGCTCGCGGGGCCGCTGGTCCTCCGGGAGGTCGGCGATCGTGGGTGGCGAGGTCACTCCGCCACCCTGGCAGGCGCCGGGCCGACGAGGCGGGTATCCACAACCCGGGTACGCGCAGCGCGGACAGGTTGGCACTCGCCTTGACCGAGTGCTAACGGCGACCTAGATTTGAGGCGTGCCGCTCCCGTTCGCGAGGGCGGCACCACGAGCGATCATGCCGTCCGGCACCCGCGACGACGGCCGGCAGGGAGCGCTCGACCCATCCGTTGCAGTTCTCATAGCGAAAGGGGAGGTCCGACGTGTCGGTCCCCATCAAGCCGCTCGAGGACCGGATCGTCGTGAAGGCCCTCGAGGCCGAGACCACGACCGCATCCGGCCTGGTCATCCCGGACACCGCCAAGGAGAAGCCCCAGGAGGGCGAGGTCCTGGCGGTCGGTCCGGGCCGTGTCGACGACAACGGCAACCGCGTCCCGCTCGACGTGAGCGTCGGCGACAAGGTCATCTACAGCAAGTACGGCGGCACCGAGGTCAAGTACGGCGGCGAGGACTACCTCGTCCTGTCCGCGCGCGACATCCTCGCCGTGGTGGTCGGCTGACGCCGACCGCTCTGCACGGCAGGGCCCCGCGACCTTCGGGTCGCGGGGCCCTGCTGCGTCCGCGGACGGTCGCCCCACCGCCCACGGTCGTGCGCACGTGCGCCCGGTGCGTCGTCGGACCGGGGCCGTGCTGGGGGTCTCGGGTTCCGTAAGGCGGTCGTCAGCCCGTGCGTCGCGCGCCGCCGGCGAGGATCGCGGCGCGCTCGTCCTCGCTCAGCCCACCCCACACGCCGTACGGCTCGCGCACGCGCAGCGACTGCTCGCGGCACTGCATCATCACGGGGCACGAGTGGCAGATCGCCTTCGCCGATTCTGCGCGACGCCGGCGGGTCGACCCTCGCTCGCCCTCGGGGTGGAAGAACAGCGTGTCGTCCTCGTCGCGACACGAACCCTGGTACTGCCACTCCCAGAGTTCCATGACCGGTCCGGGGAGCCTCGAGATCTCTGCCATGGCGAACAACCTACAAGCGTTGCAGAAGTTGTTCAAGCCCCTGTGTCGAAACCGTGAACGGGCAGGTCGTCGCGATCGCCCGACGGACCGCTTCAGCAAACGGTGCATGCCCGGGTGGAGCGATGGCGCGATCGAGACTCGACTGGCGCGTTTGAGTGCGACGTGAACATATTCAGCCCACTGCTGGCGCGAAGGGTGCACGACTGTGACCTCGGCGAGGTGGCGGGACGCGAGCGCGCTCGGCAGAATCGATGCATGACCCCCGTCCGGTCCGCCCCTGACCCTGAGGGATCCCGACCGAGCATGTCCACCAGCCCTGGCCTCGCCGTCGCCGCCGTCGCGCGCCGGCTCGGCGTCGCGCCCGCGACGCTGCGCACCTGGGACCGCCGCTACGGGCTCGGTCCGTCGCAGCACCGCGCGGGGTCGCACCGGCGGTACACGGACGACGACGTCGCGCGCCTGGTCGTCATGCGGCGCCTGACCCTCGAGGGCGTGGCACCCGCCGACGCCGCCCGGGCCGCGCTCGCTGCCGGGGCCGAGGAGCTCGACGCGCACCGCGGCGGCGTCTCCCCCGACGAGCTGGATGCCGAAGCGAGGGCCACGGGCGTCGACGACGAAGCACCGGCGGAGAGGGTCCCCGCGACGGTCCCCGACACACCGTCGCGCCCCTTCCTCCGTGCCGTGCCGGGTGGCGAGCCGCTCCGGTCGGGTGCGCCGCGCGCCGTCGGGGCGCGGGACGTGCCGCGCCCCACCCGCGTGTCCGACGTCGTCGACGCCGCGATCGCCTACGACCAGCGCACGTGCGACCGCCTGCTGCGGATCCCCGCGGGGGCAGACCCGGCCGCGTGGTGGTCGGACCTCGTGGAGCCCGCGCTCGGGCGGCTCGCCGAGCGGACCGTGCTGGCCGGCCCGGGCGAGGTCCCCGAGGTCGTGCTCGCGAACGCGACGCTCGGCGCCCTGCGTGAGTACACGCAGGTGAGCGAGGACGCCCTCGTCGCCGCCGGCGGGCCGCCGCGGAACCACCCGAGCCGCATGCGCCGCATCGTGCTCGTCTTCGCGGCTCCCGACGAGCCCCTGCCGCTCGCCGCGCACGCCCTCGCCGCGTCGCTCGCGTCGCACGGCGCGATGGCGCGCATCGTCACCGGCCCCGCCAACGTCCACCGCACGCTCGAGCTCGTGACGATGGTCCGTCCGTCCGCCGTCGCGATGGTCACCACGCAGGCGCGGCCCGACCTCGGGATCGTCCACGCGACGCACGAGGCGAACCCGAGCCTGCCCGTGTTCGTCGGCCTGCCCAGCGACGAGGCCGCCGGCGACCTGCCGCTCGCCGCGACCGTCCACCGCGTGCGCAGCTTCCCGGGTCTCCTGCACGAGCTGCTCGCCGTCGTCCGCTGAGGTGCGAGCGGCCCCGGCGGCGCCTGCCGGGCGGGAATGCGCGGAGGGCTCCCGGCGTAGAATCCAGGTGTGACCGTCTCGCCCGTCCCCGGTTCCGTGCCCGCCCCCGTCTCCGTCGCTGCTCCGGTGCCTGACCGTGACCCGTTCGGGTTCCTCGGCCTCACCTACGACGACGTCCTGCTGCAGCCCGGCTACTCGGACCTGGCGCCGTCGGACATCGACACGACGACGCGCCTCACGCGCGAGATCTCGATCCGCGTCCCGCTCGTCTCGGCGGCCATGGACACGGTGACCGAGTCGCGCATGGCGATCGCCATGGCCCGTCAGGGCGGCATCGGCGTGCTGCACCGCAACCTGTCCATCGAGGACCAGGCGCTGCAGGTCGACCTCGTCAAGCGCACCCAGACGGGGATCATCGACAACCCCGTGACGATCGGCCCCGACGCGACGCTCGAGGAGCTCGACAAGACGGCCGGCGAGTACCGCATCTCCGGGTTCCCCGTCCTCGACGCCGAGCGCCGCCTCATCGGCATGGTCACCAACCGCGACCTGCGCTTCACGCCCGTCGCGGAGTGGGCGACGACCAAGGTCGACGAGGTCATGACCCCGCAGCCGCTCATCACCGGGCCCGCGGGGATCTCGCGCGAGGAGGCGACGGCCCTCCTGCGCAAGCACAAGCTCGAGCGCCTCCCGCTCGTCGACGCGGACGGCCGGCTCAGCGGGCTCATCACCGTCAAGGACTTCGTGAAGTCCGAGCAGTTCCCGCAGGCCTCGAAGGACGGGCAGGGCCGGCTCCTCGTCGGCGCCGCGATCGGCTACTTCGGCGACGCGTGGCAGCGCGCGACGACGCTCATCGACGCCGGCGTCGACGTGCTCGTCGCGGACACCGCGCACGGCAACGTGCGCATGCTCATCGAGATGGTCGCGCGCCTGAAGTCCGACCCGGCGACGCGCGACGTCCAGGTCATCGGCGGGAACGTCGCCACGCGCGAGGGCGCCCAGGCGTTCGTCGACGCGGGCGCGGACGCCGTCAAGGTCGGCGTCGGCCCGGGCTCGATCTGCACGACCCGCATCGTCACCGGCGTCGGCGTCCCGCAGGTCACCGCGGTCTACGAGGCGTCGCTCGCGGCGCGCCCGGCCGGTGTGCCGGTCATCGCCGACGGCGGCATGAGGCACTCGGGCGAGATCGGCAAGGCCATCGTCGCCGGCGCCGAGTCCGTCATGCTCGGCTCGATGCTCGCCGGCACCGAGGAGTCGCCCGGCGATACGATCCTCGTCAAGGGCAAGCAGTACAAGGCCTACCGCGGCATGGGCTCGATGGGTGCCATGTCCTCGCGCGGCAAGAAGTCCTACTCCAAGGACCGCTACTTCCAGGCCGAGGTCACGAGCGACGACATGATCGTCCCCGAGGGCATCGAGGGCCAGGTGCCCTACAAGGGCTCGCTCGGCACCGTGGCGCACCAGCTCGTCGGCGGTCTGCACCAGACGATGTTCTACGTCGGCGCGCGGACCGTCCCCGAGCTGCAGGAGAAGGGCCGCTTCATCCGCATCACGTCCGCGTCGCTCAAGGAGAGCCACCCGCACGACGTGCAGATGACCGTCGAGGCCCCGAACTACACGGGCTTCTGAGGGGGACCTGCCGGACACGCGACGGACACCGCGACGGCC